>NZ_JBWBKF010000066.1:0-13543 GCF_057657925.1 Lederbergia sp. B243.17
ACAAATTCGGATTCCAGCGAACGTTTAAAATCTATGAGTGCGAAGACTGTTCGGGATGCCCATTCCGTTCCTCTTGTACGAAAGCAAAAGAGAGAAACCATCGAAAGGTACTGGTGAATGAGAAATGGGAAAAGCAAAAAGAATATGTGAGAGCGAAGCTTTCGGATGAAAAATTGGGTTCCATCTACCGCCGACGCAAGATCGACGTAGAACCATTTTTTGGATTTCTGAAGGCTAATTTGGCGTTCACTCGATTTTCGGTACGTGGAAAATGAAATGGGATTCGCGTTAATGGCCGTGAACTTACGTAAGTTTACGGCCAACACAGCAAGTGGATCCTAAATTTATACACATTAAAAAGAGAAAGGTGAAATTGTCTTGCTCAATTTCACCTTTCTCTTGGTTAGAGACTAGTTATGTCCCAGCCTCCTTCTTTTCGTACATATTTTGATTACTTCGCAACCGGCAGCTTTTTGACATATTCGCCAAGCGAGCCTTTTCCGTAAGCATACGCGTCGAGAAGGCTTTGGTCGTCTGACTGGATCTTATACCAGACAGCACTTTCAACCGTTTCCTCCCCTTTGATGATGACAGGAATGCCTGTATTTTTCAGCGTATAGACGACTGATGTGTTTTTCGTGCCGGCGGCGTTGCGGATGTTCAAGTTCGGCTCAGTAGTAAAGCCGAGTTCAAACTTGCCGAAGTCCTTGCGTCCGAGATATTGGTCAGCCCGGTACATATGACCAGCGGCTTTTTCGCCCCAATATGGATCGGAGGCATATTTTACGTTCATGCCGATTGCTTTATTGCCGAGAACCGCGCCGTTATAGTAAGCGCCCTTCGGATTCTGGTAAGTTCCAGAGACGTATTTTGCAGCATCTTCAATCGACTCTTCAAAACTCTTATACGTTTTTGCGTTTTTCATAGCGTCGGAGTCATAGGCCTGCATGCCGTACAGATTGTTCTTCTCTTGGGAAATCGCACTTGTTCCCCAGTCGCTTTCGTGAATGGCATGTGCCATCAAATACAAGGCATTCACTTTGTATTTCTGTTCCATCGCTTTATAGAACTTTCCTGTTCCAACCAATGGGCTCTTGTCGAGTTTTTTCCCATTATATACTTTCTTTTTATGGCCTTCCGGATAGTTTGTTTCCAGGAACTTGTCCAATTCTTCAGCCGTGTAGTTCGAAACTGTGCTCAGCGGGAGGAATTGGAAGTATTGATAGCCCTGCCCCGCCTGGTTTCCGGCAGCCGTTGTAAAAGCGGCCCCGTCCCAGCTATAGTAATTTTGTCCGACCGCCATGAAGCTTGGCGCAGTGCCGATTACTCCAGTCGAAGCGTATGTTTTGCTGATCGGGTTAAAAATATAATGGACGAGCTGGCCGTTTTCATTTTTATAATAGGAGCGGCCGTCAGATAGGCTTGGCGGGATCAGGTTCACATTGTCCTGTTTTACATATCCCTTTTTGCCTGCAAGCTCAACTTGAACTGCCTTGTCTGTTGCTCCGATATATTTCAGCTCGGAACCTGTTGAGACATATGTCCGTGCCGTTTTAAAAGCTGCATCTTCATAGATTTCCGTAAATTTATTGGCTGCTGCGATTCCGCTTGGCATCCAAACAATCTTGTTCCCTTTTACAATCACTTCATTGCCAGTTACATTTTTTCTCGCTTCATCAAACGTCGCATAGTCTTTTTTTACATCCATTCCGCTTTTAGAAGGAACTGCCACTTCAAAGTCCAGCTTTTTCGGCGGGTTTAAAGCAGTAAGCATTCGATTCAGCGTAGCAGCTGCCATTCCTCTTGTCGTGTACGCTTTTGGCGAGAACTTCAGCGGGCTCGTTGAAGTCCCTTTGATAATGCCGAGATTGTAGACGATTTGGACAGACTCTTTTGACGCCTGCTGGATGTCCTTGGCGTCAGCGAAATTGACCGCTTTCTGTCCTTCAAAGATCATTCCTTTCGCTTTCAGCGCGTTGGCGACCATGATCGCCATATGCTGGCGCGAAATCTTGTCGTTCGGCTTGAAGCTGCCGTCAGGGTATCCGCTGATAATCCCGGCTTTTGAGGCACCGGCTACTGCTTCCTCGTACCAAGCACCCGGTTTCACATCGATATATTGCACAGGCGGCAAATCCGCCTCGTTCTTTGGATCCGGTGACACAACGTCAAGCTCAAGCGCCTTTACGATCAGCTGGGCAAATTGTGCCCGCGTCAATTCGGCATCCGGCCTGTATGTGCCATCCTCGAATCCCTCCATAATTCCTTTTGCAATCAGCTGCTTCATGTCATTCTCAAAATAATGGCCTGACAAATCATTTGCCGCACCTGCAGGCGAAACGACGAACAGGCTCATAACAAGTGTCAGGGCCAATATGTATACGCGCTTCATGTCAGAAAACTCCCCTCATTCATGATACTACTACTCTAGCAAAATCATTCCCCCTTTTCCACATGTTTCTGCCAAAATACTACCAGCCAATCTAGCAAAATCCTCCATAATTAAACTGTATCCGCCAAAACCATCTATGGTATACTAGATTCAACTGTTTGTAAGGAGAGACTATGAATGATCACATACATTAAAAAGGCATTTGGGAGTCCCCAGGAAAAAACGCTGAAGAAGTACCGAAAAACTCTTCAGCAAGTCAACGCCTATGAATCAAAAGTTTCTGGTCTGTCCGACGAGGAATTAGCACAGAAAACGGTTCAGTTCAAAGAAAAACTGGCGAATGGCTCAACAGTGGAAGACATTAAAGTAGAAGCGTTTGCGGTTGTCCGAGAAGCATCGAAGCGTGTGCTCGGCATGCGCCATTTTGATGTGCAGATTCTCGGCGGTCTCGCTTTGCTTGACGGCAACATTTCCGAAATGGCAACAGGAGAAGGAAAAACACTTGTCGCCTCCCTGCCAAGCTATTTGCGTGCACTGGAAGGCAAAGGCGTGCACGTTATCACGGTCAATGATTATTTAGCTACGCGCGACCGGGAGATTAACGGCCAAATCCATGAATTTCTCGGTCTTACTGTCGGCCTCAATGTGAGCCAGACGACCCCGAGCGAAAAGAAAGATGCATATAACGCCGACATTACATATGGTGTCGGTACCGAGTTCGGTTTCGACTACCTCCGCGACCATATGGCAACAAGGGCGGATGAACGCGTTCAACGCCCCTACCATTATGCGATCCTCGACGAAATCGACAGCATCCTGATCGACGAGGCGAAGACACCGCTGATCATCGCCGGAAAAACATCGCTCAACTCTGAGCTGTTCTTTGTCACTGCCCAACTTGTGAAGCGGTTCAAAGTCGAGAAGGATTACACATACGATCCTGAGACGAAGGCAACAAACTTCACCGAAGAAGGCATCAATAAGATTGAGAAAGCGTTCGGAATCGACAATCTCTATGACCTTGAACATCAAACACTCTATCATTATATGATCCAGTCTCTCCGCGCCCAGGTCATTTTCAAGCGTGATGTTGACTATATCGTCCGTGAAGGAAAGGTTGAGCTTGTCGACATGTTCACCGGCCGGATTATGGAAGGCCGGAGCTTGTCTGACGGCCTCCACCAGGCGATCGAAGCGAAGGAAGGCCTTGTACTCACAGATGAGAACAAAATGCAGGCGACAGTCACGATTCAGAACTATTTCCGCATGTATCCAATCCTGGCAGGCATGACCGGTACGGCAAAAACCGAAGAAAAGGAATTCCAGGAAATCTACGGAATGGATGTCATCCCGATTCCGACAAATCGCGAGAAAATCCGCCAAGATATGCCAGATATCGTCTTCGCAACGGCAAAACATAAGTATGAAGCGGTTGTAAGAGAAGTGAAAAAGCGTCACGCGACAGGACAGCCGATCCTGATCGGGACGACATCGATTCTCCAATCGGAGACACTTGCCGAATACCTCGACAAGGAAAAGATTGAGTATGCCCTCTTGAACGCGAAAAGCGTCGAGAAGGAAGTTGAGCTCATTTCCATGGCTGGCCAGAAAAATCATATAACGATTGCCACGAATATGGCTGGACGTGGTACCGATATTTTGCTTGGCGAAGGTGTCGCTGAATTAGGCGGTCTCCACGTTATCGGAACAGAGCGCCATGAAAGCCGCCGCGTCGACAACCAGCTGAAAGGCCGGGCCGGCAGACAGGGCGACCCGGGATCGAGCCAATTTTACATTTCAGTTGAAGATGAGCTCGTACGCCGCTTTGCCCCCGAGCAGCTTGAAAAGCTTGAAAACAAGCTGAAGACGGATGAAGAGGGACGGATCCAGAACAAGGATATCAATGATTTCTTTGACCGAGTACAGCGGATTTGCGAAGGCGCCAACTTCTCGGCCCGTGAATATACGCTTAAACTCGATGACGTTGTCAACGAACAGCGGAACATCATTTATAAGCTCCGGAGCAATTTGCTGGAAAGCGAAAACCCGGTCGCAGACATCCTGCCGATGTTCAAGAGCCTTGGCGCCCACTATGTTGAGCGCTATTGCCCGGATGATGAGAGTCCATTCAATTGGCAGCTTGAGCCGCTGATGGAAAAAGTGAACCTCATTTCGCTTGAACCGATTCAGCCGCTTGATCCGGAAGAGATCCGCAATCAGAAAGAGGTCCTTTCGATCATTGAAAAACTGCTGGAAGCGACTGCTGAAAGACTCGAAGGCATCGTATCTGAATATCCAAACCTCGCCCAGCAGCTCGGCGGCCATGTGCTCCGGGTTTTGGACGGAAACTGGATTGAGCATCTCGAGGCAATGACCCGCCTGAAGGAAGGAATGGGCTTGCGCGGATACAGCCAGGAAGACCCGATTCGCCAGTACCAGCGCGAAGGTTTGGAAGTCTTCACCTTTACGTATTACAAAATCGAAGAAGATGCATGCAGACTCGCCGTACAGCTTTTGCAGCATTTCAGCCCGTTACAAACAGAGAATGAATAGGGAGGATCTCCATGTTATTTTTTAAAGGAAAAAAGAAGAAACAAGGCAAGGACAGCACGATTTCATCAGATGAATTGCTTCAAAAAGGAGCATCAGCGGTTGAAGATTCCGATGCGGACATTGATACAGAGCTTTCGATCCATCCGATGTGGTCGGTGCCGGCTGAAAAGCTTTACGTGCTCCGCTTCATGAACAACGAGTGCCCGCCACTCAAGCCGAACCAGCTTTCCCTCTCCGGAATTGAGATCAACGAGACGAGAGACGGCGGATTCGCCGTTACGGCTTTCGTCCGGAGCTCGATCAATTCCGGCATTAAGCTCGAGGAAACGCCGCTCCTTCTTCTTGATGCAGATGGAACGGTCATCGGCCGCAAGTCGTTCGACCTTGGCGAGCTTGGTGAAATCCCGCCGCTTAGCAGCCGTCCTTGGAACTTCATTTTCGAAAAGAAGGATCTGCTGACGACGGAGCTTCCGAAAGACGGCTGGAAACTCGCATTCGAACTGAAGAAAAAGCATCAGCTTGATCTGGCGGACAGCTGGGACAAATCGCTTGCTGACGCAGATAAAGACAAGCTGAAGGAATTGATCAACACAATCGAACCGCCAAAACAAGGCGAAGTCAACTTTCTCGGCCTCCAGGCATCGCTTGCTGACGACGGCCAGCTGCGCGTGACGATGCTCGTCCGCAATGGCTCGCTGAAAAACGTTAAGATCGAGAAGCTGCCGCTGATCGTGGAAGACGCAGCGGGAGACAAAGTCGCAGAAGGCGGCTTCCAGCTTGATGATTTTGAAGTGAAAGCAAATACAAGCAAACCATGGACGTTTATCTTCCCTAAGAGCATGGTCTTCAAGCAAGACCCTGACTTCTCGAAATGGAGAGCGTACCCGCCGCAAAATAGCTAAATAGGATGTAAAGGACCTTGCCAGGGCGGCAAGGTCCTTTTTTTTCGCTTGTCTATATTGGCTAAAAACCTTTTTCGTCCTGAAAATGGGGCGCTTTCGGGGTTTTCGTCCAAGGAAAGTTCAACTTTTGCCCTGAAAATCCCCCACCAAAATTCAATTTTGCCTTCGAGTCCTCCCTTTCCATCGTTCGCTCCCCTTCCCCCTTTCTTCTATTGTATAGAGAACCCGGGAATACATTGGCTGGCGCGCCTCCTGGAAGGAAACTTCGATGGATGGTTTTAATGAAATTGCTGAGCAGTACAAACCGATGATTTATCATGTGATGCGTTCGCTGTCCATTTACAAAAACAAAGAAGAGTTTTTTCAGATCGGCTTAATTGCCCTCTGGGATGCGTGGAAGCAGCTTGACCCTGCTAAGGGGAAATTGAGCAGCTACGCGTATTCTTACATCAAAGGCCGGATGATGATGGAACTGACAAAGCACAGGAAGAACGACGAACAACATGTCTACCCTGATGAGATTTTCTGGGGAGCTGTGCCGGATCCGGATGAGTTCCGCGTGCTGGAGATGGAAACCTTCCTTTCCTACCTCTCCGAGCTCACAGATAAGCAAAAAAGATGGGCCGTACTCACCTTCCACCATGGTCTATCCGTTGCGGAAATCGCAAAGCTTGAAAAAGTCTCTGTCTCCGCAGTGAAAAAGTGGCGGGCCGGTGCCATGGATAAGCTGAGAAAAAGCACTGCGGTTACAGGCTGAATCGGCCGGGCATGTTTTCCATCCGTTCACATACCTTTAAAAGAGGAACTTTTCGGGAGGGATGGTATGCAAGTACAGATCAGGCCTGGGGATACATTTTGGTACTATAGCCAGCTCTTTTTCACCCCGGTCATGCTCATTGTCGATTCAAACCGCGATCTGGACCCGGCCTCTCTAAAACCGGGGACGGCCGTTTCCATACCTGGATTCACAGAAGTCAGCCGAACCGTAAAAAAAGGCGATACGTTCTGGAAAATTGCGAGAGATGGGAATATATCCGTCGATGCCCTGCTGTTGCTCAACCAGGATGTAAATCCAAACAAATTGCCAGTTGGCGAATCGATCCGGATCCCCGTCAGAGTTACGGAACCGATCGTGAATGGCAGGAGAAATTACGATTCCCGCCTGCTCGCCGCTGACCTGGCGAGATTACAATCGATCTATCCCTTTATCGTCAGAAGAACAGCCGGCGAAAGCGTGCTTGGGAAACCGATGCATGAAGCGACCATAGGCCGGGGCAGCCGTAATGTGCAAGTCAACGCCTCCTTCCATGCGAATGAATGGATCACCACTCCAGTGCTAATGACATTTTTGAATGAATACCTGCTCGCCTTGACGAACGGAATGACATTCAGAGGAGTTCCCGCAACCGCGATGTATACGGGGAGCCGGCTCATCGCTATTCCGATGGTCAACCCGGACGGAGTCGATCTTGTCTTGAACGGCCCGCCTGCAGAAAGAAGAGATGAATTGCTACGGCTGAACCGAGGCAGCGAGGACTTTTCCGGCTGGAAGGCAAACATCCGCGGCGTCGACCTGAACAAACAATTCCCAGCCAGATGGGAGTTCGAGAGTGAGCGAAAACCGAAAGAGCCGGGGCCTCGCGACTTTCCAGGAACGGCCCCGCTGACCGAGCCGGAAACGAAGGTAATGGCAGACCTGGTGAGAACACAGAATTACGACCGCCTCCTTGCCCTTCATACGCAAGGAAAGGAAATCTACTGGGGCTTCGAGGGCCTCGAACCGCCTGAATCCGCCATGCTTGCTGCCGAGTTTGCACGAGTCAGCGGCTATCGCGCCGTCCAATACGTCGACAGCTATGCCGGCTATAAAGATTGGTTCATCCAAGACTTCCGCAAGCCCGGCTTCACTGTAGAACTCGGTCTCGGGCATAATCCGCTCCCGATCTCACAGTTCGATGAGATTTACCGGGACGTCTCCCCTTTGCTGGTGAGGTCGTTGATATAGGGGATGGGGCTTGGAGGTTATTTGGGAGAGAGCAGGGTTTTCTTAGCGACCGATTCTTCGGTCGCTTTTTTGGTGGCGACTGGGATTTGTTTATGTGGCTGAGAGTTAGGCTCGGAGACTACGGCGGGAACATTGGACATCTCTATGTGACCCTCGCCGGGGCATGCCGCTTCCGTCGGGCACATTGATCGTCCTCCTCTCTCCTCTCACCCCTCTGGAATTCATAAAAAAAAGACTGCTGCAGTGACTCTTTCTCACTGCTGCAATCCTCCTGCTTATCCCTTATATGTATTACGTACTCGCTTATTGTTTACGCTCGCAAAGCGGCGGGCTATCAAAAGCCCGACTAACGCTCCCGCTGCATCAAGCATAACGTCAAGCACAGCTCCGGTTCGGTTCGGGACAAAGTACTGGTGCAGTTCATCCGTTGCCGCGTAAATTGTCGCAGCAAGCCAAGCCGGCCAAAAACGCCTCTCGAACAGTCCATAAAAGAGCACAGCCAACATAGCGAATGTCACGACATGAACAAGCTTTCGCAGAGCGACATTCAGTAACCTTGCTTGTATGTCAGTCAGCGGCAGCAGTTCAGTGATCCACTGCTTTGTCTGATCCCCTGTCGACGCGGGTGAAGCAGTCGCGAGGAAAATCCCCCCGCAGCATACGATAACAAGCAGCGCCCAATACTTTCTCGGCATTCCTTCCCCCTCTTCTCTAAACGAATATTTTCCATTGTAACACATCCCCATTCTGTCATGAGAGTCCATAGGCCTAGCATAATTATTAGAAATGTCATACAATTATAAAAACCAACACTTACAGGAGGAGACTATTCTAATGGCAAAAACAATTGAACGCGGAACACCGATTTATTCTTTTTCGAAGGATCATGCCCCTGTGGCAAAAGTGGAGTCCGGGAGCAGAATCTCGGTTCATGCCTATGATTGCTTCGAGGATCAGATTACCACGAATGAAACGACAATGAACAGCCTTGACTGGAACCGGATCAACCCTGCAACTGGGCCGATCTATGTCGAAAGTGCAGAGCCCGGCGATGTGCTTGCTGTTACAATTCACGAACTTGATATTGAGGATCGCGGTGTCCTGGCGACAGGCGCTGATCTAGGGGTGATGGGCCACAGGATAGAAGAATTCACGGTAAAGATTCTTCCGATTGAGAACGGGAAAGCCGTATTTAATGAAAAAATCCACATCCCCCTCAATAAAATGATTGGCGTCATCGGTGTTGCCCCGGAAGGCGAACCGGTTCCATGCGGGACACCGGGCAGCCATGGAGGAAATCTGGATACGGTTATGATCACAGAAGGGGCCACTATCTACTTCCCTGTTTTCCAAAAAGGGGCTTTGTTTGGCCTTGGTGACATGCATGCAGCGATGGGTGACGGCGAAATTGGCGTATCCGGCATCGAAGTTGGCGGAAAAGCTGACTTGACGCTGGAAGTGAAAAAAGGGAAAGCTTTGAACCATCCCCTCGTCAAAAACAAGGACGGTCTCTACATACTCGTTTCCGCCGAGACACTTGATGAGGCCGCGAAAAAAGCTGTCGAGGAGATGATTGACCTCCTGCTTCCGCATACCAATTTGGACGTTGCGGAAATGGCGATGCTGATGAGCGCAATTGGTCAATCACAAATCTCGCAAATTGTCGATCCGCTGATGACAGCTCGCTTTTTTGTGCCGCAATGGTTCTTGGATGCCTATGATATAAAAATATTTTCATAATGAAGGGGATAAGGGGGAGTTGGGATGGAAGCTGTAAAGCTAAATAATACAGGGCCAGAATATAAACAAGAATTAAAAAGGGCCCTCACGTTCTGGGACCTGATGATTTACGGGTTGATTTTCATGGTGCCGATTGCGCCGTTTGGTATTTATGGAGAGGTGGCGACCGGAGCAAAAGGCATGGTCGCTCTCGCCTATGTAATCGGGATGATCGGGATGATCTTCACCGCACTCAGCTATGCCCGCATGTCAGAGGCCATTCCGTATTCGGGATCGGTCTATTCATATGCCCAACACGGAATCAATGAGACGGCCGGTTTTTTCGGCGGCTGGCTTATCCTGCTTGACTACATCTTTGTCCCGGCCCTGCTATATCTCGTCAGTGCTGCAGCTCTCGCCGACATCGTGCCTGAAGTGCCGATCATCGTTTGGCTGCTCATTTTTATCGGCATTAATACTGTCATCAACGTGATGGGAATTGAATTTACAGCAAAGACCAATAAAGTGATCCTCGTTCTAGAGCTGATCGTTCTTGTCATCTTTGTCACGGCGGGCGTCATTGCGGTTGCCCAGCATGTGAACGGGGCGGAATTTACCTTCAAGCCGCTTTACGACAAGGAGCATTTTTCATTGGCCACTGTGATGGGAGCCGTTTCGATCGCTGTGCTTAGCTTCCTCGGCTTTGATGCGGTTTCCACACTTGCGGAGGAATCGAAAGGCGGCAAAAAGGCAATTGGCAACGCCATTATTGCATCTCTCTTGGTTGTCGGCGTCCTTTTTATCATCCAAACATGGGTTGCCGCTCTTATTTGGCCTGACTTCACTACGTTTGAAAATGTCGACACCGCTTTCTATCAGATCGCTGAAATTGCCGGAGGACCATGGCTGAAATGGATGACGATCATTGCAACCGTCATTGCCTGGGGGATTGCCGATGCGCTTGTCGCACAGGCCGCCATTTCGAGGATTCTCTTTAGCATGGCGCGCGACCGGAAGCTGCCTCATGTGCTCTCCAAAGTTCATGAAAAATTCAAGACGCCTTACATCAGCACGATCTTTGTCGCTGTAATCTCCTTCTTTGTCACAGTATTTTTCGCAGCACAGATCGGTCAGCTTGCGTCTCTTGTAAACTTTGGCGCCCTGTCCGCCTTTTTGATTTTGCATGTTTCCGTTATCAATTACTATATCCGGAAACAAAAGAGCAAAAAATATTTCAGTCATCTCGTTTTACCTGCCGTCGGGTTTTTGATCGTTGGGTTCGTCTGGTTCCACTTGGACCCACTCGCCAAAAAGCTCGGCTTCATCTGGCTCGGCATCGGTATCCTTTATTTCTTATACTTGAAGTTTATCAAAAAAGATACGAAAATTGATGATAGCATGTAATAAAGGGTGATTCATATGATCAAAGTTTTATTTGTCTGCCTGGGGAACATTTGCCGCTCCCCGATGGCGGAGGCCATTTTTCGAAGTATGGTTGAAAAAGAAGGGCTAGCAGGAAAAATAGAGACCGATTCTGCCGGCACCAGCTCCTGGCATGTCGACGCTCCACCTCATAAAGGCACACTCGGCATACTTGAAAAATACAAAATTCCGGCGGGAGACATGCGCAGCCGCCAGTTTTCTACGCAAGATGCTGACGTGTTCGATTACATCATCGGGATGGACGAAAGCAATCTTAGCAACATGAAGGAGATTGCGGCGGGGAAAGATCACACCCGTATCATCCGCCTTCTCGATTTGACAAACGTAAAAAAGGATGTTCCAGATCCCTACTATACCGGGGACTTCGAGGAAACATACTCCCTTGTCACGGAGGGCTGTGCCGCATTGCTTGCGTTAATCAAAGAGGAAAATAGTTTGGAATAGAAAAGAGCTGCCGTATTGGCAGCCCTTTTTCCGTTAGTCATTAAACGGGTTATTTTTGCGGGACTGGAGACCGTCTTTTCGCTCGTCACGCAAATTCTTCTCTGTTGACAGCAATTGATCTTCAGGGTCCTTCATATAAATATTTTCGCCCTTCATTT
The DNA here is from genome assembly GCF_057657925.1 of Lederbergia sp. B243.17. Lineage (NCBI taxonomy): Bacteria > Bacillati > Bacillota > Bacilli > Caryophanales > Bacillaceae > Lederbergia > Lederbergia sp. B243.17. The sequence continues at coordinate 11,617 of NZ_JBWBKF010000066.1, forward strand.
CATATGAGTCGCTTCGGTAGGTGTTATCAGCGTTACCTGAATCGGAATAGGATTTGTTTTGATAGACGCTGTCACGTGTATCATCGGTGAATTTGTCCTTGCCTTCATAGAAGCCGTTGGCCTGCAGGCTGTCGTCAAAATTATTGTGGTTCTGGTACTGCCCGAGATCTTTGTTGCTTTCCTGTGCGCTGACATCACTATCAAGCACATTGTTGTTTGTATACTGAGTCTTGTCTGTTGTTTGATTTTGGTTATTTTCATAGAAACCTTGGGCTTTCAAGCTGTCGTCAAAATTATTTTCATTGCTGTAGCCTTTTGTAGAACCCACATTATAGTCTCTGTTGTTTTGATTGTTTACTCCCGTGCTGTTAGTCACGTCGTATTGGCGGCTCTTATATCCGGTTGAGGCGGTGTTTCCGTTTCCCATACGCGGTGTATCATCCAGCCCTTCGAATTGTGCTTCTTCACGGCGGACTTTTTCACGGACTGTTTCAGTATCCTCCACCTTCTTCTTGCCGACGACGATTTCCTCGCTTACGACTGGTCGCTTTGTCACTTCAACCTTTTCCTCAGAAAGAGGAATCCGGATCGTTTTCCCGTCATCTTCAAAAGCGGCAGCTGTTTCACCGTAGGCGGATGGATTGTCCACTTCGCGGCGCTCGATATACACTTCCTCACGGGATACCGGAATATCAACATTCTGCTGTTCTTCTACAATGTTCTTCTCGACCTTCACTTCTCCGCGAGGGACTTCCTGCTTGTCGATGTTCAGCTTCTCTTCGTAGAGGCGCATTTTCTGCTCCCCATCATGCTCATTAAGCGAATTGTTCACTGCATACGCGTTTGTCGTATGTTCATTTTCAACATAAGAACCAGTTCCTGTTGCATCAAGGGGATCCGGTCCAAGGTTTGGATCTGCCGCAGTAGCAATGTTCTCACCGCTATAAAGCGTATCATAATCCTTGTCCACATATAGTAGAATCGCACCGCTTTCGATTTCTGTGTAGTAACGATCTGCATCCGCATCTGTCAAACCCATATTGCGCAGGGCCCCGCGTACTGGCTCATCTCCAGAAAGGAAGGCCATAAAACGGTCAATCCAGCTTCCGTCTACAGTTTGAGTATCGACATCAGTACGGCCACGAACCATGGAAATGTCATCGTGATCTTTTGCAACGGCGTAAATATCATTGTTTGCATAACCTTCGGATTTCAATTCATCTATTTTGCGTATTGCCTCTTCTTCTGAGTGAAAAGTGCCAATAAACTTCTTGTTGTTCATAGAATTTCAACCTCCTTGGTTTTTTTGCCGATTGCGGCGTCCTCTATTCTAATACCCCCACCTCATCATCCAAAACGGAGCAAGCGCTCTGTTACGTTAATGTAATATGGAATTATCTCCATTTTTTGTCTTTCGCCAATAACATCCATTCATAAAGATGGATAGCCGCCAGCAGCAGCCCTGTTAGTCCAAAAATGATCCCATACAGCCATTCTTTCCGTGCAAATCCCTGCCAGGATTGAAAAAAGGCGATCAGGCTAATGAGGAGACCGAAGCTGATTTTCATTTTTTTCACTTTCTCTTCCTCCTATGAAAAAGAACGATCCACTATTGAAGATGGATCGTTCTGGTGATGGTTTTTTATGAAGGGGGACTGATCAGCGGCCCTCCGCTTTTCAATTGTCTAGCTGCGGCGCCTAGCTGCTCGAGGTCATAAGCCAAGAAAGGCTAAAGGCTGGAAAGCGCCTTTTTCCTTTCTCGTCTTATGCTTGGCGCAGCTGAGCAAGGCGCCTCCGCTTTTCTTTGTCTAGCTGCGGGCGATAGGGGCTCGAGGTCGCTTCGAAAAAGATCAGGTGGATTGAAAATCATCCACCCGCTCTTTTCCTCCAGCGCTTGTCGCCCCTGATCAATCGCCCTCCGCTTTTC
>NZ_JBWBKF010000028.1:0-9281 GCF_057657925.1 Lederbergia sp. B243.17
GAGGAAGAAATTATCCGGTATTAGCTCCGGTTTCCCGAAGTTATCCCAGGCTTGCAGGCAGGTTGCCCACGTGTTACTCACCCGTCCGCCGCTAACATCAGGGAGCAAGCTCCCATCTGTTCGCTCGACTTGCATGTATTAGGCACGCCGCCAGCGTTCGTCCTGAGCCAGGATCAAACTCTCATTAAAGTTTGTTAGCTCATTTGCTGGTCTTACTTAAAAGTAAATCATTGACGTTTGTTTCGTTCAGTTTTCAAGGAACAACTTCTCCGCCGCTCTTAAGCGACTTTTAAAGTATATCAGTTGGTGACTTGTTTGTCAACAACTTTTTTTAAGTTTTTCGCCGCCGCATTTGCGTTGTTCAGCAGCGACGTTTATTACTATAACAAGGCTAACTAAATAAGTCAACAGCTTTTTTTAATTTTTTTCTACTGCCTTGTAACAACGCTGGGATAATCCCGGCCCCTTCGTCTCTATTCCTACAGTAAGAACAAAATCCTTATCCACTAAATACTCTAGCAAAATACTTAAATCCACACCATAATGCATGAGTTCTGGGTGAGAGGACAATTCCTCTATCGTCCACAATTCTTTTTCATTCATAACACCGATGAAATGGGCAGCGCCGATCGAGGATCTGGAAAAAATTAAAAACTCACTGGCGATGAACAGCAATTCGAGCCTTTTGTCGATCGTCTCATCACTTTTCAGCAATTCCTCATAAAGCTTATAAATTTCAGGCTCGATTTGTTTTACTTGATTCCACACTGTCAGTTCAGGGTAAAAACCTCTTTCTATAATTGCCAGCCTGCCGAGATGATGCAAAGAATGGATAACATGGTTGAAAGCATCAAAATACTGCCGGCTGTCGAAAAACGTTTTCCCGTCATAGTACCGCCGGATCAGCTTGGCAAATTCGAGTCCGATTTTAAATTTTCTTTCCTTAAAGGGAAAGTCCTCCAGTTCTGAGCGGAGGTTCTCGAGATATTCATTGCGGTCGAAAAGAATTCTTCCTTCAAAGATCCATTCAATGATTTTCCGGTTTGTGCCGAGCAGCAGCCATTCTCGCAATTGCGTTTCGGTCACGACTTGCAGCGCAGCTTTCTGGTCAGCGTATTGATAATGCTTATGTATGACAGGCTTCTCCTGTTCTTTAACGATAATCAGCAACACAGTATCAAATGTATCCGTCAAGGTGACAGTTTTATACTTTTTTTCAATCCTCAGTATGCCCATTGTGTTCGCTTGGCTTGCGCGCTCCTGATAGAGCGGACGTAAAATGTCCTCCATAAGTGATTCCTCCATCATATTACTTTGCTCGGTTTAATTTCGACGCCCCTCTTCCATTTTCCTGCTTGCGCCAGGTGAAATTAAAATTGGGACGATTTGCTTAACTGTGGTATAGTTTAGTCTCGGGAGGGCATATCATGGCAAAAAAATATTCGAATAAAATCAATAAAATTCGCACATTCGCGTTAGGGCTCGTCTTTCTCGGTTTTATCATTATGTATATCGGCATCTTTTTCAAAAGCCATCCGATTGTGATGACGATTTTCATGCTGCTCGGGATGCTTTCGATCATTGCAAGTACGCTCGTCTATTTCTGGATTGGCATGCTTTCGACCAAGGCCGTGCAGGTCGTCTGTCCGAATTGCGGAAAGCCGACGAAAATCTTGGGAAGGGTGGACATGTGCATGCATTGCAATGAACCGCTCACGCTTGACCCTAACCTGGAAGGCAAGGACTTTGACGAGTCATATAATCATAAGAAAAGATAAAAAAGGATTGGCCACGTGATCGTGGACAATCCTTTTTAATGTGCTTTTTTGCTGCAATCCGGACAAACTCCGTACACTTCCATCCGATGATTGGCGACTTGAAAGCCAGTTACATGGGAAGCAAGCTGCTCAACTTCATCCAAGCCCGGATAATGGAAATCAACGATCTTTCCGCAGTCTTCACAGATAATATGGTAGTGGTCAGAAGTGACGAAATCAAAGCGGCTTGACGAATCACCATACGTCAGTTCTTTGACAAGTCCTGCTTCACGGAAGACCCTTAAGTTGTTGTAGACAGTGGCTACACTCATATTTGGAAATTTATCTTCCAGCGATTTGTAAATATCATCTGCAGTCGGATGTGACATCGATTGAATTAGGTATTCTAAAATCGCATGACGCTGAGGTGTAATACGGACGCCCGTTTCTTTCAACGTTTCGATTGCCTCTTTCAATTGGTGGTCTGACATCGTCATGCACCTCTTTTCTAAAAGTATTATCTATTTATAATCCTTATAATTAGAATACAAGAAGTTTGCCGTTTCTGTCAATTATTTTCCTTGATGAAGCGTGTCTTCTTCCGCTCCCTGCAAATGATTAACGTATCTCGCAGCAACAAAAAGCAAATCTGACAGCCTGTTCAGGTAGGCAATGACAATCGGGTTTGCATCTTCGATCGCTACTGCGCACCGCTCGGCCCTTCTTGCAACGGTTCTGGCAGTATGAAACGCGGATCCGGCCGGAGTGCCTCCAGGGAGAATGAAATTAGTCAGCGGCGGCAAATGCGGATCCCATTTGTCAATGACCGATTCCAAATACGAAACGTCCTCTTCCCCCAATTTCCACTGAACTTCCCGGTTCTTCGGAGTCGATAGCTCCGCTCCTGCATGGAAGATCGCCGTCTGGATTTTACGGAATACCGTTCTTATTTCCTCATATTCCGGCTTTTCCACGTCCGGCAGCAGGCTGAGGGCAAGCCCAATGAAAGAGTTTGCTTCGTCGCACGTGCCGTACGCCTCAACACGTATATCATCTTTTCCGATTCTTTGCCCAAATACAAGGGAAGTTGTCCCTTTGTCACCTGTTTTCGTATAAATCTTCATATAAAGTAAGCTCCCTTCACCGAACAGTCTAATTTATGTAAAAAAGAGGGCTGTAATGAACAGCCCTTAATCTATTTTGCTGAGGAGGTATGCCCTGATAATAAGGTATGTTTTTTTCCTTTGTTGGAATGGACAAATGCCGCCGGTCTTTTAAAAAGGGCGCAGTCACTCTACTTCAAGTTCTTTCACATACTCCAGCGCCTCTTCAACATGCCCCTTAACTTTCACTTTCCTCCATTCCTTCAGCAGCTCCCCTTCTTTGCCGATCAGAAATGTTGATCTTTCGATTCCCATGTACTCTTTCCCGAAGTTCTTTTTCAGTTTCCAGACATCATACAGTTCAGCCACTTCATGCTCTTCGTCTGCAAGCAAAAGGAAAGGCAGGCCATACTTTTCAATGAACTTCTCATGCCTCGCCAATGGATCGGGACTGATTCCGATGATCACGGTATTCAGCTCTGAAAATTGATCATGATAGTCGCGGAAATCACATGCCTGTGTAGTGCATCCGGGTGTCATATCCTTTGGATAAAAGTAAACGATTACGTATTTTCCGCGGTAATCAGACAGGGAAACCGTCTTTCCGTCATTTGCGCTTAGTGTAAATTCAGGTGCCTGTTCATTCAATCGTACAGTCAACTATAACCCCTCCATCATGTAGGTCTCTTTCTGTTAGCGTACAAAATTCAGGAGGGCAATACAACTATTTCATTCCTTCCGGCCGGAGGGATCAATTTCAATGAATGTCCTGACGACAAATGCTGCCGGTATCGTATACCCGAGCAGGGCCTCGATAATGACGAGCAGGCGACCATATCCGATCGGAACCACGTCGCCGTAGCCGACGGAGAAGAGCGTAATGGCGCTCAAATAGAGGCTCGTCCATAATTTCGGCAAAAATTGGGGCTTCAAATACTCGCCAGTATCCATAATGACTTTCAGCCCCCTTAATTCGAACATCAAGAAAAGCAGGCCGAAGCCGATCATGATCACCGCATACGTAACACCAAGAAAAAGAAAGTTCTCAAATGATACTTGTTTAAATTTGAACCGGGACGGTACAAAAAGCATTTTCATCGCCATCCCTATGCAGAGGATGATCGAAATAAACAGCGCATGCCACATCGCTTTCCCCTCTTCCGCTTCTTCACTATATCTTACTCGCTTCGCTGCACCGTATGTCAGCAATTTGCGCAACATCCCTATCACGTCTACAATATGTGTAGGGTTTAAGGATTGGAGGAATAAAATCATGGATTTTACAAAATCAGAAGCGCTTCATAAAGAAGCAGTTGAATATATCGTCGGCGGGGTGAACAGCCCATCCCGCTCCTATAAGGCGGTCGGAGGCGGCTCCCCTGTTGCGATGGAGCGGGGCGAAGGTGCCTATTTTTATGATGTGGACGGAAATCGATATATCGATTATCTAGCCGCATATGGACCGATCATTACCGGCCATGCTCACCCACACATTACAGAGGCGATCAAGCATGCAGCCGAAAACGGGGTGCTATTCGGAACACCAACCCCGCATGAAGTGAAATTTGCCAAAATGATCCGAAGCGCGATGCCAAATCTTGAAAAGATCCGCTTTGTCAATTCAGGGACAGAAGCTGTCATGACTACAATCCGGGTAGCAAGAGCCTATACAGACCGGGTGAAAATCATCAAATTCGCCGGCTGCTATCATGGCCACTCTGATTTGGTACTCGTTGCTGCAGGCTCCGGCCCGTCACAGCTCGGGATGCCGGATTCCGCAGGGGTGCCTGCAAGCATCGCACGGGAAGTCATCACCGTTCCGTTCAATGATATCGAAGCCTATAAAGAGGCGATGGAAAAATGGGGGAACGAAATTGCCGCAGTGCTTGTTGAGCCGATTGTCGGCAATTTCGGGATCGTCGAACCTTTCCCAGGCTTCCTGGAAGAAGTGAAAGAGGTCGCCCATGCGCACGGGTCGCTGCTCATCTTTGACGAAGTGATCACGGCTTTCCGCTTTATGTACGGCGGGGCACAAGACATGCTTGGTGTTACCCCTGATTTAACGGCGCTCGGAAAAATCATCGGCGGCGGACTTCCGATCGGCGCGTACGGAGGCAAAAAAGAGATCATGGAGAAAGTAGCACCGCTCGGCCCTGCCTACCAGGCGGGAACAATGGCCGGAAACCCGGCCTCGATGCTGTCCGGCATCGCCTGCCTTGAAGTGTTGAAGGAAGACGGAGTATATGAAGAATTGGACCGTCTTGGCGAAAAGCTCGAGAAGGGAATCCTGGAAGCTTCCAGCAAATATCAGGTTCCAATTACAATTAATCGTCTTAAGGGCGCATTAACTGTTTATTTTACAGATGAAAAGGTAGTAAACTATGAACAGGCTGAATCGACCGACGGAGAAATGTTCGCCCAATTCTTCAAGCTAATGCTGAGCCAAGGGATCAACCTGGCACCATCGAAATATGAGGCATGGTTTATCACTACAGCCCATACGGATAAAGATATAGAAGAAACTATTGAAGCCGTCGATTACGCCTTCAAAAATATGCAAGGTGCCTCTCCATCCAGCAAAGGATAAAGAGGCCCGACCAGAAAGGAATCAGATATGAAGTTCGGTGCCCGCATTCTGAAAACTGGGATTGCTGTTACGTTGGCGCTCTATATGGCAAAGCTGCTCCATTTCCCTTCGCCTGTGTTTACCGCCATCGCTGCTGTTTTTGCGATTCAGCCGACGATTCACCGGTCGTATGTGACGGTCATTGAACAGATCCAAGGCAACATCATTGGTGCCGTCATTGCCATTTCGTTTGCATTGATGTTCGGAGACCATTATTTTATTGTCGGATTTGCTTCAATGGTCGCGATTGCTCTCATGCTGAAGCTGAAGCTTGAAAGCTCCATTCGGCTGGCGATCGTCACCATTATCGCTGTAATGGAGGCACCCTCTGCGAACTTCCTGCAGTACGCCACACTTCGGTCATCAGGTGTTTTGGTGGGGATCTTATCGTCATTCATCGTCAATTTGATTTTTATTCCGCCAAAATATGAAACGAAGCTCTTTCAAAACATCTCTGACATTACAGAAGATATTTTGAAGTGGCTGAGGCTGACATCGAGGTTTGCCTATGAGGACAGTCTGCTGAAGAAGGACCTGGGAAAATTCAAAGATCGGATCAGCTCCACAAGCTCTCTTTATACCATGTTTAAAGAAGAGCGGCGGTATTTTAAGAAAAATGAGTTCTCGAAAGGTCGCAAGCTGGTGATCTATAAACAGATGATCCAGGCTGCCCAGAAAAGCTATGACTTATTGAAGCTTCAGCAGCGATATGAAAACATCCTTCACCAGCTGCCTGAAAAACTCCAGATCCACACGAGGGAACGACTGGACTTTTTGCTAAGCTATCATGAGCAGCTACTGTTGAAATTCCTTGGCCGGGTGCGCGATGAAGTCGACTACTCCAGCCTTCACTCCGGAATCTTCACAAGAGAGCAGCTGATGGATTCCTTCATTAAGGAAATTCGTCAAAACGAAAAGGACGACGATTATGTATCTTTCCATTTGATGCAGGTCTTGTCCGCCATCATCGAATACGAGGAGCAGCTGGAGCATCTTGACAAGCTGATCACAACATTCCAGAAGTATCATAAGAAAGCGAGTAAAATCACCATCAATAAAGAATAAACGCCGAAGAGACTTTTCTCTTCGGCGTTTTTCATTAACGGTCGAGCTGTTGGACTTGGAACAGCTGATAATATTTCCCCTGCTTCGCCATCAATTCCTCATGGGAGCCTACTTCAGCTATTTCCCCGTGATCGACGAGGACGATGCGGTCTGCATGGGTAATGGTCGACAATCTATGGGCGATGATCATTGTCGTCCGGTCCTTCGCCAATTCTTCCAGTGCCTCTTGGATCAGCGCCTCGCTTTCGAGGTCAAGAGCGGAAGTGGCTTCATCCAAAATCAGGATCGGCGGGTTTTTCAGGAAAACGCGGGCAATCGCAATCCGCTGCTTTTGTCCACCGGATAATTTTACGCCCCTCTCGCCTACTTTTGTTTCATAGCCTTGGGGAAGATGCTCAATGAACTCCTCGGCATTTGCCATCTTTGCAGCCCATTTCACTTCTTCTTCGCTTGCTTCCGGCTTTCCAAGTAGGATATTCGCCTTCACTGATTCACTGAATAGAATATTGTCCTGCAGCACCATTCCGATCTTGTCGCGGAGACTGCGGACTTTGAACCTACGGATATCCGTTCCGTCCAAAAGGATGCTTCCTGAAGTGACGTCATAGAATCTCGGGATCAAGCTGACGAGCGACGACTTTCCTCCCCCGCTCATGCCGACAAGCGCGATCGTTTCCCCCGGCTTAATATGGAGATTGATATGATTCAATACCGGAAGCTCTTTTTCATCATAAGAAAAAGATACGTTATCAAACGTGATATCTCCCTTGACCTTCTTTAGTTCGATGGCGTCCGGCGCATCGTCGATATCATATTTCTCATCCATCAGCTCAAACACACGGTCCATGGATGCAATCGCCTGGGTTAATGTCGTCGAAGAATTGACTAGTCGCCTGAGCGGATTATACAGCCTTTCTACATAGCCCATGAACGCGACGAGCGTTCCGATAGACAGCCCGTGGTTGATCACCTGATAGCCCGCATACGTTATGACAATCAGTGGTGCAATGTCGGTGATCGTGTTGACAACTGCAAATGCTTTTGCCGTCCAGCTTGTGTGGACCAGCGCCTTATCCAAAAAGTTGCTGTTCGTTGCATTGAAGTTCTTTTGCTCATGCTCCTCAATGGCAAAGCTTTTTATCACCGACATACCGGCCACACGTTCATGCAAATAGCTCTGAACACCAGCAAGGGCCTGTGATCGTTCTCTCGTCAGCTTCCGCAAATTGCCGAAGAAATAGCGGACTGAAAAAATGTATAGCGGAAATACAGCCAATGATACAAGTGTAAGTGGGACATCAAGCGTAATCATAATAATAATGGCGATAATAACAGTCGTCAGATCCAGCCACAGGTTCATTAAACCGGTGATGACGAAATCTTTTGTCTGCTCAACATCATTGATCACTCTTGAGATGATTTCCCCTGCTCTTGTATTTGAATAAAATTTAAAGCTCAATTTTTGGATATGAGTAAAAAGACGGTCCCGTATATCAAACAATATTTTACTTGCCGTCCATTGGGCAAAATACTGACGGTAGTACTCGATCGGCGGGCGGAGAACGATGAAGACGAGCCCCATGATTCCCATTGTCACGAGCAACTTTGTCGTTTTCGCTTCTGCGCCAACATTCGGTGCTCCGATGATATCATCAATCACGTACTTCATCAGAATCGGAATCAATAAAGGGATGGCGAATTTAACAATCCCAATCAAAAGAGTACCGATGATTTTCCATTTATACGGCTTGACGAATTCCATATACCTTTTCATGATTTCCATGCTCAATTCCTACTCTCATCAAAAAATAAAACCTGTTGCCAAAAGCCAACAGGCATGTGCGTCTGAGCAGCCTCAGTCGCGATACGTCAAATAACGGTCATACCAAATGTCAATGAAATCAGGAGAAAAGGGGCCTTTTCGCTGGCTGATCCATCTGACGAGCTTGTCCACATTTCGTTTTAAAATGTGGTCGATAACATCCGGATAGCCCATCTGTTTACGATGATACTCATACTCATCTTCGTCGAGCAGCGTATAGGTCATATCAGGATAGACCTTGATATCCAGGTCGTAGTCGATATATTTCAGCGCTTCATTGTCGTATACATAAGGCGAACCGAGATTGCAGTAATAATAAATACCATCTTCCCGGATCATCGCAATGATATTAAACCAAATATCTGTATGGAAATAACAGATGGCCGGTTCTCTCGTAATCCAGGTTCTTCCGTCGGATTCGGTGACGATTGTCCTGTCATTCCCTCCGATCACAAGATGCCGCGTTGCTTTCAATACCTTTGTTTCGTCCCATATTCGGTGGATTTTTCCGTTATGTTTATAACTGTGGATTTGAATATTATCGCCCTCAACGGGAACACCCATCGTCTCCCCTACTTTCTTTTTAAACCGAACTATTCGTCTGCCAATTTTTAATCATTATACCGCCTAGGCTTGATTTTTTAAACCAATGCGACCTGAGGGGGAGAAAACTGCCTGAAAAAGTGATTAGCGCTTTCAAAAAATACTTCTTCCCTAGTATGTATATACAGATTAAATAAAGATAAACGCCTGTCAGAAAGAAAAACGAGGCTGGGACATAACTAGTCTCTAACCAAGAGAAAGGTGAAATTGAGCAAGACAATTTCACCTTTCTCTTTTTATTGTGTATAAATTTAGGATCCACTTGCTGTGTTGGCCGTAAACTTACGTAAGTTCACGGCCATTAA
>NZ_JBWBKF010000067.1:0-470 GCF_057657925.1 Lederbergia sp. B243.17
CGAGTCGTATTTAAGTACCGTTCGGTACGGACAGACAAATTCGGATTCCAGCGAACGTTTAAAATCTATGAGTGCGAAGACTGTTCGGGATGCCCATTCCGTTCCTCTTGTACGAAAGCAAAAGAGAGAAACCCTCGAAAGTTACTGGTGAATGAGAAATGGGAAAAGCAAAAAGAATATGTGAGAGCGAAGCTTTCGGATGAAAAATTGGGTTCCATCTACCGCCAACGCAAAATCGACGTAGAACCATTTTTTGGATTCCTGAAGGCTAATTTGGCGTTCACTCGATTTTCGGTACGTGGAAAATCGAAAGTGGAAAATGAAATGGGATTCGCGTTAATGGCCGTGAACTTACGTAAGTTTACGGCCCATACAGCAAGCGGATCCTAAATTTATAAATAACAAAAAGAGAAAGGTGAAATTGACTCGCTCAATTTCACCTTTCTCTTGGTTAGAGACTAGTTATGTCC
>NZ_JBWBKF010000068.1:0-320 GCF_057657925.1 Lederbergia sp. B243.17
GAGAGCATCTGCCTTACAAGCAGAGGGTCGGCGGTTCGATCCCGTCATCCTCCACCATATTTATGCCGGCCTAGCTCAATTGGTAGAGCAACTGACTTGTAATCAGTAGGTTGGGGGTTCAAGTCCTCTGGCCGGCACCAGCTTCATTCTTTTTTGAGCCATTAGCTCAGTTGGTAGAGCATCTGACTTTTAATCAGAGGGTCGCAGGTTCGAATCCTGCATGGCTCACCATTTTTATGCGGGTGTGGTGGAACTGGCAGACACGCTAGACTTAGGATCTAGTGCCGCAAGGCGTGGGGGTTCGACTCCCTTCACCCGCA
>NZ_JBWBKF010000073.1:0-94241 GCF_057657925.1 Lederbergia sp. B243.17
ACAATAATATCTTCTCCATCTCTCCAAGCCCCCAGCTAAGTTATCTTGAAGCACAAGCATAACTTAACAGGAGTGATATTTGATAGAAGAGTGTTTATTCCTGTTTAGCAAGAACTGTTAACTTTAGTTTAGCAGTCACAAGGATCTGCATGAAGTTGATTCGCTCTTTCTTTTAGATACTGAATATTTTCTTTACTAATTTGGATTCTCTCTATTTCTGCAGTACCATAAATATTAAAATTTTCATGCTCCTTGAGTTGTACCTTTTGTATCGCGATTATCATCATATTGTGCGCTAACGTCTTTTCATCATTCACTTCCCCGATTTCGTTTGCTGCCCTGTCTACGTCTGCTGAAGGCACCTCGTAAGAAGGTTTAGTCTGCTCCTCTTCCATCCTTTCTGCCACAGAAGAGACCGATTGTGTTTTTGGTTTTGCTTCTTTTATAGTCCCTTTTCCGCCAAAATCACTTGAGTAAAGGAAGATAGAGGATGATAACAATACGACAATAGCTGCAGAAGTCCCAATGATCAGTTTTTTCTTCATTTTAAAACCTCCGGTCATTAACCTTTTTCACATTCCCTGGATGTCTAATTTTATGTTAACAATTAATTGTATATAAATCCACCATTTTCCATAAAGCGTTTGTGACATCCCATGTGTTTCCTCGATACTGTCCACACTAAAAACAAAAACCGACGAATAAGTTGCTCGTCGGTTCGGCTTGGAAAATGATTAATGAATGGCAGCCCCAGACCGGATAATCTTTTGTCGCTTTTGTAGACTCTCCTGTCTTGGGTGATTTTCTACACCATCCATAAGAACAGATCTTATTACTCACATCTTTTATATTTTCTTCAAAAAAAACTCTTTCCCTTTCATCGTGAAAATATGTTCAGAAGGACCGCTCCCAGGATGCCAGGTACTCGATCGAAAGCCCTTTCGTTCGCTTCATTCAGATTCAAAACATTAGTCAGAACTAATGCCCACATTAGTTAAAGAAGCAGTATCAACATTAGACGTTATTTTTAATTATGATTTGGTTGTTAATATGATGTTCCATATGTTTAAGATAATCTTTCACGAGCCACTCTAATGTTTTTTGTTGATTATTTCCTATATCACATAGAATTGATAATCTGTCCTTCGGGATAGCCAATATAATATTTACAATTTGCTTATTTAATGCTAAAAAAAGGTTTAATATCTCATCAAGTGGCCTCTCTTGATATTTCTGAAGTGTTACCCATTTTTCTTGATTATATGATTGGATAACAAATGGTTGTTCTTCGTACTGTATCTTTATAAAACTATTGATATTATTTATTGCAGAGTCACACAAATGTCCTAAAATCTCCTTTTTGGACCATTTATTTGGTAAAGGTCGACTTGATATTTCCATTTCTGACATTGAGCCATATATATTCGGCATTGTTTGTATCCAGTGGTTTATACCATTAATTATATCCTCCACACGCCTTCACCTCTTCAATATGTTTCCAAAAAATTATATACCTCTAAAGATAACACATTTTCTGTAAATTTTTTTGAAATTACCTTAGGAAGGTGTCAATTACATAGAAAAAGTATTAGGAGCGCAGACGGGCATGCAAAATTCCTTAAAGCGTTGAAGCAACTTTATCGAGCCTCGGATTTACTTTTTTAAATCTTTCATCTATTTGTTAAATCCAGAGTCTCCTTATTTATCATGTATGTCTTTAAAGTCATTTTCCATTCTTTTCTTAAGACGTTGTAATGCTTTTAAGATCTCCTCCATTTTAATCACTTCGTGGATTTTAGGAAAAAGAGCCGCAAATGATTGACCCACTTTAGTGCGAAGAGTTTACTTTAGAATAGTGAAGGTATGGAATTGGATCAAATGTCTGTTTCAAAGATCATTCTAATTCGAGGTAATCTTGAGACTGTAGTTGAATTTTGGGAGTAAATAAAATGGATGAACTTTTGACAAAATTGAAATCACAGCCGATGATATTCTCGAATCAATTCAAGAAGTGAACAATAAAGAAAAACAGAAACTTCTTCATGAACTGTTTTATAAATACTTCAATAACAGAAGTTTACCAAAACAAGCAGTCGATTGGGATTGAATACAGATTCCTAATTCATCTTGATTTTGATTTTTAGTATAAAATCCCCCTTTGGCAGGCTTCACTTTTGTCAACTCCTCACAAAATAAGTAAAGGCCAACGAATTAAAAAGTTCGTCGGCCATTTGATAAAAAGTTTATTGGTTTAGAAATTGATTTTCAGTAGGGATTTCAAGAATTCGTTGGTTTGCCCGTTTCGACAAACCTCATTATGCCAATGGTTATGACGCCCTGTGCTCAAGCCTCAGCTTGTCTGCGACCATGGCGATGAATTCGCTATTTGTGGGTTTTGCTTTCGACATGCTGATGGTATAGCCGAATAGCGAGGAAATTGAATCGATATTGCCGCGGCTCCAGGCGACTTCGATCGCATGGCGGATCGCCCGTTCCACCCTGCTTGCCGTTGTGTTGAATTTCTTGGCAATGTCCGGATACAGCACCTTTGTGATCGAGCCAAGAAGCTCAATGTCGTTGTATACCATTGTAATCGCCTCCCGCAAATACATATAGCCTTTAATATGAGCGGGTACACCAATCTCGTGGATGACGGATGTGATGCTTGCTTCCAGATTCCGCGGTTTTTTCGGCTCCTGCTGCTGCGGTCTCTGGGCACTTCTTGACGGTTTGCTTTGTTTGCCGCTGACCTGGCGAATTTGGTTTGCAAGATGATCCATATCGAATGGCTTGAGGATGAAATAGGCTGCGCCAAGTTCCACTGCTTTCGTCGTCACATCTTCCTGCCCGAATGCCGTTAGCATGATTACGTTCGGAAAAACGATATCGTCGGCTTCCCGCAATTTGCTCAATACGCCAAGTCCATCCAAATGCGGCATGATAATATCAAGGATCAGCACATCCGGTTCCATCTCCCTCAGCATCCGCAGACAGTCCTGTCCATTATGCGCCGTTCCGATCACTTCCATATCCTCCTGCTCGGAAATAAATTCATCCAGCAGGTTCACGAGTTCCCGATTGTCATCAACAATGCAAACTTTAATATTTTTCAAGCAGATTTCCTCCTCAAGTCCCTTTAGGTAATTATTCGGTAATTTTTATTCTAACAGATAAATACGCCAAAGTAAGCGAAATCCCTTTAAATTATTTCATTTTTATTTTAAAACAACCGGTATGCTCCTTATTACGTCGATTATCTTCCGTTTTCGACTTAAAAGAATATAAAGAGACATCCTTTTGTCGAATTTTCTTCAGACTACCACATTTTACCTGTTATGTAAACGTCTCGTCCATTTAAAGACAAAAAAAAGAGGCGTTTTTCGCCCCTTTAGCCAGCTTTGCTGTTTGCATAAATGTCGATTCCTGCTTCATGCAGCATCCATTCGATATGGACGCCGTAGCCTGAAGTCGGGTCGTTTACAAAGACATGAGTAACAGCACCGATAATTTTGTCATTCTGGATAATCGGGCTACCGCTCATCCCCTGGACGATCCCGCCCGTTTTGGAAAGCAGTTTCGGGTCGGTCACCTTGATGACCATTCCCTTCGTTGCCGGGAATTTCTGCGGAACGGTGGAGACCACTTCAATGTCATACGCTTCGACTTTGTTGCCCGCGACTACTGTGAGGATTTGCGCTGGTCCTTCCTTTACCTGGTTCGCAAGCGCGATTGGCATCGGCTTGTCCAAAACGCCGTTTTGAATTGTGGTGTTCAGTCTGCCGAAAATGCCGAACGGGCTGTTCCTCGTAATATTCCCAATCACTTCCCGGTCTGTCGAAAACCTGGCCAGTTTTTCTCCCGGTGTGCCATTTTTCCCTTTTTCAATCGATGTGACGGTCGATTTGACAATCTGTCCGTTGTCGACCACAATCGGCTTTTTCGTATCCATATCTGAAATGACATGGCCGAGTGCCCCGTATTTCTTCGACTGTCCATCATAAAATGTCATTGTGCCGATGCCGGCAGCCGAATCGCGGATATAAAGCCCCATTTTGTATTTCTGTTCTTGCTTATCAAGTTTCGGTTCCAGTTTCGCATCGAATATTTCCTTCCCTCTGTGGATGGTCAGCTGGAGAGGCTTTCCGCTCTTTCCCGCTTCATCGACATACGGTGCGACATCCATCATGTTCCCGACATGATTTCCGTCAATCTTGGCAATAATATCACCGACCTGTATACCGGCCGTTTCTCCCGGAGACGTTTTTTCGTCGGCTCCCTCAACAAGATGATGGCCGACAACGAGAACGCCGAGAGTATTCAGTTTCACGCCGATCGACTGTCCGCCCGGATAAATTTTGAAATCCTTTAAGACATTGACATCCACCTTTTTTATCGGAAAACCGGCGAGCTCAAGCACAAGTTTGTCGTCACCCATATTTTTAGCGGCAACTGTGACGGCATCCGCCTCTTCCTTCACCGCAAGCGTCCCGTTTCCATCAGGCTGTGAGGCGACTGTAACAGCTTGCGCTTTGCCAAAACTCAGTTCTTGTCCCTCGAACAGCGTGATCGCTGAGGGAAGCTGCATATATTGTTGAAAGGGTTTTGAAAACCCAAGGAGCAGTAGTGAAACAAGGAGAATTCCACCGATACATTTTCTAATTTGGTCAACAGTCATTTTTCACTCTCCTCGCCTTTCTCTTTCACATCTTTAATTTGACCCCGATGAGGGGCAAATATAACCCGGGAGAATGAAAAAAGCTGTCCAAAGAAGGATAGCTTTTCATGTATCTTTGATTGTATAGGCAAGTTCTAGCAATTCTCGAGCGTGCTGCTTCGTCAGATCGGTAATTTCCGCTCCGGCGATCATCCGTCCGACTTCGTTAATCTTCTGCTCCTGATCGAGCACCGTCAGCTTCGTGCGCGTTCTGCCCTTTTCCACTGACTTTGAGATATACAGATGGGTATCCGCCATGGCTGCCACCTGAGGCAGATGGGTGATACAGAGCACTTGTGAATGAATGGCGACCTGGTGAATCTTCTCGGCAATCGCCTGCGCCACACGTCCGCTCACACCGGTATCCACTTCATCGAAAATAATCGATGTTACCCCTTGATGCTTGGAGAAAATGGTCTTCATCGCCAGCATGATCCGCGACAACTCACCGCCTGACGCTACTTTCGACAGCGGTTTGAGCGGCTCGCCGGGATTTGTCGAGATGTAGAACTCAACTGTATCAAGGCCGTCCTTTTTAATTGGACCGCCGGTTTCTGAAGAGGTAAGGAAATTCACCTGAAACAAGGTCTTGTCCATATAAAGCTGCTTCAGCTCCCGCAAAATCGCTTTCTCCAGCTTGGCGGCCCATTTTCTGCGAAGATCGCTCAACTGCTTGCCTTCAAGCAGCAGATCCGCATGAAGGGATGCCTGCTTTGTCTCCAGCTGACTGATGCGGCTTTCCCGGTTTGTGATCATTTCAATCTCTTCCTCAATTGCCGAGCTGTATTCGAGGATCTCCTCAACGGAAGAACCGTATTTTCGTTTTAAACCGCTAATTTCATTCAGCCTTGATTCAATTTCATTCAGGCGCAGCGGATCGAATTCAAGCCCGTCAAGTTCGCTCCGCAAAAAGGCTGCTGCATCTTCCAGGATAAAGAAACAATTTGCCACGGATTCCTGAATTTCGCTGTATTTGTCGTCAAGCTCTGCTGCTGACTCCAAATGCCCCATCGCATGCCCGACAAAATCAAGCCCCGATTGTTCTCCGCGCAGCCCTTCATATGCTGACTTCACCGAGTCGAACAGTTTTTCAAAATTGATCAGGCGCCGCCGTTCTTCCATCAGTTCATTGTCTTCATTGATCTTCAGATCCGCAGTAGTAATCTCCTTCAGCTGGAACTGAAGCAAATCGAGACGATGTGCCATCTGTTGTTCATTTTCGCTCAAGCTTTTTATCTTTTTCGTCACTTCGTCGTACTGGACATACAGTTCTTCATAATGACGGAGCGCTTTCCCGATCTCGGTTTTGCCGAATTCATCGAGAAGCGGCAGGTGAAGTGCTTCGTTCATAAGCTCCTGATGTTCATGCTGGCCATGGATATCCACGAGCGTAGAGCCGATTTCCCTTAGGCCGGAGATGGTGACGAGCTTGCCATTGACTCGGCATACACTCTTCCCTGACACGGAAATTTCCCGGCGCAGCACAACCATTCCTTCATCCGCTTCAATTCCGAATTCCTCAAGCCGGCGAAAGCAAGGATGTCCATCCCCCAGAAAAAAAAGCCCTTCAATTTCAGCCTTTTTTTCGCCGTGGCGGACGAATTCGGAGGAACCGCGACCGCCTGCCAATAGATGTACCGCATCGATGATGATGGATTTGCCGGCGCCGGTTTCCCCTGTCAGTACGGTCAGCCCCCGGTCAAATGAAACCGAAATCTGATCAATGATCGCAAAATTTTTGATTGATAGTTCCTGCAACACGGACCCATTCACCCGCTTTCCTACAACATGGAAATAAATTTATCTTGAATTTCTTCAGCATCGTCCACCGTTTTGCAAATGATCAAGCATGTATCGTCCCCGCAAATCGAACCGACAATCTGGCCCCAGTCAAGATGGTCGATCAATGCACCGATCGCCTGCGCGTTCCCCGGCAAAGTCTTCATTACAAGCAGATTTTGCGCCGATTCAATGGCGATAAAAGAATCGGTCAGTGCTCTCTTCAGTTTATGAAGAGGATTGAATCGCTGGTCGGCAGGCAGGCTGTATTTGTACCGGCCGTCCGCAAGCGGCACCTTTACAAGATGAAGCTCTTTGATATCACGAGAGACCGTTGCTTGTGTAACGTTGAATCCGTCCTTTTTCAAACGGTCGACGAGGTCATCCTGCGTTTCAATTTCCTGTGTGCCGATCAGTTCCCTGATTTTAATATGGCGCTGACCCTTGGTCATACTATACCCACCCCTCAAAATAGCAAGCCGGCTGTATTTTTATACCGCTTTATTCACAATTATAATGAACAAGCGGAAAAAGGGCAAACCTATTTGGCTGCCCTTTTCTTATAGTACACAATTATTTCAGCTGCTGATGTGCCTCCGCGACAACCTGTTCGATCGGATCTGGAAAGCGGATCTCGCCTGCCACCTCTTTTTCACCCGGCCAGCGGAGATGGAGGAGGAATTCAATGTTCCCTTCTCCTCCCGTGATCGGCGAGTAGGACAGATTGCAGGCGTCATACCCAAGACCAACCGAAAAATCGGTGATTTTGCGGATAACTTCCAGATGGACCTTTGGATCGCGGACGATCCCTTTTTTCCCGACCTGCTCTCTTCCCGCCTCGAATTGAGGCTTGACGAGCGCAATGACGTCGCTGCCGGGAACAAGCAATGTTTTCAGAACCGGAAGAATCAGTGTGAGGGAAATGAACGACACGTCGATTGACGCAAAATCGGGCATTTCTCCTTCCAGATCCTCAGGCTTCACGTAACGGAAGTTTGTCCTTTCCATCACGACGACCCTGTCATCGTTGCGTAGTTTCCAGGCAAGCTGGTTGTAGCCAACATCAAGTGCATAGGACATTTTCGCCCCGTTTTGCAACGCACAATCGGTAAATCCGCCGGTTGAGGCACCAATGTCAAGCAGCACTTTGTCTTGAACCGACACATCAAACACTTTGAGCGCCTTTTCCAACTTCAGGCCGCCCCTGCTGACATATGGCATTGTTTTTCCCTTAACGGACAAAGGGATGTCTTCAGGTACTTTCTCGCCGGGCTTTTCCAATCTTGTTTCATTAGAAAAGACGATACCGGCCATGATTGCGCGTTTTGCTTTTTCTCTAGTCTCGGCCAGACCTCTTTCAACGAGGAGGATGTCCAGACGCTGTTTATTTACTTTCATTCTCATTACGCTCTCTTTTGTTTTTTCGGCAGAATCGTCTGCAGCTTTGCAGCCACATGATCTGCCGTCATGCCGATTTCCTTCAGCAGCTCTTTTACGCTGCCATGCTCGATAAAACGGTCCGGAATGCCGATGCGGTCAATCGTTGCGTGATGATACCCGTGATCATGCGCAAACTCGAGCACCGCGCTGCCGAATCCGCCTTCAAGGATTGCCTCTTCCAAGGTGAGCAGCGGCATGTTTTGTCCGAGAAGATCATGCAGCATGCCTTCATCAAGCGGCTTGATGAAGCGCGCATTGACAACCTGGACGGATATTCCTTGTTTTTCAAGCTTTTTCGCTGCTTCCATCGCCATTGGAATCGTCGTTCCGAATGTAAGGATGGCTGCATCCTTACCAGGCTTCAGCACTTCCCATGAGCCGATCGGAATCTCATGAAGCTCTTCATCCATCTTTACGCCGTAGCCGTTGCCGCGCGGGAAGCGCATGGCAATCGGGCCGTCATCGTATTTGATCGCTGTATAAACCATATGCTGCCCTTCATTTTCATCCTTCGGCATCATGACGACCATATTCGGCAGATTTCGCATGAAAGCTACATCGAATACGCCCTGATGTGTTTCCCCGTCGGCTCCGACTAGGCCGGCACGGTCAATGCCGATGAACACATTCAGGTTCTGTCTGGCAATATCATGGAGGACCTGATCATAGGCCCGCTGCAGGAAAGTTGAATAAATCGCAAGGAACGGCTTCATCCCCTGCGTTGCCAAGCCGGCTGCGACTGTTGCCGCATGCTGCTCAGCGATTCCGACATCAAACATCCGGTCCGGAAACTCTTCAGCAAATTTCTCAAGCTTCGAACCGACAGGCATCGCAGGCGTAATCGCGACAATCCGCTTGTCGTCTCTTGCAAGCCTCCTCACCGTTTCACTGACAAGGGAGCTCCACGCAGGACCCGCGTTAACGGATTTGATCAGGTCTCCGGTATCGATCTTGTATTGACCGGTGCCGTGCCATGTGCCGACCCGGTCTTGTTCTGCCGGGCTGAAGCCCTTCCCTTTCTTGGTAATGACATGGAGCAGAACAGGCCCCTTTGTCTTTTTCGCATATTGGAGCTGTTCGAGCAGCGATTCATAATCATGCCCGTCAACCGGTCCCAAATACGTAAAGCCGAGTTCTTCAAAAAATACGCCCGACACAAGCAAATATTTCAAGCTGTCCTTTACCCGCTCTGCCGTTTGGGCGAGCTTGCCCCCGACAGCCGGAATCTTCTTCAGCAGCAATTCAAGCTCTTCCTTCGCCCACTTGTACTTGCCTGCTGTCCGCAGCTTTCCAAGCACATGGTGCAAGGCACCGACGTTCGGGGCGATCGACATTTCATTGTCGTTCAGGATAACGATCATGTCTTTCTGCTCGTCTCCGATATGGTTGAGCGCCTCGAGCGCCATACCGCCTGTAAGGGCTCCGTCGCCGATTACCGGTATAACGAAAGAATTCTCTCCCTTTATATCACGGGCGATCGCCATTCCCATCGCCGCTGACAGCGAGGTGGAGCTATGGCCCGTTTCCCAGACGTCATGCTCGCTTTCGGACATTTTCGGAAACCCGCACAGCCCTTTGTATTGACGGAGCGTGTCAAACTGGGAAGCCCTTCCCGTCAGTATTTTATGAACATAGGATTGATGGCCGACATCCCAGAGGATTTTATCCTGCGGGCTGTCAAAGCATTTATGAAGAGCGATCGTCAACTCAACGACACCGAGATTCGGGCCGATATGCCCGCCCGTGACCGACAGCTTCTCGATTAGAAACGTGCGGATCTCCTCGCTTAATGCATTCAGTTCCTCTATATCCATATTCTTTAGAAAAGAAGGGTCTTTGATAGTCATCAGATCCAACCTGGACCACTCACTTTCATTTCTTGGATTTTTGCTTCTTCTTATTCTTCTTATTGTCTTTCATGATCGCAATGTGGAATTTATCTTCAAGTAAATAAAGCAATTGGCCCACATGGTAAATAATATCACGTGAATAGTTGATCGCAAATGATTTGCCGAACGCCTTCCCGCCTACCGTCACGGCGGCGATCAAGCTTGTCAGGCCGACATTGACAGCATATTCAACCGGGGTGCCGCTTCCAGCGCCGATGCTCTGCACAAGCTGGATGACGACGAGCGCACCGGCCGTCCCGCTGATAATGCCTGAAATATCGCCGATAACATCGTTGCAAAAACTTGCGACCCGGTCGGCATTCCTGACAATTCTGATCGCATGCTTGGCCCCTTTGATTTTTCTTGCAGCCATTGAATGGAAAGGCGTTTCATCTGCCGCCGTGGCCGCTATCCCAATCATGTCGAAGAGGATTCCGACCAATACGATTGCCAGCACGACGAGCAGCCCGACCGACCACGGAACACCATTTAATACGCCGTTGGAAGCGATTGAAAAAATAGCCGCTAACACAAATGTGATAACGGCAATGCTTATGCTCCATTTAGTAGATTGTCGAATAAGTTCTTTCATAATTTGTGTTAATCACCATTTATTAAAATTATACCGGATGGTCATAAAATGAGTAAACATTACGGCTTAGGTCCAGTAGGATTTCCCAAGCAAGTACCGAATGTCGCCACTCTGGCGGTTTCCCTTTAAACCTGCCTTGGCAGTGTCGCCAGCTGCCAGACTGGATTGCCACTTAGTCCGCACTGTAATCCTCAAATTATGTCCATTGAACAGTCTAGGAGATTTCCTCAACAACCCTTAACCATGTTCTTAGCCTCTTTTGCAAAGCCGATTTCATATGGACGGAAGAAAGCGGAACGATGGCCAACCGAACCGGATTCTTATAACCATAATCCCCTCAAGCTTCACGCAAGGCAGGCTACGCTGCTCAGTGATGCCCTGATCACCTTGCAGGTCTATACTCCGCTGTTTTTGCATGCTTTCAGCTAGCCGAAACAAACGAAGCCTCCGCGGCGAAGGGTCATCGCCCACATGCCTTTGTGGATCGCCCTTCCGCCTTTACTCCCAGCTCCGACCCAAGGCTGGGCGCCTCAAGCCGGAACAAGGAACTTCATCGATGTGCCCTTTAGTGGATTTTTAGGCCCACCTTCGGAACAGGTGGATTGACTAGAATACTGCACCATCCGGCAGTCTGACAATATTTTAACATACTCATGTCTCCACTTCAATGGAACACCATATATAGGAAAAAGATCAGTACTCTCGCCCGGCAATCATGCCGGTCAAATACTCGAGATTTTCCGTATCCAGGTTGAGCTTGTCAAGTGCTGTCCTTGCTTCAGCAGTATGGAAGGCAAGCTGCTTTTTTGCACCTTCCATCGTAAGCAGCGAAGGGTAGGTGCTCTTCATCTTCCCGGCATCGCTTCCGACCGGCTTACCAAGCAGCGCTTCGTCTCCTTCGATATCTAGAATGTCGTCACGGATTTGGAACGAAAGTCCGAGATGATTGGAGAAGTCCTCAAAAAGGGCGAGCTGCGCCTCGTCCGCTCCGCCGATGATCGCGCCTGCCATTACACTGAACGTAAGAAGCTTTCCGGTCTTATGTAAGTGAATGTATTCGAGTTCTGGCAAGGTCAGCCTCTTGTTTTCCCCTTCAATATCAGCGACCTGCCCTCCTACCATCCCCTCAGGCCCGGCGCTTTTTGCCAAAAATCCAATCAGCCTGGCTTTTTTCTCAGCATCCAGGGCGGCATCAGAGCTGACCAGCTCAAAACTTAACGTAAGCAGCGCATCACCAGCAAGAATCGCGACCGCTTCTCCGAACACTTTATGGTTCGTCGGCTTTCCCCGTCTAAGGTCGTCATCGTCCATACTTGGCAGATCGTCATGAATCAAAGAATACGTATGAATCATCTCAAGGGCTGCGGCTGTGCTCAATCCCTTCTCAGGATTTTCGCCTAATGATTCGACAGCTGCGAAAAGCAGCATCGGACGAATCCGCTTGCCCCCAGCCTGAAGCGAGTAATCCATCGCTTTTTTCAGCGATTCAGGGGCTTCCAGACGGGCAACCTCTTCGCTCAGCCGGGATTCCAGCAAATGTATGTAGTGATCGGCAAATTGCGGATAGTTCATCGTCAATCCTTCTCCTCCTCAAGCTGGAAATCTTCTTCTCCATCCTCATGCAGCACTTTCGTCAGCTGCTCCTCGGCATTTTTTAGCTTGTTATGGCAAAGCTTGGACAGTTCGATCCCTTTTTTGTAAATATCCAACGCTTCCTCCAGCGGAATATCCCCTTCTTCCAGCCGTTGGACGATCGTTTCCAATTGTTCCATCGCCGATTCGAATGTCATCTTTTCATCCATTAGTTCTCACCTTTTTCAATTTGATCGACCGTGCAATGAGCGGTTCCGTCTCCAACCTTCACTTTGAGCGCGTCTCCAGGCGCCACCTGCTCAACATGCTTGAACAGCTTGCCTTCGTCCGTATAAGCAACGCTGTATCCCCTGCCGAGAATGGCGAGCGGGCTTAGCGCCTCAAGTGTCGCCGCCAGCTTTGCAAAGTCCCTAGACTTGTTTTGGATGCCGTGTTTAGCCTGCTGCTGAAGGCCGTGCTGTGCCCGTGATAACCGCGACTTGGCCAGTTCAAGCTTCATGGCAGGATGGTGTTTCACCAGCACTCTTTCTCTATTATTCAGTGCTTCGCGTTTGATCCGGAGCAGGCGCTCCTTCCCTTCATGCAGCCTTTCCGTCATCCGGTCGGCCGCTTCCCATTTCTGCTCGTACAATTTATGCGGGTTGCGAAAAATATACGATTGCTCCAAATATCCCAGTCTTCTCCGTTTGTCACGGCTGATTTCCGCCATCCCGCGGAACAGCCGGTTCTGCATGTTCAGCAGTCTTTCCATAATGTCCTCGATATGCGGAACGGCAAGCTCGGCTGCCGCAGTCGGGGTCGCCGCGCGGACGTCTGCGACAAAGTCTGCAATAGTAAAGTCTGTCTCATGCCCGACGGCCGATATAACTGGAATCGCCGATTCGAAAATAGCCCTTGCCACCTTTTCTTCATTGAAGGCCCACAGCTCCTCGATCGAGCCGCCTCCACGGCCGACAATCAGTACATCCGCTTCCCCGTGTTTATTCGCTTTGCGGATGGAAGATGCCACTGCCTCCGCAGCGTGTTCGCCTTGCACTAGAGCCGGGATGAGCAAAATTTTTCCGATCGGAAATCTTCGCTGAATCGTCGTGACAATATCACGGATGGCTGCTCCTGTCGGAGACGTAATCACACCGATCGTCCTTGGGAATGCCGGCAGCCTGCGCTTTCGCTCCTGCGCGAACAAGCCTTCTTTATCAAGCTTTTCCCGCAGCTGCTCGAACGCGAGGAACAAGTCCCCGATCCCGTCCGGCTGCATTTCCTTCACGTACATCTGGTACTGGCCGCTCGATTCATAGACCGTGATGCTCCCGCGCAGCAAAATCTTCATCCCATTTTCAGGCTTGAACCGGACGGATTTTGCCGCACTTGAAAACATGACGGCCATGATCCTTGCACTTTCATCCTTGAGCGTAAAATACAGATGCCCGCTTGTGTGCCGCTTGAAATTGGAGATTTCTCCCTTAACGAACACATCAGCGAGATGCGGATCGGCATCGAACTTCCTCTTTATGTATTTCGTCAGTGCTCTTACGGTCAAATACTGCGGCTGATTCAATTCTCACACCTACTTTTCAAGAAAAAAGCTGCATCCGCTCGGAGAGGATGACAGCTTCTTTATCTACACTCTATTCTACTAAAAATCAACCGATATTGCGATGTTTATGCTGTTTTTCGGCGGATGCGACCGTGTTGTAGAGAAGCATCGCAATCGTCATCGGACCGACGCCGCCGGGCACAGGCGTAATTTGGCCTGCCTTCTCCGCCACTTCGGCAAAATCGACATCGCCGCATAATTTATTGTTCTCGTCCCGATTCATGCCGACATCAATGACGACGGCACCCTCTTTTATATGCTCGGCTTTGATCATCTTTGCTTTTCCGACTGCAGCGACAAGAATGTCTGCCTGCCTCGTCTGCTCCCCGAGGTCTGCTGTTTTCGAATGGCAGTATGTGACCGTCGCATTCTCATTAAGCAGCAATTGACCTGCAGGTTTGCCGACGATGTTGCTGCGGCCGACGACAACTGCGTGCTTTCCAGCAACCGGAATGTCCGCATATTCAAGCATCTTCATAATCCCGAACGGTGTGCAAGGCAAAAACGTCTCCTGGCCGGTCATCATCTTTCCGATGTTCAGCGGATGGAAACCATCCACGTCCTTGTCCGGTGAAATCGCTTCGATCACCTTCCTCTCGGAAATATGATCCGGAAGCGGCAGCTGGACGAGAATGCCATGAACGGTATCGTCCTGGTTTAATCTCTCGATTTCTGCAAGCAAGGCCTCTTCGGCCAAGTCTCCCGGAAACTCGGATAAAAACGAGGCGACCCCGATTTCTTTGCAGCTTTTTTGCTTGTTTCTCACATACGTCCTGGAGGCCTGATTATCGCCCACCAATATTACGGCAAGCCCAGGGGTGATGCCTTGTCCGATCAGGGCTTCCACTTTTTTCGACAATTCTTCTTTTATAGCGCCTGAAATTGCTTTTCCGTCAATAATGGTTGCTGCCACTTTCATTTCTCCCGTCCCGCAAGTAAGCATTACTCGCCTTTGATTTTTGATAAAATGCCGTTGACAAACTTTCCGGATTTCTCATCGCCAAATCGTTTGGCAATTTCAACCGCCTCATTGATCACCGCGTTGGCAGGGGTGTCTTTTTCGTACATGAGCTCGTATGCCCCAAGGCGGAGGACGGTCAAGTCGACTTTGCTAAGTCGGTCGATCGACCAGTTTTCCAGATGCAAGCGGATCTCCTTGTCTATTTCGTCAAGATGGTCCACTGTGCCATTGACGAGTCCCGTCAAGAATGCATCTTCCTTTTCTTCTTCAAGGACGTTTTCGACAGCTTCCCCGCTGTCCAGTCCGCTGATGTTCATTTGAAATAGAGCCTGCATGGCCTTTTCCCGTGCCAATCTTCTTTTCATGTTCGATACTCCTTTTACTCTTTAAGTAACCGCAAACAGCATTCTTCAGGCCGGCAGCGGAAAAAAGCCAAAGGGCAAATGCCTCTGGCTCCTCCTTTTATTCCTCAATCAACCCGCTGTCCTGCTTCTGGGTTTCAAACGCGACGCCGACGATATGGACATTAATCTCTTCCGCTTCAAGCGCCGTCATGTTCAGCAAGGTCTGGCGGATATTGTCCTGCACTTCCTGTGCGACAGAAGGAATGGATACGCCGAAATTCATAACGCAGTACACATCGACCTTGATGCCTTCCTCTGACAACTCGACCCGGATGCCTTTTCCATGATTTTTTTTGCCGAGTCTCTCCACGACACCTGCAGCAAAATTGCCGCGCATTTGTGCGACGCCTTCCACTTCGGACGCTGCGATGCCCGCAATGACTTCAATTACTTCTGGAGCAATCTCGATTTTCCCCTGATTGTCAGATTGATCCGTGTTCATTTCCAGCATGTTCAATTGATCTTCCATTTTCTTACCCCCCCTGATTATTTTCCGTTCATGACATCATGAAGTTCAAGAAACTTCGTGTTAAAGTCTCCGGAAACGAAGGTTTCGTTTTCCAGAAGGTTCAGATGGAACGGAACGGTTGTCTTAACGCCTTCGATGACAAATTCGCCAAGCGCCCGCTTCATTTTGGCAATCGCTTCTTCTCGTGTCTTGCCGTAGGTGATCAGTTTGGCCACCATGGAATCATAGTAAGGCGGGATGGAATAGCCGGGATACACGCTTGAGTCAACCCGGACGCCAAGTCCGCCCGGCGGAAGATACATCTCGATTCTTCCCGCGGAAGGCATGAAATTCTTTTCAGGGTTTTCCGCATTGATCCTGCATTCGATCGACCAGCCCCGGAACTCTACATCCTCTTGGGAAAGAGTGAGCTTTTCACCGGAAGCGACAAGAATCTGTTCCCGGATCAAATCGACGCCGGTCACCATTTCCGTCACCGGATGCTCGACCTGGATTCTCGTGTTCATTTCCATGAAATAAAATTTGTGCTGATGGTGGTCATAAATGAATTCTACCGTTCCTGCACCTTCATAATCAACTGCTTTTGCTGCATTTACTGCCGCCTGTCCCATTTTTTCCCGCATTTCCGGGGTAATGGCAGGGGACGGTGTTTCTTCAAGCAGTTTTTGAAGGCGTCTCTGGATGCTGCAATCCCGTTCTCCCAAGTGTATGACATTGCCGTGGCTGTCTGCAAGAACTTGGATTTCGACATGACGGAAATCGGTAATATATTTCTCAATATAGACGCCCGGATTGCCGAAAGCCGTCAACGCTTCCTGCTGGGTAATGTTGATCCCTTTAATCAGCGCCTCTTCATCCTCAGCGACACGGATGCCTTTCCCGCCGCCGCCGGCTGTCGCCTTGATAATGACCGGATAACCGATTTCGGCTGCAACCTTTGCGCCTTCCTCCGCATCCTTCACGATGCCGTGTGAACCCGGGACAATCGGAACTCCCGCATCTTTCATCGTCTCTCTTGCTACGTCCTTTGTGCCCATTTTGGAGATCGCTTCAGGGCTCGGTCCGACAAAGATGATGTTGCATTCGCGGCAGAGCTCGGCAAAGTCAGCATTCTCGGCCAGAAAGCCGTATCCCGGATGGATCGCATCGCAGCCGGTAAGCTTTGCTGTGCTGATCACATTCGCGGTGTTCAGGTAGCTGTCCTTGGATGCGTTAGGTCCGATGCAGTACGCTTCATCTGCGAGCTGCACATGGAGTGCTTCCCGGTCCGCTTCTGAGTAAACAGCAACCGTTTCGATGTTCATCTCCTTGCATGTCCGGATGATGCGTACAGCGATCTCTCCTCTGTTGGCAATCAATAGCTTCTTTATCATCCTAATCGCTCCTTATCTGGGCTTAACCAAAAATAGCGGCTGGCCGAATTCAACCAATTGGCCGTCTTTTGCGAGTACTTCCACAATTTCGCCTTCGACCTCTGCTTCGATTTCATTGAACAGTTTCATTGCCTCGACGATACAGACGACCGAATCGGCTTTCACTGCAGATCCTGAAGTCACATACGGGCCGCTTTCAGGCGACGGTGACGCATAGAATGTACCGACCATCGGAGAAGTAATCTTATGTAAATTGCTTGTATCTTCCTGAGGGGCAGGTGCTGCTGCAGGCTGTTCTGCTGCCGGAGCTGCTGCCGGTTGTGCCGGCTGTGCCTGAGGTGCAGGAGGCTGGATAGCGGCCTGCGGGGCAGCGAAGCTCTGGGATGGTGCTTGCTGGACCACTTGGACCGTGCCGTTTTTCTTTAATTTCAGTTTGGAGCCATCATGCTCAAATGTAAATTCTTCAATATCGGATTGATCAATCAGCTTTATAATTTCGCGGATTTCCTGGATTTTAAGCATCCTTCTACACTCCCTAAATAAATTATGAGTAGCTGCTATTATCATAATATAATACTCGGTATAAACACAATCCCCAATCCTTCCAGCGGCTTTCTGCCTATAAAAAAAGGGGTGGAAAGGTTGCCCCTTCCGCCCCGGATCTCTATCACTTTTCCCCCAAATCCGCTTTCTCGCCCGCCTGGAATTCCACTGCAGGAATCATATTCGTGCCGATTTCCTCTCTCGCCATTTTAATAATTTCCGCAGCTTCTGCGCGGGAATGCTCTTCGTCATGCTTGATTGTGATCATCACCTGGCTGCCTTCTGTCCTTACCAGTGCGTCACTGTATCCGAGAGCGATAATCTGGCTTTCGAGCGCCTGCTCCTTCAACGTCAAATCGTCAAGCGCCTGCATTTCCGTGTATAGCTTATCCTTCTCATCTGCAGTCAGCTCAGGGGATGCCACTTGTGCCGTCATGTCCGCCTTCTGCTTGCTTCTTTTGTCTTGGATCGTGAGGCGCATCGTTTCAAACGCTTCATCTCCCGCTGCTTCCGTCACAACCTTAGCGCCATTTTCCCCGCCCTTGCCTGCTGCAGGCGTCTCTGACCCTTTTTCTTCAGTCGCAGCCAGATCACTTTTCGCCGGGTCAAGCGTAACGTAATAAACCGATAACACTACAACGAGGCTCAGCATCGTGAGCAGCCAAACAGTTTGTTTTTTCAAAAGCATCTTATGAATCCCCCTTCGATTTTTTCGGCATGACGGCCACCTTATGGCTTGGGACGTCCAATGACCGGGTGACCGCCTCAATGATCCATTTCTTCACTTGGATCTTTTCAGCCCCGCCCGCAACGACGAGCACTCCGCTGATCTCCGGCTTTCTTGTTTCAAGCAGCACCGGCTTGTCATCATTTCCATCACGGATGGTCACGAGCTGTTCATCCACTGTCTGTTCCTCAATCGACCGCTTGCCCCCTTCCTGGTCCTCTTCATTCGTCATTTGATTTTTGTGCGAGCGGTTTTTCTCATATACCTTTCTTTCAGTCGATTCCACATTTACAAAAACAGAGACGTTCTGAACGCCGGCAATTTCATTAAGGAGCAATCTCAGTTTTTCTTCGTACCTTTCTTCCATTGCCTTCATATCTTTTGATTTCGGTTCTGCTTTCTGGCTGAATGCTTCTTCCTCCTGCACGCTGCCAGCCTCCTCAACCATCAGACTTGCCGGCTTGCTTTCCATCTTCGGCTTTGCGAATAGATTGCCAGCCACCATCAGGACAATGCCGAGAAGAACGGCGGCAACGAGATACAGCTGCTTATTCGGCTTCTTCCCAGGAGGAGAAGGCCCATTTATTTTACCAATGAAAGCTTTTGCCTTATCGGTTAAGCTCTCTTGATCCTTTTCTGCTATAAGTCACTCCTCCCCTCAGCGACCATAACCAGTTTTGCCTCGGGTATGTCCCAGCACGAGGAGAGATAGGCTTTCAGCTCTTCCTCCTGTGCGATAGAGCCACTGCTGCCCCGCTGTTTTTTCACGGAGATGTCGACAGGTTCAATGGTTGCCACTTTTTTTCCGCCTTCTTGCAAAAAGACGGTTACTTGATCGATTTCTTCCCCTTTTGCCAGCAGGCTGATTTCTGTGATCTTCATCCCAAACCTTTCCATCAGCTCCTTTTCAGCAAGTTCTTCCATTTGGACAGCCAGTTGCTTTAATGTATATGCATGCTGGGAGGCTTGTATTTCTCTTTTTTTCTCATCAATCGAAATGACACCTTCCCCGGACTGGAAAGATTCCTGGAAAGAGGCGGCAATGTCTTCAAAATCTGCTGAGAACAGCCCGAATAATGGAGTGAGAATAATTGAAAACAGGAGCAGGCTCACAGCCACCTTCACATATTTTTTCATCCCGTTATCCGGCAGAAGCATATCGACGACCATGAACAGCAGCATGAAAACGATAATATTGGTGACCCAGCCGCTGATCAGCCCCACAAGTATCCCCCCTTATCGGACCATCATCGTTATCGTCCCTGAAGTGATGATGATCGTTATGCTTAAAAAAAATAAAAATGAAACGATGGCCAATGCGGCGAACACATACATCATGCTTGCACTTACCGTGTCCAGGCATTTGATTACCGGACCGTCGCCGAGCGGCTGCAAAAGCGCTGCCGCCAGCTTGTAGATGAGGGCGATGGCAAAAATCTTCACAGCCGGAAACGCAGCAATCGCCAGGACAATCGCTACTCCGGCCAGTCCGATTGTATTTTTCAGAAGCTGCGAAGCGGAGATGATTGTATCGGCTGCATCGGTGAACATCCGCCCAACAACCGGTACGAAATTCCCCGCCACGAACTTCGCTGTTTTGACTGCGACACCGTCTGCGACCGCAGCAGCCGTTCCCTGGAGTGAAATAACACCGAGAAGGACTGTCGTAAAGACGCCGAGAAGCCCGATGCTCGCCTTTTTAAGAAGCCCTGACAGCTGGGTCACCTTGAACTGGCCTGTTACGGCGCTTGTCACGCTTAATAGGGTCGAAAAAAACAAAAGCGGCAATACGATATTGCGGATGAGCAGCCCGCTTGTGTTGATCAGGAAGAGGAGGATCGGATGAAAAAATGCAGAGGTGGCAACTCCGCCTGTCGCCGCAATCAGCGCAAGCAAAAGAGGAAGAAGCGCGTAGATGAAGTGCGTCATGCTGTCGATCGCCCCAAGCGCATAATCGGAAGCGACGCGGAAACTGTTCAAGGAAATCAGGATCAGGACGATAAAGACAACGGCATATGCCGCCTTGCTGACAGCTCCATCTGCAAAAGCATTATGGAGGGATTGGAGAAAAACGCTGAAAATGGTCAAGAGGATGAGGGACCCGAGAAGCTTGCCGTTCATCGCCAATTCCTGAAAAGCATAGCCGGCTATGCCCTTGAACCAGCCGGTGATGGAAAAGGATGCATCCCCTTTAAGGAAGTCCATTAAACTCGCTTTCTCTGCCTCGGGAAGGAACCCGCCGTATTCCTCAACAATTTTATCCCAATGGGTCTGGAGTTCATCAATCCCTAACTGCTCAAGCTGAATCTGTTTGTATTTTTCCAATACGTCGAGCTTCTCTCCACCCGGCGCAGCTTCTCCTTCCTCCGCATGGACAGCAAGCGGAAGAAGCAGGAATAGCAGCAGGCAGGCAATAGCTCTGAACCTTTTAATCATGCTCACCTCCCTATTTGACCGGCATCATCTGAATAATTGTTTCAATCAATGCCGTCAAAATCGGTACCGCAAGGGCAAGAATGAGAATTTTTCCGGCAAGCTCCACTTTGGAAGCCATCGCCCCCATCCCTGCATCCTTCGAAATATGCGCCGCAAATTCGGCGATATAAGCGATGCCGATAATTTT
This sequence comes from Lederbergia sp. B243.17, assembly GCF_057657925.1. Classification (NCBI taxonomy): domain Bacteria; kingdom Bacillati; phylum Bacillota; class Bacilli; order Caryophanales; family Bacillaceae; genus Lederbergia; species Lederbergia sp. B243.17. The sequence goes on from NZ_JBWBKF010000073.1 coordinate 20,705, forward strand.
CAAGATTGTTTTCACATACAGCGTATTGACGCTTGTACTTGCCGCGATTTTTTCAATCATCACAAGGATGAGGCCGATCTGCTCGATCAAATATAGAAAAATGCCCGTGCCGGCAAAAAGGATAAGCAAAAAAGCAAACGCAGGCTTTTGCTCTCTGATGATCAAGGCCAGAAAGGTGGCGATCAACGCGATGCCTGCGATTTGGAGAATGGCCAACATTCCGCAACCCCTTTACTGGAATAAAAACACCGAGCGGATTTTCTGAAACAGCCCGTCCACAATCGTGACGACCATGAACAGGATATAGATAAAGCCGAACAGCGTTACCCACTGGGCGTATTCCTTTTTTCCGACTTGATCCAGAATGGTGTGCAAAAAAGCTACGACGATGCCGACGCCCGCAATTTTGAAAATCGTATCCACATCAATGCCCATCGGTTTACCCCCTGAACATTATAAAAGCAAAATGATAAAGAGCAGCCCGCCCAAAAACCCGAGGCTTTTCACCATGTTTTCATAATGTGTTTGTTTTTCCCGTGCCGCCGTCTCTTCCCGTTCGAGATGATTGAGGGCGAGCATGATCTGCTTTTGCTGCAGGTGGCGGTCATGCTTGCCGAGATTTTCGCCGAACCGGAACATAATCTCCCTTTCAGGCGCTTTAAACGAGGAATGTTCCCAAGCATGTTCAAGCGCCTCTTCCCATGCGTCCTGAACTGTCCTTTCCCCGTCAAGCCGTTCGGCAAAGTAGCGATAAAAACCGGAAACCGGCTCAGAGATCCCTGCTGCAATTTTTACGGCCGCCTCTTTGACGGGTGTATGCCCGAACATGATTTCAGCTTCAAGTGTCTGCAGGCTGTTGCGGAGAAGGCGCAGCTGGGCGGGTCTTTCGCGGAGCGAGCGGGATAACTCGAACCCTCCCCACGTTGCACCGCCAAGAATCAGGGCGGCCCCCAGCCACTTAAGCATGGGAGACCCTCTGCGGCTGCAGCTTCAACGGCCGTCCCTCTCCATCCAGGACCATGCTAACCGTTCCCGGGCCGCTCCCTCTTGCCAGCAGAATAAATCTTGAGAAAACCTTATCCTCGATGATCCGGCGCAATAGTGGCCTAATCCTTATTTCATCCAAGCTGCTGCCGTGTGTCGTCATCATAAATCCGACTCCGGCATTGACCGCTTCCATAATCGCTTCACTGTCTTCCCGACGCCCTATTTCGTCAGCAATGAGCACTTCGGGGCTCATCGAGCGGATCATCATCATCATCCCTTCAGCCTTCGGGCACGCATCCAGCACATCGACACGCGGTCCGAACTGCAGGCTCGGGACACCGCCGACACAGCCGGCGATTTCGGACCGTTCATCGACAATGCCGACTTTATGGGATCGGATAGTAGAGCTGCCGAGAGAAATCCATCTCGCCAAATCCCGAAGCAAGGTCGTCTTGCCGGTTTGTGGGGCCCCGATAATCATCGTATTTAGCCACCGTCCTTCAAACAGTAACGGGATCAGCGGATCGGCAATCCCGATTTTCTCCCGTGCCACCCGAATATTGAAAGAGGAGAGATGCCGAATCGCCTTGACAGACCCGCCTTCCAAAATGACTTTCCCGGCAAGTCCGACCCGGTGGCCGCCCTCGATCGTGACATAGCCCATCCTTAATTCCTCATCCATGGCGTACAATGAATGGTTCGACAATTTCCCGATTAATCGTTCGGCATCCTCTTTTGAAAAGACATAAGGCAGAAATTGCGGCTTTCCTCTTGCGGAGACTTCGACCGGACGGCCGACTCTAAAGCGGATCTCCTCTATCTCGGAAACGACGCCTTCCGGCAAGGCGGAAATCATCCCGGCAACCCCGCCCGGCAGCATGGACAGTATCGTCTTCACGTCCTCACCTCCGCTAGTTCACATTCACTATCTAATAAATATGCGGGACAGCCTTGAATATGTATGCCTGTCCGATGAAATTGCAGAACAGGCGGGGGTGTTTTAGGATGGTTCCGGAAAAGGTAGGAAGGGGGGAGTTTCCAAGGAGGAAGGCTCAAGAGAGTAGACAAGAAGGCATGAGTGGATATTCTCCTGCCGCCTCTTGCGCTCATATCCACTCAAACAAAAAAATCCCCAGTTGCCGTCCACACCAAAAGCCGCTTCCACTTTTGGCGTACACTGACAAAGGGAATTTCCATTTGTCTGCCAGCTATTCATTAGCAGGCTCGATTTTCAGGGCTCGGCCAGCCGGCCCCAATTTCTCAATCAGTTTTTTTGCCTTACTGGATGAGATTCCTTCCGTTACTACGTAAGGAAGGTTTCTTGTTCCCTTTAGCAGGTCGGCCGCTGAGGTCTTCAATCCGAAAACCTTCTTCATCTCCAACAAATCGTTCATCTTTCCCTCAGGCATACGCACCAGCAAGATGCGGCAACGCTCGGATGGATTAGCGATTGTATCCAAATCCGGTGCAACTGCACAGCCCTGCTTCACCCACTCGTTAAAATCCTCTGTAATGACCTCAGCATGACCCGGGTTCATATCACCCGCATCTGCCATCCATACTTGTTTCTCATCGGGTTGTTGTTTCATCAATAAGACCCGGCCGCCGCCGTCATCCCCGATTGCGACAAATCCTTGCGCATATTCGGCCACTTCCCAAGTTTCATTTCGTTCAGCGAGCTCTTCAGTGCCATAGATCAACACTCCGCCGCCGATGGAAACGCCGTTTGTGCAGGATAAAAATGCTTTGAACACTGCCGGAAAAACTGCATTCATCCGAACTTCAACATCTGCTATCTCCGTTTCGCTTGCCCCTTTGTTCATTGGTCGATTCACTACTCATCGCAACCCTCTCCGTTTTGTATGTACATACCGCATCATCGGCACAACCACTTCCCCTCTTCTCTTTTCAGCACCTTGTCGCTTAATAAATAGTCGCCGTTTTCCCAAACCGAACAAATGATGCTTTCCAGCTTTCGAGTTCCTTTGTCTGATCCAGCGTTGCAAAAGGCAAGGACATCCCTGGATGGAATAGCTGCCGCATAGCCGTCAGGGGCAAACTGGATCAATGTATGATCCCATACATCATCGAGCAAAAGCAGGGACGCTTCAAAATTCCCGTCGAGGAGCAGCGCAAAGCAGTCATCGCCCAACTCTCGCATTCTCAAACCGTGTTCCTCTACAAGCCGATAAAGATTGCCGACAGCAAAATTTAACAGTTCCTCACCGCCCGAAGGCAATTCGCCATTTTGAACATACTTGAAAAGCCCGGCAGCAGGATCATCAACTAAAAAAGTAATGATCAGGTCATCAACAAAATCCACTTGCACCATCGAGTCTTCTTCTGTCAGTGCAATTTCCGGGTCTGCTGTCTCTCCCCTTACCGTCTGCTTGAAATAGGGCAAAGCTTCCTTATACAGTTGAAGATCCACGTTGCTCCTCCTCACTATGAATATCTCCCAGGCCAGGAATCATATAAAACTCGCCCGCTTCATCGACGCCGACTTCCATATTATTTGTTAGCGTTATGTTCAACGGGAAAATTTTCGATTTCTTTTCTGAAAAAAGCCACCTGCGTCCAGGACCTGCAAGAAGAATGAAGGCTCCGTCTTTCTCCACTTCCATAAAGTTTAAGGAAGTGGAGGAAATTGGGTCACGATCTCTTTCAAAAATGCCCGCTCCGATGAATGTCTTTCCAACTTCCTGCGGATTTTTTACAACGAGGCCGATTTCACTGATCGTCAACATGTTTTTCTCTGAGAATGGCAATTCATAAGGGGGATGGGGTTGGATTCTGGCAATGAGTTCAACAATATTTCCTGCCGGATCTTCAAAATAACAGGAATGTGCTTTTATATTTGTAAAGTACACCTCGTCTTCTCCATCTTCCCGCAAAAGCGTTGCTTTTCCCTGCGCCCACGCCTTTGCCTCCTTGAATTGATCGGCTGGGATTGTAAGAGCAAAATGATAATAAGGCTCTCCAGCCACATGCTCTCCGCTAAATTCCAGCGTACTCTCTCCGATTTGGAAGTGAAAACGATCCGGTGTATCTTCTTGAAGGGCAAACCCCAGTTTTCCTCCATAAAATTCTTTCAATTCGTCTACTTTATGCGTTCGCAAAGTCACTCGCCTGATTTTCAAATCAATCGCCTCCTTAACCTATAATGATACCATCATCCGAGAGAAAATTCAGACTTCAATCATATAAAAAAGCAGACTCTGCACCCGGCAGAGCCTGCTTCTTATTTCTATTCATTTTTACTCTATTTTCAGATCGTTTTCTCTCCGACCCTTACGTCTTTCCCTCTTTTTTCAGCTACTTTTGCCAATGTTTCCGGCAAGGCGATCAACGCCGGCAGGAAGACAGGCAAGAGGATGAAGCAAAGGACGATCAGGCCGATGATGACCGCGAGTGCGAGTTCCGTCAGCAGGACGATTCCCGCCGGGATAAGGGTCGCGAATGTGCCGCCAAGGATGATGACGGCAGAGATGATGACGCCGCCGATATGCTTGGAAGCCTGGACAATCGCCTCTTTAGGCGACAGATCCGGATACTCCTTGAAGCGCATCATCAGGAAGATGCTGTAATCCACTCCCAGTGAAACGATGATGATGAAGGAGAAGAATGGGACAAAGGAAGAGAGTCCCGCATATCCGAGCCAATCGATGAAAATCGTTTTGACGATGAACATCGCCGCGTAGTATGCCCCTAAAAGGGAAGCCGTAATGAATACCGGTGTCCAGAACGACCGGATGACAACGAACAATACAAGCAAGACGCCGGCAATGACGATGATGGTCGTTTTGTTCAAGTCCCTCGAAAGAATGTCGTTCATGTCCTTCGTTGTTGCACTGGATCCCGCCGTACCATACTTCGCATCGGAGAGGACCGACCCTTTCAGACCGGTTGCAAGCGTCGAATTGATCTTGTCGACGGTTTTCAATGCATCATTTGAATATGGATCATCATTCAAAATGACCGTCATCTTCGTGACTGTTCTGTCATCAGACATGAAAGCATCCAAAGAGCCTTTGAACTCATCCGCTGTCAATGCTTCTTCAGGGATGAAGAAGTTTTTGTTCGTGTTCAGCTGGGACAGATAACCGTTTGTCTGGCCGATTCCGTCTGAGATGGATTCCAGACCGCCGGTCACTTCCGACAACTGGCTTCCGAACTCGCCAAAGCCGTTCAATCCGTCGGCAAGCTGTTTCTGGCCGTTTTTCATCTGCTCCAGGCCTTCATTGACACTGCCCATATTGGCTGCGATCGTACCGATTCCGGCTGACGCTTCGCCGAGCCCCGCTTTCAGCTTTGTGAGTCCAGCTGACATTTGCTGCATGCCGCTGCTAATGCCGGCAAGGTTTTGATTGGCTGTGCCGAAACCGCCAGTCAATGCATTGTATTGCTCATTCAACCCTCTCATGCTTTCCGGCGTAATGGCACTAAGCGAAGAAGCCAATCCATCCAATGTCCCTTTCAGGCTCTGGTATTGTTCATCGGCCGCCAGTTCCGGATAGCTGCTTCCGAGGCCCGCAACCATCCCCTGCATTGGCGCAATAGCATCTTTCACACCGAGAAGGGCTTGGACTGCTCCTTGGTAATGCGTGCCGATTTCCTTATAACCAGCCTGCATTTTTCCGTAATTATCCGCAAGCTGCGAAACGCCGCTGCCCATTTTGGCCAAATTCGTTTCAATCGCAGCAAGACCGTTGGCAATCGTCTGCGGGTTGCCCGTTCCATCATCGATGCCCGCTTGGATTTTCTTCAAGCCGTCTTCCATTGCGGATACGCCGTTCTGGAGTTCCGCCGTGCCGTCAACGAGCTGGCCGACTTCGGAAAAATCAGCTTGGCCAAGCTGCTCTTCGGCCTCTTTCATTCCTTCTGAAATGGCATCCACTCCGTTTTGGGTTTGTGACAATCCGTCCGTCACCGTTCCCATCTGGCCGCTCACATAAAACTCGTCAATCCTTTTTCCAAGCGGCTGGGTTACAGAGGATACCTGCTTGACCCCTTTCAAGCCTTTCAATCTTTCCGTAATATTGTCAATGACCGCAAGGGACTCATTGTTGTCCATTCCTTTTTTCGTTTCAATCACGACAGTGGCAGGCATCGACTGCCCTTTGCCAAAGTGTTCGGAAACAAGATTGATCGCTTTCGAGGAAGGATATTTGTTTCCTAGCTCCCCGACCGTATCAAAATTCAATTTTTCTTCATGGAAGATAACCATTGGCCCGACAATGAGCAGGACGATCAGCGTAATGATGATCGGGTGCTTTGTGCCGGCGATCGAGGCTACACTCCAGAATTTATTTTCCTTGTGGCCGCCAGCGTTCTTTGATGGCCAAAAAAGTTTTTTGCCGAGCACTTTCATGATAAATGGCGTCAACGTCAAAATTTCAAGCAGCAAGATCGAAACACCAATGACGACGACTACACCGGACTGATAGATCGGCGATTCCGAGAAAACGAGTGCAAGGAATGCGATGAATACAGTCAAAATGCTGTAGGCAATGGTTTTTCCTGCCGTCCGGTATGTTGTGACAATCGCGACATCGATCGAATGGCCATGCGCCAATTCTTCCTTGAACCGGTTGAAAAGCAGAATATTGTAATCTGTTCCGACTCCGAAAAGAATGAGCACGAGCAGCATTTGGGTCAGGCTCGTAATCGGAAAACCAGCTTTGTCGATCAGCTGGGCGGCAATCCCCATCGAGACGAGATAGGAAAACGCGACAGCAATCAGCGATACGAACGGCGTCACTACCGAACGGAACGCAATAATCAGCACGACCAAAATAAAGATGACCGTCAGCGCGGCACTTTTCTCGACGCCTGCCTGGGTTGCCTTCAAATAATCATTATTGATGAAATCCTCGCCGCTCAAATAGTAGTCGACCGGAACGTTGCCGATCGTCTTCTCCAACTGCGCCTTGATGTCATCGATTTCCCTGTCCTTTTTATCGAGCTTGTAGCTCACCATGACGGTCGTGCCGTCCTTGGATACTAGAGAGCTTTTCGCATCCGGCATGCTGAACGGATCGATCATGTTCGCAATGCCGAGCTTCGAGCTGTCATCACGGACAGAATCGACTGCTTTCTCGATTTTCTTCATTTCCGCATCGGAAATTTTATTTTTGTCATGGAAAACGATCAGGTTGTCCGTCCCTTTCGTCGTATCCATTTTCTTCAATATGTCACTTGCCCTGACAGATGGGCTGTCTTTGCTTGTGCCTTCCTGGCCCTGGTCACGCAGGATGGCATTGACATCCGGCTGAATGACGGTCAACACGATAGTGGCAACGAGCCAAATGACCAAAATCGCCCAGCGCGCTTTTATAATGTTCCTCATCTTGACATCCCCCGATTTTCTGTTTATTTCTTCCTCTTATCCTTTTCGGAGAAGTACAAGATATCAAAGAACTCATAATTGCCCATCCCTTCAACTGCCATCTTCTCTTTGACAGCGGAGACCAATAATTTCATTCCCTGCTCGACAATCTCCTGTTCCTGCGGCTCCAACAAAGCCAAAGCACTTGTGATAGCCTGATTTTGCAGCTGGGCCACACTTTCATCGATCTCTTTCGCCAGCCTTTCAGACAGCGTGATATCGACGAGCCGCTTATCCTTCTCATTTGGCTTCTTCACGAGAAACCCTTTGGAAATCAGCCTTTCGACAATATCCGAAACGGTGCTTTGCGTCATTTTCAAGTTTTGTGAAAGCTGCTTAATGCTCACAGTCTGGTGGGCGAACACCTCACCAATGACGCGCACCTGAGGAATCGTTACCCCATGCTCTTCCGCCGTCTTCTGCAGACTTTTCATCGTATATCGATGCAAAAAATCAATCGAATCGCCAATAAAATCAGCTTTTTCCAATCCGGTTCCCCCCTTTAACAAAAAAAGAATCGTACACGATACATCGCATACGAATCATATTATAGAGATGAGATTTAGATGTCAATGAGAAGCGCTACTTTCACCATAAAGATGTGTCGGTTTTTTGGCATCTGCGGCTTTCTTTTGGGCTTCAATACGTTCGGCCTCTCAACTCAAACGCTTCGCCACAAACCTTTCTGCTATTACATAGGAATCGCCGAACAAAAGCAGCCTGTACCGCTTATTCTGTTTCTGTTGGCTGCAAGACAGTCCGGACGTTTTTATGCCGTGCTTCAGCAATATTTTTTCATAAAGCGAGGATAGCTCTTGAGGCGCTTGCGAAAACTGCCCCTGCCCACAGGAAAGGAGCCACTCCAAATCGCCGCTGCCATTTTTATTGCAGTTCAGGAAGGTCTCGAGAAGAAGCATTCCGCCGGTAAGCCGTTGCTGGCCGACATACAGCTCTCCGATCAGCTCATGGATGTTTGCCGGCTTCCCTTTGAAAAACAAGTCAACACTCCGCTGATTGTACCTCCAAAGTTTCGGATGCTCCTCCACTTCTTCAATCTCTTCAACGTTATAGAGATCCAGTTGATGGTCTTGAAAATCGAAGCATTGAACCTCCCATTTTTGCAAAACCTCGTCATCATCTTCATAAGTTACGTCAATGATCAAGGACAAGATTTCCCCATCAATAGAGAAATACATCAAGCTGAAGTAAACATCGCCGGACAAATCACCCAGTGCCCAATCCATATCTGACATCATCTTCTCCACCTGCCCTCGGAACATACCCCTCTATTATCAGTCCGCCTCATCTTCACCCGCAAGCCGCCTGACAATTTCGGCGACCGTGCCAGCTTGACTCCTCCAGCCATTTTCTCCGCACCAAAGGGACAGAAGCTCCCGATTTCCTTGCCGAGCCGCTTCCGTACGGATTGTTTTTGTCAGGTCATTCTGGATCGGATAAGGAGCAACTGTCGCTTCGGCCATGTCACGTGTGAAGCAATTCTCCAGCCCTCTTGCATTTTTTCCGCTGAATGCCTTTGTGATTACCGTAGCATCAGGAGCGGAATTGAGGATGGCCTGCTTGTGGAGCGGGTTTGCCCCGCTTTCTTCCGAGACGAGGAGCGCAGAGCCAACCTGAACGGCAGAAGCACCGCCATTAAGTGCCCGCTTGACCGTCTCAGCATCATACATACCGCCGGCAGCAATGATTGGGATCCGTCCTCTTGTCACCGCCAATAGCTCTGCCAGTGGAAGGAACCTGTCCTTTCCTTCGAATGATCCGCGGTGGCCGCCCGCCTCCTTGCCTTGCAGCACAACCGCGTCCATCCCGGCCTGTTCGGCAAGCGCAGCCTCTTCTGGTGTTGTCGCCGTTCCAATGAGGAAGGCACCTGCTGCTTTCAGCTGGAAAACCGTCCTCTCACCCGGCAAGCCAAATGTGAATGACACGACAGGGACCTGCTCTTCGATTATTACATCAACTTGTTCGGCAAATTCACTCTCGCTTAACGCGGGCAGTTCATCCGGCAGACCGAGTTCTTCCCGAAATGGCCGAAGAGCTGTATGTGCTTCATGGATGATGTTTGAATCCCGCTCGGCATTTTCCGGGACGAAAAGGTTCACATTAAATGCCCTATCTGTCAGCAAACGAATGCCCTTGATGGCTTTTCGGGTTGCCTCTGCGGTCATATAACCCGCCCCGAGGGATCCAAGAATGCCCGCTTCGCAGCAAGCTGCAACAAATTCCGGCGGGGTGGAGCCTGCCATCGGTGCCTGAATAATCGGATACTTCAAATCAAACACTTTCCACCAGTTGTATTTCATCGAATCCGCCTCCTATACTATGTAAATCGAAAAACAGAAAAAGCACCTGGGCAGATGCTTTTTCATCCTATTTAAATGAATGTGTATCGGTCAGTACTGCTCAGATTGCGTCTTTACACACTTTTCGCCTCACCAAAACTTTGTTACTTCCATTATACCATTTGTAAATTTCATTGTTATGTTCTTCCTCATTCCTTTGCTGCTCCCAACCGCTTCTCCGCTTCTTTGCGGAATTCTTCGCTTCCGATGATCTTGGACACAAAGGAATTCATATTCTTGGTGAGGAGACGCGATTCCATCTCATTCAGTTCATCCGTCAACACGACAATTTCAAACTTGTCTCCTTCCAATGTCTCGGCATACATTGCCTGATTCAAAATAAAGGCCGTCGATCCGCCTTTTATCCCTAGGTGGCGAAATCTCTCCTTATTCCCAGGATTGAATTCCATCGGCCACTCGAGCAGCTCCCGCATTGTTTCATTGACCGCTGGCGGAAATTCCTCTTTTGAAACAGCGGACATGAGCCGGCCGTATTCAGCCGCAGTCGCTCCAGGCAGGCGATCCGACCAGACCTTCTGGACATCGAACGGCAAGGCCAAGTTGTTTTTATCCGCTTCCCCTGCCGCCAATTTTCCGTCCAATTCAAAGGCGAGAGAACGGTACCGATCCATCGGCATTTTTTCCAGCTCCTGAATGAGCTCCTTATCGTCCCACCCGGCTTCTCTAACCCTTTCCGGAACGAGCAACGCACCCACAATTGGATAGATTTCCTCGTGGTTTGACAGGCCGAAAGAGCGCACACTTTCATTAATCGCGTCACTGCCGAGCAATCGCGTCAGATAGTCTGTGTTCGCATTCGAGCTGAACTTGACCATCCCTTTTGCCACTTCTTGCAAAGAGACCTCGCCATTATCGGTTTTCCCCTCATTCTCCATTTCTTCAAGCCAGGCCTCATGCGCTCCGCCATCCGTCCTTTCAATATAAAAACGCTCCAATTCCTTTAATGAAACCGGCTGCTCCGGATCAAGCCGGCCATCTGCAACCTGATTCGCATATTCGTAAGCAATCGCAATTTTCACGGTGCTCGCAAGCGGCCGGATCGCATCAGATTGATAGCTTACAAGCGGTTCCCCATTTTGAGACAGGTAGAACGAGGACGAATCCGGGTTCTTCTCCAGATGCTTGAGCACATAAGCGGGATTGTCTCGTATAAACAGAAATGCGGAAACCGCTAAAAGGACAATGCCTGCACCATATACGATCAGACGATTTTTCGTATACGTCCTCCGGTCCAGTAATATCGAAATTACACAACCAATGATAATCCCGCCCGGAATGGACATCCCCAGTACAGCAGCCCCGATGATGGTACCGAGAACAATCGCCGCAACAACCACCATTCTTTTCAAAACACCTTTTATCCGCTTCTCCTTCCGAAGCAAGGGCCAAAGTACGTAAAGCGCGGCCAAAGCAAGGATGGTCCAGACAAAAAGATTCACAACAGCTCCCCCTTTTTCAATATCTTCTCTTCAACACTTCTATCGTCAACGCATGCAAAATCATCATCGCTGTCAAAATGAGCCAGATCGCCATTTTATAAGCCGCATACGAAAGTTCATTTACATAGTCGCTGTACATCTCAAGCGCTAGCCACCCAAGCGGCAGTACCGGGAAAACGAGGCGATATGATTGGCTGATAATCCCTTTGCCCCGTTCATCCTTTCCTTCCTTTCCCCATTCAAATTTCAAGGAAAGGAAAACGGCGCAGAAGAAAATGATGATATAGATGAGCGTCAAGATTTTGATCATGTTTCAGTCCTCCGTCCTTTCGTATTGAAAAACTTCGTGTAAATCGACTTGAAAGTAAACCGCAAGTTCAAAGGCCAAACGAAGAGAAGGATTGTAACGATTTTTCTCCAATGAGATGATCGTTTGGCGGCTCACACCGAGGGCATCCGCCACTTCCTTCTGCGACCGTCCTTTCTCCGCCCTCAAAATGGCAATCCGGTTGCTGATTTTATATTCCTGACCGTTTGGCACTTCCCCCACCTCCTGTATACAGAGTAATATATTTTTTACATTATGTAAAGAATATATTACAAATAAAACAAATCTTTTTTCAAGTCTGACAAATGGTGGTATTGCAGTTTGGCATTTGGTAAAATTAAGGAGATGAAAGATTGGAGGGGTGCAGGATGAAAGGGTTAGTCGTAAAACTGTTTTTACTTGCAGCAACCTTTGCTTTCTTTTTGATCGTCATCAGCGCAGCCATGCCGAACCTGCCGGCTGCCGGCGGGAGGATTGCATCCGGGTTGGCTCTCGTCGCAAGCTGGATGGTTGCTTCATTCATCATGAAAAAGATCCAGATCCAACATGCTAATTAAGAGGACGAAAAAACGGGGGACCAGCGTGCCAGCTGGTCCCCCGTTCTTCATCCATGATATCCTTTCTCCCCATATGGCTGCAGTTTCTCCAGCCATTTTTGCTCCAACTCTGCCAACGCCTCTTTTTCATTGAAATACGGATCGTCAGATTTCTTTACGACTTCAAGCACTTCAATCGTGAATGCATCCCCACCATATTCTTTCCACTCGGATTGGAGCAGCTTATTGATATGAGTGCCATTGACGAGAGTGAATTTCACGCCATTCAGCGTTTTAATGTTCCGTGTCCGGCCGATAAAGGTTTTTCCGTTTACATTGTTTCTGATCTGATAAACTCCTGCCTCCACGGCAACTTCTTTAAACTCTTGCTTCAGCTGTTTTTTACGATCCATGACTCTCTCCCTTTCAATAGTCCTTCAGCCAGTATTCCCTGCCGTCTTTTGTTCGGTCGAGAAAACCATAGTCGATTAAATACCTTCTGACGAGAACATAATCTTCGAAGAAGTCCCCCAGTATCCTGTTTAGTTCCCGTTCAGAGTAGGTTCTGCCAGTCTCCAGTCTTTTTGCTGCAGCTCGAAGCACGACAAGTCTTTGCTTTTCCTTCGGCGGAAATTTCTTCAGGCGGCCCGAAGCTCCTTCCGGCATGAATTTCCGGATAATTTCCTCCTGCTCCTCACCGGTGATGTCATAACGATCATCTACCATTGTTGCATTCTGATGAGGCGGAACGAAGGCAGGGGCATAGGCATCCTTTTCCTTCAACAGCTCCATGATCGCCAGAAACACCTTCGCCTGGCGCTCCTTCTCCTTTAAAGAAAAACGGTGATGGCGAATAGTCGACGCACTGCCGATTTCCAGCTCCTCTTGGACTTCCTTGTCACTTTTCCCTTGATAAAATAGCCGCAGCAGTCCTTTTTGATGATCGGTCAACCCTGTCAGTTTTTTATCCATCTCCAGCAAAGATTCAAATACCGATTGATGGGTCACTTCAATATGGATCCGCATGAATCGTTCCGCATCATAAAGAACGTCTTGAAAAGGGTAAACGATCCCCTTTTCGGTTTGATGGCCGCAAAGGAGGCAACGATACGATTCCCCCTCCTCGGCATACCCTCTCTTCAGCTCTGCCAAATCGGCATCCCAAAACAATTCCGATTTTCCCATGTTCTCTTTACACACCCTTTATATTTATAAACAAAACGATATTTTGTTTACTCTTCAGCCATAACTTTACCATTTTGTCGGCATTCGGTCAATAAATAAAACAAACAAATAAGCTGAACGTTTGTTTTTCAGCAAACAAAAATAAAAGGATGTCCGGATATCAGTATCCACTGACATTCCGGACATCCCTGAACCGAGGCTATATTTCTTTTGTGGCAGCACCTTTGATCTCTTTTCTCCGTTCATATATATTGATGACTACTACTTTGATGACTGCGTATGTTGGGATGGCGAGAAGGATGCCAAAGAAACCCGCGATGCTTCCAGCTGCCAAAAGCAGGGTGATGACAGTAAGCGGATGGATGTCGAGCGTCTTCCCCATGATGTTCGGCGTGATGAGATGACTGTCAATCTGCTGGGCAGCAAGTGTTACGACGGATACCCAGATGACAAGCTTCGGGTCCTGCAAGTAGCCGATGATAACGGCGGGAGCGAAAGCAATCCACGGGCCGAGAAACGGAATGACGTTCATGAAAAGGGCGAATATTGCTAGCAGCAATGCGTATTCAAGCCCGATGATCAGGTAGCCGATTAGAATGAGCAGGGCTAGGATCGTACTGATCAGCAGCTGCCCCTGAATATAAGAGCGCAAGACGTTGTCGATATCGTTCAGCGTCTTTTTCACCCATTCCCTCTTCTCTCCTCTAAACAAGTTATAAATGCGGGGAGCAAACTTCTCGTGGTCCTTCAACATGAAAATGAAGAAAAACGGGACGAGGACAAGCAGCACAACGGCCTGAACCAATGATTGCAAAAATTGCCATACCCAAACGCCGAACTTTACCGCGGCTGATTTCAATGAATCAAGCGCACTGTCTAGCGAATCTTGGAGTTGTTCCGGCAAATTTTCCTTTTGCTGCATGACATTGATGCGAATCTCGCTCAACTCTCTTGACAGCTTTGGCGCATTTTCAATCAGGCTGTTCACCTGGGTTGAAACCTTTGGCCCGATCAGCGCAAAGAACACCCAAACAATGACAGCAAGGCAGACAACAATGATCGAAATGCTGCCCCAGCGAGGCACTTTGCTCGCTTCAAGCCTGCGCTGCACCGGCTCAGCCAAATAAAAAAGCACACCGCCGAAAATGACAGGCAGAAGAATCGTCTTAACGATAATGCCGATCGGCGAAAAGAGATAATTGATCTCCAAAAAGTACTTGATGATCAAGATGGCCAGCAGGAGAGCGACCCCGGTCTGGAACCAAAGTTTTCTCGTCATGTGCCCACTTCCTTTCCAATAGATATCCTTCTGTTCAAGTATGAGTTCAACTAGCTTGAAAGAAAGCTGCACCATTGGTATACCCGAAAACGGAACCCGAGAACCCCAAGACCTGCCATTTTAAGGATGCCTGCCTATAAACCAGAGCCTCCATTTTTGATTTGCTGCAGGGCTTTCTCCATGAAAACACTCGGATTGGTGTCCACATCAAAGGCAAATACGCCCTGTCTGGTGTGCAAGTACAGAAGACCGGAGTTGTCCGAGAAAGGCTTATACGATAAATCAAAAATGTCTACGATCGGAAACTGCTGGTGTTCTGCAGAAATGGCCTGTTTGGACAAAATCAAGCTGTGCTCTGTCCTCACAACCTTTTGGACATTGAACTCGATGAACCTTTTTACTTTGAAATAGCTAAGAACAGAGATCCCTTTATCATCAGCTTGTTTCATCCTTTGCCCTCCCCGCGAAGAATTTTGAAAAGCTGTCCGGCATAGATCCAGACAGCTCTCTCTTATCTTTTCAATTTTAAATCGTCCCTTACACTCCGTTCCGACATTTTCACTCCTGTATAATATGCAGCCCGGCTGATCAATTGCCCGGCAACCGGAGCAGTGATAAAGATGAAAATGATCCCAAGGACGACTCTTGCGTTGAATTCCCCGTCAAAAGCATAGAAGTAAATCAATGTTCCCAGCAAGGTGAACAATACCCCAAGGGTCGTTGATTTGGATGCTGCGTGATTTCTTGTATACACATCCGGGAGCCGGTACATGCCGAATGCAGATACGAGGCTCAGGAATGTGCCGATCAGGACGCAAATGGCAATCGCCCATTCAGCTGCGGCGCTCATTTTCGATGATCACTCCTTTTTCCAGGAATTTTGAGAAGGCGACCGTGCCGATAAACGACAGGATGCCGAAAAGCAGAATTACGTCCAGGAAAGCCTTCGTGTGGAAAATCATCGACATGAGGCCGGTGATCGCCGCCAAATTGATGCCCATCGCATCCAGTGCGACAATCCGGTCCGGCGTCGATGGGCCTTTGACCATCCGAACGAGAATGATAACGGAAGACAGTGCGAAGCCGACAAGGGCGATTTTCAATACGATATCGAGCATCAGCGGCTCACCTCCATGATCGCTTTTTCAAAAGATTGCCGGATGCTCTCTGCTGCCTCATCCGCATCTTCAATATCGACAGAATGAATATAAAGTGTCTTATTGTCTTTCGACAAATCGACAACGAGTGTACCGGGGGTCAACGTGATCAAATTGGCCAGAAGGGTAATTTCCCAATCCTTTTCAAGTTGCGTTTCCAGGGCAAATATCCCCGGACGGATATCCAGTTTGGGATTCAGGACAATTTTCAGCACGGCGATGTTCGAAAGTACGAGTTCTTTCAAAAACAATAGAACTAGCCAGATCACCGCGAACACCCGGTAAATATACAATCTTGAGGAGAGAAACCTGCGCATGATAAAGATAATGAGCAGCCCGAGCAGATAGCCGGTCAAAAACGTGGACAGCTTAACAGAGCTCTCAAAAAACATCCATAAACACGCCAGGAATACATTCAACAGGATTTGAAACGCCATTGTGCATTCCCCCTTTATTTGCGTAACACCGCTTCAATGTATAGAGCCGGATCGATTAGTACCTCCACCGCCTGGGAGACGTATCCATGAACAAACTCGGAAAACACTCCGTAACCTACGGAGGCGGCCATCAACAGGAGAACCGGGATGAGCAGTTTCCCGACCGGCACTTCCGCCTTCACTCTGCTCCCCTCCGGATCCCCCCAAAACCCGTTAATGAATACCCGCATAAGCGAGTACAGGACAAACAAACTGGAGAAGAGGACAATCAGTGCGCCAACAGCATCCCCCGCCGCAAAACCGCCGCCGGCAATCAGAAGCTTCCCGACAAACCCGCTCAGTGGAGGAATCCCCGCAAGTGCCAGGATGGATAGGAAGAACGTCCAGCCAAGCAGCGGGTAATGACGCAGCAGCCCGCTGAAATTCCGGTAATCTCCGGTCCCTGTCACGGCAATGATCACACCGGCAATCATGAACAGCGCCGCCTTAATGATCATGTCATGAATCAGGTAAAAGACGGAGCCGCTCAACGAATCGGCATTCATCGTACCGATGCCGTACGCAATCACCCCGATCGCAACGACAATATTGTAAATGATGATCTTTTTCATATCTCTGTACGCAATTGCTGCGACCGATCCAAGCACTATCGTAATAAGCGACAACACAACAAGCAGCTCATGGGTAAACCCTTGATCATGATAGAAAAACAGCGTATACGTCCGCAGGATCGAATAGACCCCCACCTTCGTCAACAACGCCCCGAACAAGGCGATAATTGGTGCAGGCGGCGCGGAATACGAACCCGGCAGCCAGAAAAAGAGCGGGAAGATCCCACCTTTTAATCCGAATACGATCAAAAAGAGTACGGCGACGACCGTCATCAGCCCCGGCTGTCCCGCCTCGGCAATCCTTTCCGAAATATGGGCCATGTTCAGCGTCCCTACCATCGAATACAGGAATGCGACTGCGATGACGAACAATGCTGAGGAGGTTACATTCACAAGCAGGTACTTGATCGATTCCCGAAGCTGGATCTTCGTCCCGCCGATGACAATCAATACGTACGAAGACATGAGCATCACTTCAAAAAAGACGAACATGTTGAAAATATCACCTGTCGTGAAGGCACCGTTCACCCCGACCATCAAAAATTGAACGATAGAATAGTAGTAAAACTTCTCGCGCTCCACCCCGATTGAACGGAAGGAATACAAGATGCAGCAAAGGGCGATGAATGAGCCGGTTGCCACAAGCATCGCAGACAGCATATCCGATACAAGCGTAATCCCGAAAGGCGCCGGCCAGCTTCCAAGATCGAGTGTTTGGATGCCGGCATGATCAATTTTGTTAATTAAAATCAATGAAACGATGAAGGTCCCAGCCATGGAAATGGCGGAAATCCACCGTTGAATGCCGATATTCTTTGCAAAAAACATCAGGATCACCGCGGTCACCAGCGGGATGAGTATCGGCAGAATCAGTAAATTATTCATTTGCATCCGTTCCTCTCATCTTTTCCAAGTTGTCCGTCCCCAGCTCCTGATAAGCCCGATAGGCGATGACGAGGAAAAAGGCCGTGACTCCAAAGCTGATGACAATCGCTGTCAGAACCAACGCTTGGGGAATCGGGTCCGTATAGGCAGCCGCCTTTTCTCCGAGCAGCGGCACGGCTCCCCTTTTCAATCCAGCCATCGTCATTAGCATCAAGTGGGCGCCGTGACTGAGCAATCCTGTGCCGATGATGATCCGGAGAATATTCTTTGAAAGCATTAAGTAGACGGCACTCGCAAACAGCAGGCCGATTAAAATTGACATTAAAATCTCCATTATTCACTCTCCCCTATCGTCTGAATAATGGTCATCGTCGCACCAACGACAACAAGGTATACCCCGATATCAAACAGCAATGCCGTATGAAGGGAAGTTTGTCCGATGATCGGCAGCGTAACATCGCCGAAGGCATGCGTCAGAAAAGGCACATTGAAAAGCAGTGAGCCTGCCCCCGTTCCAATGGCAAACAACAGCCCGACCGCTATCATGATCCGGAAATCAAACGGCAGGCTGTCCGCCACCGTTTTGATATCGTAGGCGAGCAGCAAGAGCACGATCGCCCCCGAAGTCAGCAAACCGCCGACAAACCCGCCTCCCGGATTGTAATGGCCGGCGAAAAAGATATGGAGGGAAAACAGCAGAATGATGAAGGAAATCACCTTCGTTGCCGTTTGTAAAACAAGATCATTTGATTTCATTCACTCTTCCTCCCCGCAAGCCTTAGTTTAATCATGCCAAATATGCCGAGTGCAGCAATCCCCAATACGGCGATTTCGAACATCGTATCAAAGCCGCGGAAGTCAACGAGAATTACATTGACCATATTTCCTCCGGCTGCTTTGTCCGCCGTATTTTCGACATAGTAATGGGCGATCGAATCGAATAGCTTCGTGCTGTGCGCGGAGAGCGAAATCAGTGTCACTACAACACCGACTCCAAGTGCAATCACCCCGTTTACCAAGTTGAAACCGGTCCTTTCCGCTTTCCTTTTCTGATCGGGCAAATAACGGAAACAGAGCAGGAACAGCGCCACAGAGATCGTTTCAATCACCAACTGTGTCAACACAAGGTCAGGAGCGCGGAAGAGCAGGAAGAACAAAGCAACGGTATATCCGACGGCACCGAGCGCAATGATGGCGGTAAGCCTTGATTTCGCCATAATAATGATCAGCAGTGCGCTGACCATGATGACGGTTAGCAGAATTTCATAGAGTCCGATTGGTGCCACATTCGAAGCATCCAAAGCAAAAGCATCCTTTTTCAGAAGCGAAAAACTGAGTATGCCGATGAAGCCGACGAAAATATAGATCATATACGTTCTGATCGAACCAGTCATATACAGGTTCGTCACCCGATTGGACCCTTTTACGACAGAAGCAAGCCCATTGTCATACAGAGAGTTCAGCGTAAACTTTTCCGGCAGAGTGCCATAGATCTTTTTCCATTTCGGCAACGTCCGGTACAGCAAAATGCCGACCGCAATGATGCCAAGTGTCATATACAGCGCAGGCGTAAAACCGTGCCAGAAGGAAATATGGGTGTCAAAAGATTGACCCGCTTCCACAACTCCCGGCATAATCGCTTCCGCAGCCGGCTGGATAAGGGAAGCAGAAAGCACATTCGGAAACAGTCCAAATCCGATAACGAGCAATGCAAGGATGATCGGAGAAACAAGCATGCCAGCCGGTGCTTCATGAGGTTTCGCATTCAATTTCTCAGGAACGTATTTGCCGGCAAATGTCTTAAAGAACAGGAGCATGCTGTAAATAAACGTGAAGACACTTGCCACCCATGCGAGCACAGGGAAAACGACACCCAATGTTTCAAGCTTGAACAGTTTCAAAGACATGATATCAACCATACTTTCAAGGAACATCTCCTTGCTCAAGAAACCGTTGAAAGGCGGCAATCCGGCCATCGAAAAGGTTCCGATCAACGCAATCGTCGCTGTAATCGGCATCAGATGCAGGAGGCCGCCAAGTTTGCGGATATCCCTCGTGCCCGTTTCATGATCGACGATGCCGGCAACCATGAACAAGCTGCCCTTGAATGTCGCATGGTTAATCAGGTGGAAGACAGCTGCGAACGTTGCCGCCATGTAAAGATTTTCATCGAGCTCGGTAAAATGCAGGGCTGCCGCACCAACGCCGAGCAGGGACATGATCAGCCCAAGCTGGCTGATCGTGGAGAAAGCGAGTATTCCCTTCAGGTCGGTCTGTTTCACTGCATTGACCGAACCCCATAAGAGAGTCAAAAGTCCGATTCCGCCAACGAGCCACAGCCATAAACCCTGTTCGGCAAACACCGGACTCATCCGGGCAACAAGGTAAATCCCCGCTTTGACCATCGTCGCTGAGTGCAAATAAGCACTGACAGGCGTCGGCGCCTCCATCGCGTCGGGAAGCCAGATGTGAAAAGGGAATTGCGCCGATTTTGTAAAAGCACCGAGCAATACAAGAACAAGTGCAGTTATGTATAAAGGTTCCGACGAGATGCCGCCCGCCATCGAGATAATTTCCCGGATGCTGAACGAATCTGTCATTACATGAAGCAGCAGGAAGCCCCCGAGCATAGCAAGGCCGCCGAAAACAGTGATGAGCATCGACTTTTGTGCACCGTAACGCGACCGTACACGCTCATTCCAAAACCCGATCAACAGGAACGATGAGAACGAAGTCAGTTCCCAAAACGCATACAAGACGATCAAATTGTCCGACAGCACAACGCCGAGCATCGCTCCCATGAACATCAGCAAATAGACATAAAAAGTGCCGAGGTTCTCCTTCTTCTTCGACAAATAGAAAATGGAATACAGCACGACCAATGCGCCAATTCCCGTAATCAGCAGGGCGAATAACAGCCCGAGACCGTCCACATAGGCGGTAAAATTGATGCCGAGTGAAGGGATCCAATCCAAACTTTCATGAATCGGCCCTTGATCCTTCAGTACAGGGAGAAGCCGGATAAAATAAATGAACAAAATGGCCGGAAGCCCGAGCACAAACCATCCCGTATGAAGACGGCCTACTTTCCTATAAAAGAAAGGGACGAATAACGCCAGAAACAGTGGCGCCAAAATCACAACATGCAAAACAGACAAAACAACTCCTCCTCCTACTCTTTCTTCCACTCATTGATAGGTAAAGAATAGTCTATGAAATCAATACCATCGCAAAGAAAACAAAAAGAGCCTGCAACCAAAGGACATAAATATCCCTTGGTGACAGACTCCTCCAAGTACGCTCGTATTTGATTAGCCCCATTATAGGGGCAGATCAGCCTGTTTGTCAACAGTCTTTCCTTCCATTTGCAGCTCAAACATATGGAGTATGATTATTTTTTCTCAAGCAAAGCTTGAACGACATGAGCCTCACCGGTATGAAGCAGCCCTTCTTGCCTGAAAACTTCACCGACAAAGAAATGCTTGATGAAGAAGCCTTCAAATGCATTCAACTCATCGACAGGATTGACGAGCAATGCCTTCTCTTTTGGTCCACCGGTACCATAGCTGAGCTGTTCTATCGTGTACAGCTCACTGATATAATAGCCGCCGGGTTTCAGAGCAAGACGGATCCCTTCCCAAGTCCTCTGCATAATTTCTGGCGGGACATGTCCGAAAATATGGACGATGGCATCCCACTTCCTCTCTTCCCAGACAACTGTCGATAAATCGCGGAGCTCTGTCGTCACATGCACCGATTTCTCTTCCGCCAGTTTCTTCGTCTTGTCCAAGCCAGCCTGTGCAAAATCCCACGTTGTCACCTGGTGTCCGAGCGTGGCCAAATGGACGGCATTCCGCCCCTCCCCTTCCGCTATGCATAACACATCGCCGATTGGCAAAGCCGCAGCAGCCTCCGCCAAAAAAGGATTTGGCTCTTTCCCATAGACATATTCATCTGCCGAAAACCGCTCATGCCATGAATTCGTCAAGTCCGTTCCACCTCTTCCTTTTCAATTATTCGCCTGTATCATACCCATTCCTCACAATTCGTAATTCGATTAGAGCCCATTATTCTCTCCGCTTGCCGAACTTGTTAACATAATAATTTTATTTGGTTGTTGACTTCCCTGCAACCAAATGCCTTTCGTCTACCCGGCAGCCAACAGGATTTTCTGATACACCAAACGTTCAATTATTCTTTTAAAACTGCCCAATGGATCTACAAACAAAAAAACCGCCACGGCATTGCAGCCTTGGCAGCTCATAAAAAAACATCAAAAAATCTCCCTGATCTTCTGCGCGATCAGCTTCGCCATCTGCGCATGCCCTTCTTTATCCAAGTGCATATAATCAATCCGATTCATCTGAACAAGACTGCTTGCATCAAGGAAATCAATGCCTGTGCCCGATAACATCTCCCTCAAATAGGCAGGGAAATCACGCGACTTTTCTGCACACCCTGTCCCCATCGACATAGCGACATCTGTATCCACGTACTCCTGGCCAATGCAAGGAGGCGCGACGACCAGCACTTTAGGCGGGTTGCCATTAAGTCCAGCAGCTGTGTTTTTTGCCTTCAGCGACAACCTGGCAATGCCTTGGGCAATATTATAAGGCGTTAAACGAAAACGCTCCTTCGTATCGTTCGTTCCGACCATGATGACTGCCAGTTCAAGCGGAGAGTGGCTCATTAAGCATGGATGTATGTATTATAAACCACTCAGCCCTTCAAACAATGGATCATCCAACACGCTTGTTCTCCCGCAAAGCCCTTCTTCAATCACTGCATATTCAACCCCAAGCATTTCCTGCAAAAGTCCGGTCCATCGCACATCTTCAGGGAACCTTCCAAGCGTTTCAGCATCAAATCCCCACGTATTGGAATCACCAAAACAAACAATTCTCCGTCTCATTCATTTACCATCCAATCTGCAGCATTGGCCGCTAGTTTAATAGTTAACTCTTACTATTATTATTTTGCCAATATAGCACAGCAACAGAGTAAAGCCATACAACGTTTTTACACCTGGCTTCAGCTCGAATGGAAGCCATGCTCTGCCATATTAAATAGAAACAGTTCACTGCCATCCAAGAACAACATCCTGCTCCCGCGGTTGCTCGTTGCCTGTGGGGTTAAACGCTTGCCGTCCGGCTTCAGAAACTCTACTGAACGTACCGTTTTATATGACAACCCGTCCCGTTCCAACTCATAAAATCTGTCCCGGTCTCCGTAGCCGCCATTCATCAGCAGAGTATCCCCATAAACTGCAAACATGCTGGATCCTTCTATATCGGGCGTGTAGTAGTCGGTCTTTCCATTCTTCCGTACTCCTATTTTGAAATCCATATAAAAATAGAACCATACTTCATCAGCTGAAATAACATTCAACGCATAACAATCATCGATGAAATATCCGGTCGAACCATCGTGCCACTCCAACTGGCGGCCGTCTGCATCCCATCGAATCAAGCCTTTGCTGCCGATCGGCTCTACCCAACCGAAATTGCCATAGACCCCTTCATCAAAATAACTCGTCCAAATTGTACGATCCCGAGCCACATATAGGTCCTGAATTCCATCCCCCAGGCAAAAAGAGCGGATACACTTGTTATCCATAGAAAACACCCGCCCATTCCGCTCGATATCATCCTCACTCCGATAAACCGAACGAGCACCGGCAAGCAGAACATGCCCCTCATCAATCGGCTGGACGAAATGATAATTCCATCTCTCATCGGGAAAATGAAGAACCCGTTTTCCGCCTTTTTGCAAAATAATTACTTTGTAATCATACGGAGTATCCGTAACCGTTTGGGGAAACATGCCCTGTATCAACGGAGGCCGCTCCTTCGTCAACAACAAGCATAGTTCATA
Organism: Lederbergia sp. B243.17; assembly: GCF_057657925.1. Classification (NCBI taxonomy): domain Bacteria; kingdom Bacillati; phylum Bacillota; class Bacilli; order Caryophanales; family Bacillaceae; genus Lederbergia; species Lederbergia sp. B243.17. The sequence goes on from NZ_JBWBKF010000073.1 coordinate 44,189, forward strand.
ATTGGGACCGATTGCTATCGAGACAGGCATGTAGCCTTGCATGTCATCATGCAGGTCTGCAACCGCTGTTAAAGAAATCGACCGAGATTCGATCATATACCTGCGCCACCTCTCAAATTCAGTGTTTCCTTGTTTCAATCCAATTCTCCTAATTCGAGCCCTTCGGCATCAAAAAGCCGATAATTAAAAAATATTTTTCAGCCAAGTCATCATATACAAAAACGAATAAGGCTCGGTCCAAACAAAATAAAATAATACAGTGAAAAAAAGTAATGCCGGTATGGCTTTTGTGATGCCCTTCTCTCCATTGAATAGCGCAATAAAACTCAAGACAACCCCAAGCAATAAAAGTGAAAAAGCAATTAGAACCATCGGCTCATTCAAATCTCCTCGTACCCGGCCAAACATCATTACCAGCAAGCCCAGAAACATCACAATCAGTGAACCTCTGCTAAGTTGTTTGTTCAATGGCCTCGAGCTCCTTTTCGGTAATAATAAGCATCCCTCTACGCAATGAACTTGGTAAACCAGGCAATATACATGGCCCCCGGAATTAAGAACAGCTGCGCCAACAGTGTGCCTAGAAACCTGGAAGCGACCATCATGATGGAGAGATTTTTAAGCGACTGGTAACTCCCTCTCCCGTTCACGACGTCATCCGCCACTACAGACACCTTCGGATCCACAAAGATGACAAGCAATATCGTGGCGATGCCATTGATCAATCCTGATGCCATGATCGCTGTTGAAGCACGGCCAGGTACGAGCAAAGCCGCATACAATGCCGCGAAAACACCAATTGTATAGATGGCGGTGATGATCATATTGATGAAAAACAACCGGAGAGGGATGTCTTTTATCTTTGTGCCTCGGAGATAGGAAAACTTCGGCAAACCGAAATGTATAACGCCCCGCTTTATATAATGCAGGGAGAACAGCCTTTTCAGCAGTGACGGTACAGACCCCTTTTCCTCGGACAAATGAACGATGGCCCTGGAAAAGAGGGCGATAAAAGTCGGCAATAGCAGGATGCCGAAAAAGGTTCCGATCGTTGATGCCCCAATCAGGAAACGGAACTGCATCTCCACAAACTCATGCGCACCCTGATTTGGAGCGTTATCAATCAAACTTCCGGTAAAAGGCTGCTGCATCATGTTCGCCAATCTCGATACCATTACCATGATGTTGAAAAGGGACAGGGCTGAGGCAATCAATTTCACCCTTGCCCCCGATAATCGAACAGCATATGCCAGTGTTTCGATTGAGTGGATGATGAAAATGAACAAAGCGATATATAGTAATTTTTCAGTTATGAATTCCAATTCAACACCTACTCCTCATTGTGCCTGGGTAAATGCCGCTTACTCCCGAGCCATCCTCTCCATCCGGCGTTCAGCGAACTTTTTCAACAGATGGATGCCATACAGGCAATCGGCAAGTTCCGACCATTCGGCCGGGTTGTGGCTGATACCGTCTTTGCTGCGGACAAAAATCATCGCCATCGGAATATGCCGTCCAAGCAACATTGCATCATGCCCGGCTCCGCTCATAAGTTCCATCGGTTCGAGCTCCATGTCGTTGAACACTTCCCGGAGTTCGTTGCGCACTTCATCCGCCACTGGAGCAGGATCGAGCGAGTAAGACAGCAAAATATCCGCTTGTACATCCTGATCCTCGGCACAGCGTTCCGCCGTTTCCCGGACCTTTTCGATCAGGGCATCTCGCGGTCCTTTATCAATGTCACGGATATCGACCGTCAGTTCAACCTTGCCCGGAATGACATTTGTTCCGTTCGGCGATACATAGAGCCTGCCGACTGTCGCAACAGCAGTATCGCTGAATTGCGGTGGCAGCGCACTTACTTCGTGAACGAAACGCCCAGCCGCAACGAGCGGGTCGCGGCGCCCGGCCATCGGTGTATTCCCGGCATGTCCGGCTTCTCCATGAAAAACGATTTCGAGTCCGGACGGCCCGGCAATCCCCTTCACGATTCCTGCTGGAAGATCGGCCGCTTCAAGCAGTTTCCCCTGCTCAATATGAACTTCCGCAAAAAAGCCGATTTCATTCAACGGACGGGCAGCTTCAAAAAACGCCTCAACTGAACTTCCGTACGCTTCCAGCACATCGGCAAACTTCACCCCGTTTTTATCCGTAAGCCCTTCAGCAGCTTTCCGGTCCACCTCGCCCATCATCGCCTCACTGCCCAAAATCCCGGCGCCAAATCTGGAGCCTTCTTCCTCGGAAAAGATGAACATCTCATATGGAACGGGCGGGATGTAACCGGCCTGTTTCCAAGCCTCGGCCACTTCAAGAGCGGACAAGACACCAAGCACTCCGTCAAAATTCCCGCCGCTCGGAACGGTGTCAAGATGGGAACCGGAAGCAAATGCCGGCCCAGCCGTTTTTCCGGTAAACCGCCCGATCACATTCCCGGCCCCGTCTTCCTGTACAGAAAACCCGGCCTGCTCCATCCACTCCATCACCTGTCGCTTTGCCTGCTTCTCCTCACGCGAATAACCCGGCCGATTGACACCACCATCCTCCGTACTGCCGATCTCAGCCAGGATTGCCAGCCGCTCCGCAAGCCGGTTACCGCTCACTCCGTCTTTGTCCAGCCTTCTGTCATACCCCTGTATCAGCTTTTCCTTCAGACCAACCCTATTCATCTGCCACTCCTCCGAACTTTATGTATATTGAGATTTTTATTCTATATTATCACAAGTTTAAGTTGGAAAGGGTTTGCCTATCCCATATAAAAAGCACCTTCTCAGATGGAAGGTGCCTGGATAAACGGCAAGCTTAATTCTCCATTGCCTCGATACAGCAAGCGATTGTTTTTTTGATTTCGGCGATTACGTCATCTTTCTCGTAATGCAGGGCAGCCATCGTTTCCTCCGGATCGATATAGGCATCACGATTCTGGATCTCAGCTGTCATGGCGATATGGATGCCATGTTCTTTTCCCGCTTCTGCGGTTTGCATATCCGCTTCTGCATAGGCTGGCTTCATTTGCTCCAGCGGAACGACCTGGATGACGGTGTCTTTCTGTCCGAGCAACTCGGCGATCAACCGGAAGAAATCAGCGTGTTTCATATTCAGATCACCGATTGCATAGGTTTCTCCATGTTTTCCGTGTTCCAGTGCCCCGACCGTAGCTTGAGCAACCTGCTTGACCGTGACCATCGTCGTTCCTCCGCCCAACACCGGCACAAAATCCTTGTCATGAATTTGCGGCAAGAACATGCTCCAAAGCGGAGTCCTGCCTGGCATTGTGCCGAAAATATAAGGGAGTCGGATTGACATCACATCCATTTCGCCCTCCCCTTCCAGTATGGCGACCTGCTCCTGCAACAGCCGTGTCCGCGGATAAGGCTCGTCCTTTAAGGGGAGATCCGCCCATTTTTCTGCAAAGTGGGCAAAATATGAACCGAGCACAACAAACCTTTTGATGCCGGCTTTCCGAGCTAGGCGTGCCAATCTTTGTGTAGGCAATACGTTCGCCTCATAGAAAAACTTGACGGCAGGCGCATCCGGAAGCGCTCGTTCATCAGCACCCGCAGCATAGATGAACATGTCTTTTCCCTGCAGCAGTTCCATCACTTGTTCGTCTGTCATCTCATTAATGTTTCCAAGCCTGCACTCCACGTCCCTAGGCAATAAATCGGCAGTCGGCATCGGTGGCAGGGATACGGTTGAAACTTCATACCCTTTCCTTAGCAATTCTCTGACCGTATGATACCCCAATAACCCGGTTCCCCCTAAAATGAACACTTTTTCCATAACGGACCACCCTCATGTTTTTATAATTTTTAATACAATTCCTTATGTGTTCAGTATAACAGCCGGATCATTGGAAAAACGGTCCATAACCGAAAACTTTGTGAACTATTGAGCAAAGTTTTCGATAGCTAAATAGACAGGAGCAAACATGAAGAAATTACACTAAAGCTGAGACGTTCCCTGTCGCAGACAAAGTCGATGGGGAGCGGGATGGCGCATAAGTATCCACTTATTACGACAGTCCCGACGATCGCAGCCATCTCTAGGTTCAGCGGGTTTTCTGAAGAGGCAAAATTTGAGAAGCACAAAGTCCCCTCCCCTCTTTCATGCTATCAAAGGGTTTCTACAATTATTCTCTCTGCACTACTCCCTTTTCCTTCTTGGTTTCCCGCATCACTTCATTAGAACTTTTCCGGTGGTCAAAGTACTCGGATATATGCGTTTTCAACTCAAGATTATGCTGATAGTTTTTTGAAAAAACACAGGCATAGAGAACATCGAGAAGGAAACAGATCGAATCGATTGAGCTGAAACTGCCGATTTTGGAATAAAGTCTTTCTCGGGTCGTAATCCGCAATATGCAATCCGCTTCATTTGTCAGCGTATTTTCCCCGATGCTTGTGATGGCTAATATCGGAACCTTCCTTTTCTTCAAAAGCGGAAGCAAGCCGGCGATATTCTCGCTCTCCCCGCTGTAGGAAATCACAATGGCACATGTATTGGAATCAGAATGGACCGCTTCAAAATGGGGATCGACCGTGCAGAGGCGGACAGGTTTACCAATCCGGTTCATATTCATTTGAAAATCATGGCAAATGAGCAGATTATGACGCACGGCAAACACCTTGATCACTGTTGCTTCATCCAGCATATTCGCTGCCTTTTGCAACTCCTCATGTTCCAAAAGAGACAATGTATCACTGATTGTCGTCTGGTTTAGGAGAGCCATTTTACTGGCGACGGTCATCAAACTATCATTCTCTTCAAAAGGGGTATTGGCATCGATTGAAGTGAAATGGCGATTCAGATAGTCCATCTCAGCAAGAAACTTCTCTTTCAATTCCACCCAGCCGCCATATCCGAGCTTCTTCGCAATCCGGACAAGCGTAGACGGATGTGTAAACGTCTCTTTGGAAATCTCTTTCGTCGTCTTGTCTTTCACATTCTCTCTTTGTTCAAACAAGTAGTTGATGATGATTCTTTCCGACGGTGAGAAAATATCGTCTTTCATCTTCTCAGTCAGCAACATCTTACATTCCCCCTATTTTGTAAATACTGTTTACAAATTATAACGTTTCTTGTGAACAAAAGTGCGAATATCGAATGATTATTCCTTCACTCCATTGATTATCTTCCTTACAAACTTATACTACAAGTAAGGGAAGCGAATGTAAAAGCCTTTCCGGCTTAAATAAAACATTTACAAATTTTCACTACCAGTTGTAAAAACGAGGAGGAAACCAACATGACAAAAGGTGTAAAAATTGTAACCATTGGCGGTGGCAGCAGCTACACTCCTGAGTTGATGGAAGGGTTTATCAAAAGATATGAAGAATTGCCAATCCGGGAAATGTGGCTTGTTGATATTGAGGAAGGAAAAGAAAAGCTGCAAATTGTAGGGAAAATGGCTCAAAGAATGTGGGACGCTTCACCATATGATGTTAAAGTGCATTTAACATTGGATCGCCGTGAAGCATTGAAGGATGCCGATTTTGTAACAACCCAATTCAGGGTCGGTTTGCTGGACGCAAGGGTGAAGGATGAAAGAATCCCTTTGTCTTATGGAATGGTGGGCCAGGAGACTAACGGTGCAGGGGGAATTTTCAAAGCGTTTCGGACGATTCCAGTTATATTAAGCATCGTCGAGGATATGAAAGAACTATGCCCGGATGCGTGGCTGATCAATTTTGCCAATCCAAGCGGCATGGTGACCGATGCAATCATCCGCTATGGTAAATGGGAAAAAGTGATCGGTTTATGCAATGTTCCTGTCACTGCGATGATGCATGAACCACAGTTAATCGGAAAAACGACCGATGAGCTCGTTTATTCATTTGCCGGCATCAACCATTTCCACTGGCACAGGGTGCAAGACCTGGCGGGGAACGATGTCACTTCGCAAATTATCGACAAACTGTATGAGGAAGAAAACGGACTTCCTGCAAATATATTCGATATCCCGTTTTTTAAAGAGCAGCTGAAACAAATGAACTTGATTCCATGCGGCTACCATCGCTACTACTACCGCTATGAGGAAATGCTCAAGCATATGCTTGAGGAATACAATGATCCCGAAGTCGGCACCAGAGCCCAGCAAGTAAAGCAAACAGAAGCGGAATTGTTCGAGCTGTATAAAGATCCCGCTCTCGATCATAAGCCGGAACAGCTGGCCAAACGCGGCGGCGCCTACTACTCGGACGCAGCATGCGAAAGCATTGCCTCCATCTATGGCAATAAAAACACCCAGATGGTCGTCTCGGCAAAAAACAACGGGGCCATCCCTGACCTGGCGCCGGACGATGTCGTAGAAGTATCTGCTTATATCGGTGCTGCAGGCGCAAGGACAATCGGGTTCGGATCCCTCCCTCCGGCGGAAAAAGGCTGGCTGCAAGTCATGAAGAATATGGAAAGATGCGTTGAAGAAGCGGCCGTGACCGGAGATTACGGATTGGCGCTGCAAGCGTTCATCATCAACCCGCTTATCCCAAGCGGCGAAACGGCAAAACGTGTGCTGGATGAGCTCTTGATTGCGCACAAATATCACCTACCTCAATTCGCCGATAAAATTGCAGAATTAGAGGCATCCGGAATTACGATCAAGGATGAAGTAGCGAGAAAACTATCCGAAGAAGCTGTCATTATCTAAGCACAAAACAGTTATCACCAAGCGGCCTGTCCGGGAAGTCAGCGAGCTGATTTTTCCAGACGGGCTTTATTGTTTATACAGAAAAAGCTGCCGAAACCAATCATTCGGCACCCTTCTCCCTATTCAACCGCTCTTCTGCTTTACCTGCTGGTAGCCGATGGCCTGGCGTTATGACATCTTTTTACCAATAGATCACTGTCGGCACAATCCCATGCTTAAGCAACTTGTCACATACTCAATCGTAGAAAACCAGTCCCTTTTCATTCGGATCTTGCTGGTCTCCTTAAGGAAAAATGCGGAACCAGGCAATCGACACTCGATAGCAATTAAAGCCCAGCGGAGCAAATGCTTATTCCAGGGTAAAGACCAATTCTGCAGCAACTGAAATGTTCAAAGTGCATAAAAAACCCCATATAAAGGGAAAGACTTATAGACATTTATTGAGTTCACTATCAAGTTGAATGTTGGGGTTCACCTTGATCAACTCACTTATAAATGCTTGTTGGTCTTTCGGGGAAACCTGAATTGATTCATACTTTCCGTAACGTATTTCAATGCGATTAAAGGAAAGGGATGGGGCAGTAAACATATTTTTTGTATGACGAATCGATTTGATTTCTTGTATATCAATAGACTTTTTAAAGTGACCACACGATACCTTGAGATTGCCTTTTTCTATTTTATATTTAGTATTGAACCAAACGGTTCCCAAAAAGTATGTTAGAAGTACCATTGCAACGATACCCCATAGATCAAGTTGAACAAAAAGTGAGCGATATAACACCCACAGAAAAAAACCGATCGAAGCCCAAATTACAATCCCCATACATATACCCTTACTCGAAGGAAATGCCATTGTATCACCACCAGTAATTCTTATACGGACAACACCCTCATCCGGTTTCTAAATTAACGGATTCTATAAGGAATTGAATATAGCAGATATTTTCTATGGAAAAAATAAATAACCTTTAAGAAAACAGCCAATAAAATAAGGATATGAAAACATAAGAGGGGTTCGTCAAAAAAGGACTTTATACGGAAGGCGATAATCATGCTCCACCATTTCTAGAAAACCCTATATTTTCCTCTAACTAAATCTGCTTAATCGATTCCTTAATGGTTATTTGCTCATCCTCATCCCAAACTTCGTATATCTCAAAGGTGCCTTCTTCGAAAAATAAAGGCAGTCTTCTTTTAAACCATGACTGCATCGGAAGATTTAGTGCATCTTTAATGGGCACCCATAGCAACTCACCTTCAGGCGGGTCGCTTAATAGTTGGCCTTCAAATGATTGAGCCAAGTAATTGAAAACCATATATCGATAATTTCTTTTTGGATCAACATATTCATCTAAACCTTTGTAAACTAAATCGCTTACCTTCAGTCCAGTTTCTTCCCATACCTCTCGAATTGCACCTTCTGTCAGGCTTTCAGGAAAATCAACTTTCCCACCTGCCCCGATGTACCCTGGAAAACCCATTTTACTTGGACGATTTAATAATAAAATTTTATCTCCGTCTTGCACGATACACATCGTATATAAATCCACTGTAACCATTTGATTGCCTCCCTAGCTCTCAAAAGTATTTAACAAAAATTTTAAAAATTCTCCGCCATTGTTAATTACTATAATGCCATAAGAACTCCTCCCCACACCAAACATTCTCAGCCTTGCTACTTCCAAGTTCTTATCCAGCATCCTTCTTTTTCAATCGAAACTTCTAATCTAAATTTCCAACATCTCTAAGTCGTAACATTTTTACATACCAAACAATAAAAAAGTCCCTTATGTATAAAGGGACGGATTTGGAACAAGTAATGCAGCCACTCGTTCTTTCTTATTTACATCATTTTGTCTTATTTTCTGGTTTGTATAAACCCTTTAGGCGGATTTCTTCTGTACTATTTTTGTATCGGATCGTTATTTTGTCTTCATCTGTCAGTTTCTTTTCTTTCCCATCCACTAATAAAGTGTTTTCATCTAAAAACAGTAACGTGACCGGACTTCCATCTTTCGCTTTCAAGAGTTTGGATGCCTCTGAAAAGTCATTCCACTTTTCATAAATAATGATTTCATGGATAGAATTTTGATGCCATATTGTCATCGGCAAAACAAAACGGTTGTTGTTTTTCGTTTTAAAAGACAACGTAACCGTTGTACCTTGTTGTTGGACCGTTGTTTGTATGTTCTTTTCATCTGCAATCCACATATCGGTAAAGAAAAAGAAACCAGCGATGAAAATGGCTAGAATGGATCCCACAATAATAAAAATCTTTTTCCTGGTTTTTGACCTCACCTTCTTTAAAAAGTCGATATTTTTCTTTTCCACTTTTTCCTCACGAACATGTTCTTCCAGCAAGTCGTCTTGCATGTCTTTCACATATTGTCGGCAATCCTCACACTGTTCCATATGTTTTTCTATATGTTTATTCGTCTCTTCGCTTGTTAAATTTTCTATGTAACCCGGAATTAAATCTCTAAAAACGCTATGATTCATTATTTTTCCCACCTTTTCTGATTTGCTGTTTTGCACGATAAAAGGTTACTCTTGCCCAGTTTTCTGTGCCGCCCAAAATGGAGCCAATCTCTTTGAAGGATAGATCACCTAATAATCTGAGATAAAGAATTTCTCGGTTGATCTCACTTAGTTGTTGAGCTTTTTTATAAAAACTAATTTTCTCTTCATTTTTAAAATACTCATCTTCTAAATTATAGGAAACAGGGGTTTCATCGCTTAATGAGTTCACCAACTTGCGCTTGTTTTTTTCACGATTCATTTCTTGTAACCAAACGTTCTTGGCGATGGAACATAACCAGGTTGAAAATTTTGCGTTTCCGTTATGCTGATAGTTGTCAATCGACTTAATGGCTTGATAGAACGTCTCTTGTGTTAAATCTTCAGCAGATGGACCATCTTTTGTAAGGGTTAGTAAATACCTAAAAATAAAGTTCCCATGTTCTTGATATATCTTTTCTTTATCCACGGTTGACCTCCTTTCTCATGAGGATGAATCACTTATATATCCAGGAATTTGATGATTCGTTACAAAAACTTTAAAATTTTTTTATTTATACCAAAATCATTCTATATTATCCTTTTAACCAAATTAAAAAGCTATCCTTTAATCGTCAAATAGCGTCCGCCTGTTATTCAGCGGACGCTATGTTTTGTGGCTTATAAGATAAGTTTGCCAGCGATGTCTTATATATATGATCTGAGTTCTTTTAACCATCAGTATTAACTTTATACATTAACCAATCAAGGGTTTTTGGTATTGATTAATCAAGAAGAAATTCAGGAAGAATCCTTGAAAGGCCTATAGCCAATCAAGGATAAAAAGATATTACTCTAAACCCGAATATGGATTATCAATGTTTTCATCTAGTTCATTTATTGTTCCTTCTATCAATTTTTTAACATCAACTGTTAGATTTGTGGTATTTATTTCTTTTAATGTTTGAAAGCTCTCTGGGAGTCCTAAATATGCAATTATTGATGTGATATTATCCATTACTTCATAAGAATGTGGATCTATAATATTTTTGATTATTGAATCCAACTGCTGTTTAATAGGTTCATCTAAAGATTTGTACGTGTGCCACTGTCTTTCCGAGAGTTGATATATAACCTCCGATAAATCGATTTTACTTACATTCCCCGCCCCTTCGTAATATTCAATAACCTGTATGAAATACTTCTTCAATATATCTACTGGCAAATAATCGGGTAACTCTTCAAATTGAGAAAAATTCATCTTTCATTCTCCTGTTTTATTGGAATATGTGTTAAATTATTTGGTTTTTTGTAGAGTTTACCGTCACTTCCTAGAAGTTTCTTTCCTATTTTTATCTGGGCAGTTCAGGTATTACCTGAGTTGCTATTAGGGTATAGTTGTTTTGCATTTAAATCTGGTGAATGCCATTTTACTTCTACTTTTTGACCATTAATTTCAAATTTGTATTTATGCCCGCTCTTTATGGTTTCACTTGGTTTAAAAGTATTAGGTGTATTCTTTGGTATCATAGATTTTAAATCATTTACTGAAATTTTTCCTTTTTTAATCATATTACTGGTGGCAAATTTCACATCATATTTTGCAAGAGTATTACTAGTTCCCTTATCCCCATCCTTCTTCTCGTCAGAAAAATCCTTCCCAGAGTTCTTGCCTTTGTCACCATCATTATTATTCCCCCCGCCGTTCTGTTCCTTGCCTCCCTTACTGGTGCTGGTGTTATTGCTATCTTTGCCATTCTTGCCGCCCTTGCTTCCCTTGTCATCGACATATGCTTTTCTCTCTTCACCTCAACCAAAATCACGATAGGGACTTTTATTCATTTTTCGTTTAATAAAGCCATTTCCTTAGCAAAATGGCAATCAATCTATCGTTCACCACATGATTAGCGGAAACAATCGGGACATCTACTAGGTCCCCATCGAGATCGTACTGCATGAACAGCTTCAACAACTTCATAGTATCGCCTCTGCAATTGAGGACCTCAGACTTGTATACGTACTCGTTCCTAATGTTCACGTCTCCGCTTCAGTCGGGATTGCCTCTTTCATTCGAGCTGTGCTCCAATAATTCCTTGAGCACTACTGCCTGATTATGTTTTTCATCCTTCGCCCCGAAAAGGAGGGTCACATTTCCGCTCTCACAGCTTGTCCAGCTTATCAGCTTGGCAAGCGCCTGTTTCTGCTCTTCGTTCGTCTCCAGTTCCTCCATATACTTCTTCTTGAACTGCTCAAACTTAACAGGGTCGTGGCCGAACCATTTGCGAAGCTCCTTGCTCGGCCCCACTTCCTTGAGCCATTCATCCAACGCTGTCTCTTTCTTGCTCATCCCCCGCGGCCAGACACGATCGACAAGAATGCGCAGTCCGTCCGCAGCTTCCGCTTTTTCGTAAATGCGCTTGATTTTAACCGGCATGTGCGTCCCCTCTTTCATATTAAAATTAGTATACCAATCAGTTGAAAGATGACATAAAAAAGAGTGGGACAGAGGCCCACTCTCACCTTTTGATATTCGATGATCTGATGTCCGGTTTTCTGCGGAAAAGGGCTTGGTAACTATCCAGCAACCCGTACAATAAACACCCATGTGCTAAGACGAGTAAGATGGCAAGCGGAAGAAGGGAGTGGTCAACGAACACATGCAGCATGAATATATTCGCCGCGATCGGAGATAGGAAGGCGGCAGCCAAAGCGATAAATTGATTGATAATCAGGAGAAATCCACCAATCACCTCTAAAGTTTTTACAGCCACCAGCAGATGCTTGAACTCAAACAGAGCCATCGCATCCGGACTTGTCGCAATGAAGGGCTCAAGTCCGAAGATGACAAAATATCCATTTATACCGGCTACGAAAAAAATGACTCCAAGCACCAATCTGCTCGCATTCATGATAATTTTCACCAGTATATGCCATCCTTTCGTCCAAGTTGGTTTTTAGATTACGACCGCTCCCTTCATCCTTACGCACTCGAATGGCAAATTAGAAGCTTTGTCACTCCACTCCGCTCTCCAAAATCGCAAACGCCTTTCTATCGCAGTCAATCTCAGCCATCGCGCCGTACGGTAAAATAAACTTCGGTTCGGTATGGCCGAAATTCAGGTTGTACAGGATCGGCAGCTCCTCTAAGCCGTACTCCTTCATGACCTTTCTGATTTCAGTTTTGTATTCCTCGTAATATTTCTCATCCTGAGGTTTGCCGAAGATGATCCCATTTGTCTTTTCCAGAATTCCCTGTGCTGCGTAATTTCTCAGCCAGTATCGGATCATGCTCGGATCCGGCTTTTCCTCAGATGTTTCAAAGAAAAGAATGCTGTTTTCCCAATGCTCCATTGACGGCCAAAGTTCGGTCCCTTTCAGGAATTCCAATACTTCGATGCAGCCGCCGATCAACCGGCCTTTAACAATGCCTGACCCTTGTAAGAGTTCGTATCCCGAATTCGGCTGCATTTTCCGCTTCTGGTCTTTGTTTTCCTCAGCCCATTCGAGGAACTCACTTGTCCATTCCTTCGCAGGCTGGATATCGCCGATCGGCTCTCTTGTGAATAGCGTCCGATTTACCATCTCCACGGTATACGGATCCATCCGGACATTCTCGGCAAAATCCGTTAAAACAGCGGGACCATAGAATGAAGATAGCCCTGCTTTATGGCAGAACAGATGAGACACGGTCACATCCGAATAGCCCATGAACACCTTCGGGTTATCCCGGATCACGTCAAAATCAATATACGGCAGCAAGCGGATGCTCTCTTCACCGCCGATATTGGCAATAATCCCTTTGATCGATGTGTCCTTAAACGCGGTCATCAGATCTCCGGCCCGCGCTTCGGGATACTGGTATAGATAATCGCTCCCTTTCAGGCTGTTCGGCATCGGCACGACTTCGAGTCCAAAAACCTCTTCCAGCCGCTTGACTCCCTGTTCGTACCTCCATCTAATTTCAGCATCTCCTGCTCCTCCCCAAGATGGGCTCACTGTGGCAATCCGGTCACCCGGCTGCAGCTTTTTTGGTTTCTTCAGCATCATATACCTCCTCTAAATTGTTATGCTTCGCTTATCCCGATTGCGAGCAAAAGAAAATAAGCAAACACGAGTACTGCCCCATTTAAAAGAATTCCAGTAAGCATGAACCATATCTTTTTAGAAGCGATGGCAAATATAATTCCCAGCACAGACAGAACCGCAAACACGGTTACACCTAGTATCATATTCGCATTTGGCCCGCGAATGATAAAGAAAAAAATCACGCTGCACAGAACGGTGAAAAATGACAGCAGCCCTAAGATATTCTTCTTTTTCAAATTGCCACTCCCTTTGCAAAATCACTATATTCATTGCCCATAACCTATTAAAAGTTGCAAAACACCATTATGAAAGGCGGTTTTCCAAAGATTCATTGGCCAGTTGAAGGGCAACGAGACGACGCTCATTTAATGTTTTTTGGGAACTGCCTTCTTTCGCTTTTGCTAGCTGCGTTTTGATAGGTGGAATCAAACCTTGCAGGATCTCTATGGCAGACAAGATTTCTTCTTCATTAAAAAGGAAATCTCCTCTGCCCCATTCGTTTTTGAGGCTCTCCAAACCAATCCCTATGGCATTTTTCCTCTTCTTTACGAGTGTTGTATGGAACCCTTTTTCTGTCATGTTTTTTTCAGCATGTGAAAGCTTATGTAAAGTTGATTCCAACGAACGAATCGATAACTCCTGAGTTTCTCGGCTAACCTCCATATAGAACCTCATCTTTCCTTGTTATCTGAAGTTTCCAACACAAGTATACCATCAAAGAAATGCTTTTTATCAATTTTTAACCAAGCGAAACGGTACGGCTTATTTCCACCGGTCCTGTACCCATGCCGGGTTATAGCGATATAGTTTCGATGGGCGGTAGGCGCCTGTCCGGATTTCTTTGCCTGTGTCCAGCACCATCTCTTCTGCATAGCGGCGGAACTGGACTTTGTTCAGCTTCCTGCCGAGGATTACTTCATAGACCTGCTGCAGATCCGGCAAAGTGAATTCGTCCCCAACCAGGTTGAAGGCAATGTTCGTATAATTCACTTTCCCCCGCAGCCGCTCCAGCGAATACAGGATGATTTCCGCATGATCGAAGGCAATTCCTTCCTGCCTTTTCACTGTCATGTCCGTCTGCACATTCGTCCCTTTTGTCACAGTCACCCGCTCCACTTCCGCAGACAGGGTAATGTCTCCGGAAGTCAGCTTCAGGGCTAGGGTCTCGGTGCGCCTGACCGTTCCGCCGACAACCTCTTCATGGACGTCTGTAACAGTATCCCGGACGGTAAACCACCTTACGTCTTCCGCGTCGTCCCCTGCTACCAGTGGCGGCAGTTTGCTTTGATCGACCAGCGCGAGGTAGCTGACACTGACAATCCGCATACGGGGATCCCGGTCTACGGCACTCCATGTATATAGCTGTTCCGCATAGATGTCCTCCACACCGGTCTCCTCTTTCAATTCACGGCGGACGGCCGTATCGAGGTCTTCATCAATCCCCATGAACCCGCCCGCCAGCGCCCAGGAACCCTTGTATGGATGGCCGCCGCGGCGAATGAGCAATACTTGAAGCTCTTTCGCCGCCTTTTTCCGCTTATCAAGCACCTTTTCAGTCGCCACAGTGAAGATGACCATATCCGTCGTAATCGAAGGTTTTTCATAGCGGTCCTTTTCCGTTCGCCGATACTGTTCGATGAATTCCTTTTCACTGAGGTTCTGCAATTCGCGTTCGTCCACTCTGCCCGTCTCCTTTCTAATCGTTCACTTAGTCGCATTCTAATCCTAACCAGCCCGAATGGCAAGCCCAGTACGGTCAGAGAAGGACGAGCTCCATTAGTGGCGAATAAGTTTTGTGATCTCCTCGATCGCCCGGTCGAGCCTAGCCTCGTAGTTCCCGCTAATGCTGACATATGGAATGCCCCGCTCATCGAACATCCGCTTTAGAATCTCATTCGTCTCCTTTCGCACCTCGGGATCGTTGAATGTCCGATAACCGTCCGCCACCCATTTCACATCAGGCTCCAAAAACAAGTACAGATCGTACCTCTGAGATTGGATTGCCCCTTCGATGAAATCCAGTTCCCGTCCGAAATACATCTTCGCATAATATTGGGATACGACCGCCTCGCTGTCGATGAACAGCAGTTTATTGGCCTTTTTTAGCTGCTGGAACTCCATGTGCTTATGCCCGAAGACAATTTCCTGATAGTGTTCCTCCGTCAAGAGCGAGCTGCCGTCGCCAATTTCCTCACTGACCGTCCGGCCATATTCCTCTACGTATTCCGTCCCGAAAAGCTGCGCCAAGTTTCGTGTCAGCGTGGACTTCCCGCATGATTCCACTCCGACAATCGCAATCTTTTTCGTAAAATACGGCTTGGCCGCTTCAGGGATCATGTCCCAGTTCGCATACACCCCTTCGTTTCGTATTTTCGTCGCACTGATCGGGAAGATTGCCCGCGCCTCGTCAATCACAACATGGCGGACACCCTCTCCGTAAATGCGGCGGAACCAATAATCATACGCACTTTCCGAACTAAATATATGGGTGATCGTTTCCGGAATCGCCTCGATCATCCTCCGCCCTCCTTCGAGCCACATATGGGTTTCATCCACCCATGGCGGATCCTCGACAGCTAAGACCTTCACATTCGGCATCCCTTTGACAGACGTCATGATCCACTGCTGCCTGCGCCTATAGTCGATATAGTCAAGCCCTGCCTCCTGGCACAACTTCCGATCCCGCTCCTCGTCGTAACTGACGACTACATATAAAGTATCCACCTGTGCTGCCGCTTTCGTAATCGCGTACAAGTGTCCCTTATGAAAAGGGATGAACTTCCCGCCGTAATGTCCTACCGTCTTCATGTTTATCTTCTCCCCTTCGTATCCGTTTTTTGTAGTTTCGATAACTTCACCCAGTTTACATATCCATAGATCGAGTTCACGAGGAACGCCGTCCACATAATGACCATGTTCCAATCATTTCCGCCAGTCTGCACCAAAGTGACAACCCAAAGCGTTATGGTCAGCAGGTTCACCAAAATCCAGATCACCCACTGCTCCGCATAGCGCTGCACCATGAGAATTTGCGCGATTACGGATAGGACGACCGCCATGCTGTCGATCCGTACTTGCTGGGCGGAAAGCACTATCAGCACCTCCGCATAAACGAGCGCCCCAACGATGAAAGAACCAATCACGACCGCCCATCCTTTCGGCGTCAGCCGCTTGACATACACATCTTCTCCCCGTTTAGACTCCTCCTTCTTCTTCGAATGGCGCATCCATAACCAAATTCCAATGAACTGGGTCGGGAAATAAAACGCCCAATTCAGCATCGCCTCCCCGTAAAGCCCGTAACCATATGCGATATACCCGTAGGTTGCTGTCTGTACAATCCCGAACACATAGTTCGAAACTTTCCCCTTTGCCACCAGCACAACGCACAGCATTCCGGCAATCGAACTTACCAGTCCAAGCAATGTATCTTCAAACGCAATATACAAATGGACGGTGATCCCTGTAAACAGCAAAATCCACACTTTCTCAAAACCCGACCATTCCGCCAAATACCTCTTCACTCTCTCGTTCATCCCATTTACGCCCCTTCGCATAGTTTAGTTTTGTAACTAACATTTGTACTTAGTATATAACCGTAACTATGTATTTGTCAAACATTGTTACAAATAAAAAGCCCCGCCGCCATGGAGGTCATCCATTCCGGCAAGAGCCTGTTTTTGAAGATTGCCTGCTGACGCTGTCTGCAGATCAGCAATCCCACTCGTTGTAACTTCTATACTAGTGATTGCCTCTAAAAGAATATGGAGGGGAAAAAAATGAAACGAATTGCTTTAGCATGTTTCCTGTTGGTTGTTTTGAGCGGCTGTCAAAATCTCTCGGCACCCAACATTTCTGAAGAAGACGCCAAATCAATTGTGCTAAAAGAACATACGAAGCACATTGGGAAAGTGAAAATCATATCGATTCGCCACAAGGGAAATGAGTATATCGTAAACTGGGAAAACGAAGAAAACTGCGAGAATGGAACAGACTATGTCCATGACCAAAAAGGGAAAATAACCAAAGCGGAAATGACAATATGTTAACCAACCTTTTATGAAGTCTTCTTGAACATGCCTTTAATAAAAACAAAGCGATCACCAGGATTCCATTTGTGCTCATCGTCACAAATATACCCCCGAAGCCAAAGTTCACCGTCTATTCGCCGAAGGTAAAAACCCTTCGGAAAAGCATCATCCGCCGTCAGGAATTCTGAAGCAACCGTAATGGATCCGTTTGGAGCTTGATGCTGAGGGTGTACCTTTGTGTTCCCTTCAGGTTGATCCAGATACGCAAGCCGGAGGTAAGGGCCAAGTTCCACCGGGCATAATTTCAAACCAAGTTTTTTTGCATTGTCAAAAATTTGTGTGATGGTGCCGCCCTCAGGCAAGCCGAGATTACATACGGAAAGCTCAACGGTTTCAAATGTGCATTTCTGAAGAGTAATCGGGAACCTATTGTCGGCGAAGAGGATTTCGGCAAATGTATTCAACAGGATAGAGTGTTGCTTCATTTTATGGAGCAGCTGGTATTTGCTAAGCTCGCCTGCCTCAATATTCCTAGTGATGATTTGGCAGTCCGGGTAAATATCGTTGTTCATCTGTCATTTCCTCCTGTTACAAGCAGAAATCCCGTTCCTTCACAATCATGACTTAAGTGGCTTAGTAGTCGAATTGGCGCAGATACAAAAGAAGGTCTTCGTCCATTCTCTTAATGGAATATTTCCGGAGTTTGCTGTCTATCCTCTTCTGTTGCTTATCTTCTTTGCTTAACCAATTTATTATATGGTATAAAGGACTGCTTAGTAAGTTAGCCGAACCCATGAAACCTAGTTCAAACCCCATTTGTTCCGTCTCTGATAACGGCAAATCCGTGTTTTTTAAAAATTCCTCTTTAAAATGCTTAGGTATCAAAATATTGGTTTCCACTTTTTCCAATGCGGAAAGCAGTTCTTCCGCATTATTTACGACAACACAATTATCGTCCTTGCTCTTTGTCATTGTTTCGTCCACTCCTTTGCATATTTTCCTTTCTGCAATGCGGCATTTATCCAATGTAGGAATTCGGCAATTGACGTACTCGTAATGCTTCTTTCCCATATGTACGTTCTTCCTGAAACAAAGGATTCACTTTTTCCATAACTGGTCAAAATCATCAAGTCACAGCTTTATTTAAGGAACAAAGCTCATATATATAGGCGATTCTAACTCTCTCGGAAATATGCATTTTGTTCAGAAAGTTGAGGAAGACCATAATAAAAAAAGCCGGATCCCCGAGGATCGGCTGCTGTCCGGCGATGTTGCGGACGTATGTTTATCTCTTCAGTCCCAGCTGGCGAATGGCCGCTTCCACGCTCGCAAACGAAGGAAGACCGCGGAGATCATTCTCTCCCCGAACACTTTGCATCGCCTGCTGCGGTGTGATCCCTGCGAGAATCAAGCTTCCTCCCATCAGGGTAGTCATTTGGTCCAGGGCGTGGATCGTTCGGCTCATCCTTGCATCATATTGCTCGATACCAGATAAATCGAGGATGATCCTTTCCTTGGATGTATCTTGTAAATACTTGCCGACCTTGTCGAGCAATTCACGCTGCCTATCTTCATCCATTACTCCCAGAACAGGAATGATGGCACTTTCGTACATGATCGGGATGATCGGCAAAGATAACTTGCGCACATCAAGCAAATATTGATCTGCCTTTTTCTCGGCTTCCATTTGCTGGGTAATGTCTTTTTGGATCCCAATGAAAATATCCCTCCCCAGCTCATCAATATAGACTGGATAGATGTTCAGCGCATTCCAAAAAAATGTGCCGTCTTTCCGAAAATTTTTCAGCACCATATCGACAGTCCTGCCTGCCGCGAGATTGGAATTGATTTCTTTCCGCTGTTCGGGTGTTGCCGTACCGTTTTGCAAGAAGCGGCAATTCCGTCCGATAATCTCTTTCCTTTTGTAACCAGTCAGCTCTTCAAATCCTTTATTCACATAAATGATCGGATTATCCGGCTGTGATGGATCCGTAATCACCACGCCGACACCCGCAAGATCAATTGCTTTGGAAATAAAACGGTTCTTCTCTAAATCTTTCAAATCGTACAACGACGTTTCGGACATTTAGCAGCTCCGTTCTCAGTGACTTCGGCTAAACGCCACTGTCATATTTTGGTCTTTATCCAAACCTAACAGACTGTCACGTGAGTTACAAGCTATATTTCACTTAAAGCACTAGAAACATCAATCATTTAAATCCTTTGGCGGGTTCCCATCACAAACCCATACAAGAAATAACCGGCAAAAAAATGCATTGATCAATTTACGTTAATGATTTTTTTCGTATAGGGTAAGAGCTAAGTCAACAAAATTGAAGATGGAGCTTTCTGTTTAAAAAATGATAAAATGATCGTCATTTAAAATAGGTACGGTCTCAAAAACATTTAAACGGCTGCAAAAACGTACATCCTCTTCGAATCCCCTTTGCCGTAACTCTCTTCCGCTTCCACAATCCCAGATGAGCTCAGTGATTCTTTCTTTTGCGTTTTGAAAGGCGCCTATACATACTTCGGCTTCTGGTGATTTTTCTCCATCTAAGCAAGCAAGGATGGCTCCGGCACCTAAGTAATCTTCGATGGCCGGACGAAAACTGTTTTCGTTTTCTTTTCCATCACTCCATTGTTCACCACAAGGGACAACAGTGATCGTTGTGTTGTTTTGTAATCTCCATTGATTGGCAGCAGAAGCTACCGATGAAGCATTAAGCAGGAGCCTATGAACAGGGCCGGTACTTTGGAAGCAATCCACGTGCAAAATGCACCGTTCAGCGAGGACAAAACATACTTCTTGTTCCGGTGTTCTCTTTGAAATGAAACAGGGGATAACGTCGGTTTCCCCAATCTGGCTGCTTCAGCTCTGCCCAGAATATAGTTAGCACCGATTTTTTCCGCGTACTCTTTTCCATCTACATGAGGCGGAAAAGGATAGATAATTGCTCCTTGCCTTAAAGCGGAAATAACGGTGGATGAAAAACTAAGCACATCAACAATGATAACCATGTCCCCGCGATCGGCTGCATCTCTTGCACCGCGTAAACCCCATTCCATCCTGCAACAATAAGGGGATTGATCAAACATAAAACCACCTCTTCTTTCTTAAACTAAACGATGTGGATAAAACTGATCCGATAGAAATCTGTTCCAGTCAAATGTAAAAAGAAAATAGAGTACAAAGATTACTAAAATAGTCATTGAAGATAAATAGAGTATAGTACGATATTTACGCTGTCGATCAAAAATTCGATTTAATAAAAAGGCTATCAAGATGGCCCCTAAAATGTATATAAGCCCCCAGAGAATTGGTTCAATCCCCAAAATGACCAATTCCTTTCGAATGTGTAGAATGGCATCCTTCCTATCACTTTACTTTCCTGTCTTCCATGAGCTTAGCCGGTTTTCCGACGGGTGGGAAGAGAGAGTCGATATCCGATTCGGCAGGTCAAGTTTCTTCCTGGTCTACAAAGAAGTGCCCGCCAGCACGCCGATCGACATTCGCACACTTAGACCTTTGTTTATGAAATTTTAATGCCATCATCAGAAGCACCATTACGTCCCCTCACTTGAAAGGCTCTTAATATCCTCACTAATCTTCTCCCTCCAAGGTTTTACCGATTCTTTCTCCATATTAGCACTACTATCTATTTATTTTATAAATTCATTCGACTTATTTAACCTAAAAAAGAAACCTTGGATAAAAAACTCTTCCAAGGTTTCAATTATATAATTATTGCCGTCCCCAATACTTTTCAATTTCATCTAAAGCTATTTTTGTTTTATTTCCATATATACAGAGGCTACCTTAAGAAGTATAGGATTATCTCCCAGTCTTTCTAGAATCGTGGTAGATAATAATTCTTGAACGTACAGATCACCTTCTGTAGCCATCCTTTCAAGAAACATGAAAACACTTTTTAACCTTTTCTTATCTGTATGTTCCTCTAATAAGCCTGGTAAATCTTCATTGAGCGTTTCCCCGAAGAATACGTGGGGCAGCAATTCATTATTGTATTCAACGTGCTCATTATATGCCCTTTTGTACTCTGGAAAAGACTGAAGAAAATCAATTATAACATTTTCATATTTCAATGAACTCACCACTATTCTTGTTTCCCCTTAAATGAATCACCAGTTTCATTTTGATATCTTCAAAACTATCCACCGCATGAATACAAATTTACATAGCGGGACGATTCCAGCGCAGTTCATATCTTATAACTTCTTTTCCTGTCTTCTTATCCAGCAACACGAAGTCATCGCCTGCTTGAATTGCAAAATAGTCTTCCAAAACGCGCACTCCCGGACTTCTCTGTTCTGAATTTACCCTGCCTATATTTTCTTCCCAAACAATGCGGTGCTCGTTCATGTCATAAAAGAATACGATTTGCTCAGCATTTTCCTGCTTCGTTTTCCGATAAGAAACGAGTGCAGTGTGCTGTTTCAGATTCACATCCAAAACCTTTGGATCTAAATTTTCAAATGGCTGAACGGATGGTTCTCTTAACACGTCATCCTTATGCTTTGAAATTTCATCATACACCTTAGAGTCTAATGGCTGATTATGTGATGCAAAGTAGTTGGGAATCGTGGATTCCATGAAAAACATCGTTGTAAGATATTCTTTCGCTCCGGGATATTCTGTTAACTGCTTCCCGTCATACTGATAATATTTACCATCAATTCCCTCTATGTACAACATATTATCTATAATTGCTAAGTCCGTTGCTGAGCTGCTTATAAGCTCCGCTACATGTTTTTTTTCTTGAGTAAAATCTTTCTTTGATAACTTTTCTTTTCCGGTTTGAATGTCTAGCAGCGAAAGCTTTCCAATTTCCCCGTCAACATGATGGATAAGAAGTCCGCCCATAAAAGGACCAATAAGTGTTTCTCGACTTCTAAACGATTTGGTCCATTGCTTTTCACCGGTATGCAGATTAATGGCCACCATTTGATAGTGGGAAATAATATGGGTAATGCCATTAGAGGTTCCGTTATTTTCCAACCCTCTTACCATTTGAACAGCAATTTCCTCTCCCGGATCTGTATAAACGGAGGAAACCGCTTGAATCGGAAAACTCCGGCCAGCCATACCGAATATAATCATGACAAAGCTGCTGATAAAAGCGTACACCCCAATAACGATAAATAACCTTCCAAACTTCCGATGCTTAACCAGAAGAAAAAGTATCAATAAAATTCCAATGCCAAGCACAATAGCCAATGTAATGTCGTGCCGCAGCCATCCATTAAAGCGCCACGAATCCAAAAAACGATGTAAAAATGTATCCAATGCTGTTCCCCCTATCCCTCTTATCTATTTTAAGAGAAATAGAAAAAACACGCCAATATTAACCATGATTGGCAGTGTTTTCGTGAGGAGTATGTACCGAATCAGAGCGGCTCTGCGGATCAATCTTGAATATCCTTCATTCCATGACTTTATGCCAACTTTCAAAGTCCCCAAACACATAGCATTTGCCCTTCATTAGAATAAAGCAGTCTAGAACCGGGCTGTATAGGGTGAAGAAATTTTAATGAAAAGGGTGAATTGAGGAGGTGAATTTTTCCACCCATTCATTCACCCTTACTATTTCCATGATGTTTAAAATATTCCCATATCCCAATTCTCTGCAAGATGCTTCAACAGCATTACGCCACCGGTACTGTTTCCGTATTGATCAATAGCCGGTCCATATACTCCAATACCCCATCCGTTCGAAAAAGGTGCTTTTTCTGCCGAACGAGGTGGGACAGCTGCCATAATACCACCAGACACACCACTTTTTGCGGGTATACCTACAAATGCCGCGAACTTACCGGAGTAATTATACATTCCACAAGTTAGCATCAAGGTTTTTGCTAAGCGCGTTACCTTTTTAGGAATAATTTGTTCGTTTGTAAAAGGATGTCTTCCATCTTGAGCTAACACAAGTCCAATAATCGCTAAATCATGTGCTGTAATTTCAATTGCACATTGCTTTAAATATACCTCTAGTGTTTCTTCTACCTCTGACTTCAAGTAGCCTGTTTCCTTAAGCCAGTAAGCAATTGACCGATTTCGATTGGCGGTCTCCCATTCAGATTGAAAAACTTCATCATTTATCGTTGGGCGTTTACCAATCATTTTTGCTATTAAATCGAGAATTGTGTTGAGTTTTTCAGTGGAAGTTTCTCCATTTAACATGGAGGATACAGTAAGAGCTCCTGCGTTAATCATTGGATTAAACGGTCTTCCTGGCTGGTTAATTTCCAATCGGAAAATGGAGTTATAAGCATCTCCTGTAGGCTCGACATCTACATACTCTAACACTTCAGAAATACCATAATCTATACAAACAGCTATAAAACTTATAACCTTAGAAATGCTTTGCAATGTGAATGCCGTGTCCACATTACCAGATTTTAAAATCGTCCCATCTTGAGAAATCAAACAAATACCCAAATCAGTAGGGTTTGCTTTTTGTAAAGCTGGAATATAACTTGCACATTGCCCGTGATGCGTATAGAGCTTATGCTTTAACAGCCAATCGTCTAACTGAAGCTGCATATTCATTTGTTGTGTAGTAGAAGTAAGAGTCTTTTCCATACTTTCAACCCCAATATAAATAAATTGAGAACCTTATCAATTTTAATACAGAACTCCAAAATTTAAAACAAAGATTTTCAGAGGGTTTTTGGGGACTGTCCATTGAACCTTAGGACCACTCTGAGGAATAGCCTTATTGCATTAAAGGGTGCAATTCTTCAATAAGGAGGATCGCTTTTTTCTTATTCATGTAACGGGGTTGCCCTTTCTTACTGCTCTTGCCATCCAGCTTCTTGATGCTCAGCTTTTCCATGATTGGATCAAGCGCCTTGACCTTTTTGAAGATTTTTTCTGGTTTGACAATGGTTTGGGCCAGTTTGTCGAGCCGGTTCGGGAGGTTTATCTTTTTGCCGGTTTGCGGATCTGTTCCGATCGCGAAAGCTTCGATGTCCTCCAGCATCCCGACTGTCATATCATTGGCGAGACCTGTGTAAAATTCCTTTGTAATTAACAATTTCCTAAATTCTTTTACCGATTCAAATGATGCGATTTCTTTGAGATCATTCAGCAAACCGCCGTTGGATATATAGTCGGTCGCCTCCTTAAACCACTGCTGGAGCTCTGCCCCGGCTTCTCCGAAATGGATATAATCATACACATCAGCAGGCAGCTGTGCCAAGTTGTTTTTGAGGCGCTTTATATACGCCTTCATCTCTTCCGGAGACGCGAGAAGTTCCCACAGGCTCATGTCTACATAATCCGGTTTCTCCCCTTCTTCTGAAAACTCCTCCTCATGCTCTTCTTTCCATCCCTCCGGGACTTCCTTCTGCTCTTTCTGCTCCTTGTCCAGGTCCCAGGCCGGCGCGTCCCATGCGGATGCCGTCTGGAGGAACGGTGAAAAGTTTCCAATCAGGAAAATGGCAGCCAACACGGGCAGCAAAAGTTTTCGAAGTTTGTCCACCCTATCCACTCCTCTCAATTGTTCGCGGAACCGAGTTATGTATGTACGAAGGATTGCGAATTTGGGTCCGCCTGATGGGAAAAAGGAGTCGAACTTCAATATCCTTCCATCCCGTCATTCTAAGTAAATATCAGTACCGGTTATTGGACGAACCCATATTGGGAGTGGCTGAAAGAGGTACAAGGAAGAAGTACCTACATATTTCCGTCACATTTTCATTAAACTAGGAGGAAGGAAATGGGCAGCATGAATATCGGGTAAAATCAGGAGTTTGGACTCGGATATTTCTTTCTGTTTGCCGACAAAAAAGACCAAAGGGCCCTTTTATCATTTTTTTTGTCCCTCCTTCGCAAATCCCTTCCCAAATAAAAAGCCCTCCCCGCTTTTTCGGGGAGAGCTAAAAATGACCGTTTTATTGTATGCAATTAAGCCCTTGATACATATGAACCGTCTGTCGTATTGATGATCAAGCGGTCTCCAGCGTTGACGAAGAATGGTACTTGAACGACAAGGCCTGTTTCCATCGTTGCCGGTTTTGATCCGCCGGATGCTGTATCCCCTTTGATGCCTGGGTCTGTCTCGGTTACTTCGAGTGTCACTGAATTCGGGAGGTCGACGCCGAGTGTTTCGCCATTGTACATCATGATGTGGACTTCCATGTTTTCTTTCAGGAACTTCAGCTCATATTCGATCTGGTTAGCCGGCAGTTCGATTTGCTCGTATGAATCGTTGTCCATGAAGACATGCATGTCTCCGTTGGCGTAAAGGTATTGCATTGTTTTGTTGTCGATTTGGGCTTTTTCAACCTTTTCACCAGCACGGAATGTTTTTTCAGCAATAGCACCTGTGCGCAGGTTTCTCAGTCTGGAGCGAACGAAGGCAGCCCCTTTGCCCGGCTTAACGTGCTGGAAATCCATGACGCGCCAGATAGCGCCGTCTGTTTCGATTGTTAGTCCTGTACGAAATTCGTTTACTGAAATCATGAATAATTCCTCCTATGGATGCTGATCGATTCTCCTGATGTCGTTGCCGCTAAGCAGTTGGTCAGAGGATGATCAGGTCTTTTGTTGAATGAGTTAAAGTTTCGTTTCCTTCTTCGGTGATGATCAAGTCATCTTCGATCCGGACTCCGCCGATACCCGGCAGGTAGATACCAGGTTCAGCCGTGACGACCATGCCCGGTTTCAGGACGATGTCTGAGCGGTGCGACAAGGCTGGGCCTTCATGGACCTCAAGACCGATGCCGTGACCGAGGGAATGGCCGAAGTATTCGCCATATCCTTTAGATGTGATGTAGTCCCTTGCAATGGCATCCGCTTCTTTTCCGGTCATGCCCGGCTTGATTTTTTCGACAGCAAGCAGCTGTGCTTCGAGAGTCACATTGTAGATTTCCTTCAGTTTATCAGAAGGCTCGCCGACGGCTACAGTACGGGTGATATCAGATATATACCCATTATAGAGGGCGCCGTAATCCATTGTGATCAAATCTCCCGTTTCGATTTTTTTATCGCTTGCGACGCCGTGGGGAAGTGCTCCGCGTACGCCGGATGCGACAATGATATCGAATGAAGAGGAAGTGGCACCTGATTTTCTCATGAAGAATTCCAGTTCGTTTGACACTTCAAGTTCCGACACGCCCGGCTTGATGAAGCCGATAATATGCTTGAATGCAGCGTCCGCGATATCAGCAGCCACCTTCAGGACGGAAAGCTCTTCTTCCGACTTGAACAGGCGCATCTCTTCGATTGCTTCGGACACTGGAACGAGTTCCGCTTTTACCGCTTTTTCATATGCTTTCCATGTTGCATACGACATATGATCTTGTTCGAAACCGAGCTTTTTGATGCCCAATTTTTCCGCTTGGGCTGCGACTTCTTCAGTGATTGCACCTTTGTGGAGAACAACTTCATAGCCTTCCGCCTGTTTTGCCGCCTGTTCAGTATAGCGGAAGTCGGTGATGAATTTCGCTTCGCTTTCTGAAATCAGTGCCACGCCGGCTGTTCCTGTGAAGTTCGTCATGTAGCGGCGGTTAAAGCTGCTTGTGACGAGCATGCCGTCAATTCCGAGTTTTCCAAACGCTTCACGCAGTTTCTCCAATTTTTTCATTCTGCTCTCCCCCTTATGTAATCAAGAATGGCTAGCAATGCCAGTTCATAGCCATAAAAACCGAATCCCGCAATTTGCCCGATCGCTTCAGGTGCCGTCACCGATGTTTTGCGGAATTCTTCCCGTTTATGTATGTTTGAGATATGAACTTCGACAACCGGAATGGATACGGATGCCATCGCATCGCGTAGTGCAATGCTGTAGTGGGTGAAGGCACCCGGGTTGATGATGATGCCGGCATAGCCCTGCTCTTCTGCCCCATGGATCTCTTCGATCAGCTTGCCTTCATAATTGGACTGCAGGCATTCGATCGCCGCCCCGTTTTTTTCACCGGCCCGCTTGATTCCCGTTTCAAGCTCCTCTAGAGTGTTCTTCCCGTATATATCAGGTTCACGCTTGCCGAGCATGTTCAAGTTCGGCCCGTTTAAAACAAGGATTTTCATCTATAAACACGCCCCATTCCAAATTGTTCGCCATCCATATTCTATCACAAACAATTTGCCCGTAACTAGCGGGAACTTACTCTTTTACGCCAAGCTTTTCGGCAAAGACAAGCTCTTCATATTCATAGGAGATCGAATAACCGATGAACAGCCCGTAAAGGACGGCGAGACAGCCTTCCGTGATCAGCGTGTTCCGCGGGTACTCCCTGAATCCTTCGATGCCTGGCAGGAACGGATGGAACAGGAAAATAAGCAGAAACACAAGGACACCAAAGCCAATTCCCCAATATAATGAGGATAACTTTCGCAAAAACAAGTAATAGACCATGGCAAGGACAACAGAGATAACCCCGTAGAAGAGCAATGTCGTGACAAATCCGGCCCAGCCATGCTGTGTCCCTTTCAGCGGTGCGAGCATGGCTGCCGGCTTGATTTTTGTGAAATGGAAGGCATGGGCCAAATATTTGAGCAATCCCCATATAATTCCCCCGGCAAATCCTGTGATCCCAGACATCAGGAGCAGCGTTTTTCTCGATGATGCATTAAGTTTCTCTTTTCCCATAAAACAACACCTCCATCCTTTAGCATGTCCAGTATCTCCTCATCTCATTGTTCCTTTTTGTCTATGGTGCTTTCTGCGGTTTTTTAGTAAACTGGAAGTAGTTCACTTTTTTTACTTAGGCCATGGCACAACAGCACGTAAAATCCTTAATAAGTTGGTGTACGAATGAAAAAAGATATAAAGCAAGCCTATGGCGGACAGGCAGTCGTTGAAGGCGTTATGTTCGGCGGGAAAAGCCATACCGTGACAGCAGTCCGCAGAAAAGACAATTCGATTGAATATTTTCACTTGCCGCGCAAAACGCGCCCAGTGCTGCAAAAACTGAAGAAAATCCCGTTTGTCCGCGGCGTTGTGGCAATCATCGATTCTGCCGCAAACGGCTCTCAGCATCTTACTTTCTCTACCGATCGATTTGATGTCGACCCGGAGGACGATCAGAAAATCGCCGATGAAAAAGAGAAGAAAACGTCCAATACCGCGCTGATCCTTAGTGTGGCCGCAATTGGCGTCCTTTCTTTCATCTTTTCCAAGTTCATTTTCACACTCATTCCCGTCTTTCTGGCCGAACTTGTTTCACCAATTTTTCCCGGCCACACGATGCAGGTACTGATCGAAGGGGTGTTCAAGCTTATCCTCCTGCTCGGCTACATCTATTTTATTTCGATGACGCCGATGATCAAACGCGTATTCCAATATCACGGCGCGGAACATAAAGTGATCAACGCCTTCGAAAATAAACTGGAATTGACAGTAGCGAACGTCCAGGCCCAGTCCCGGCTCCATTATCGGTGCGGCAGCAGCTTCATGATCTTCACCGTGCTCGTCGGTATTGTGGTATACATGTTCGTTCCGTCTGACCCGCTTTGGGTCCGGCTGCTCAACCGGATTGCGCTCATTCCCGTCGTTCTTGGCATTTCGTTTGAAGTGCTTCAGTTCACGAATAAGCTCCGCGATATCCCGGTTCTCAAGGTCCTCGGCTATCCGGGACTCTGGCTGCAGCTTTTGACAACGAAAGAACCGGACGATTCCCAAGTAGAAGTTGCCTTAGCCTCGTTTAATGAATTGCTAAGAGTGGAAAAAGAAAATGAGCTGAACATAGAAAAAATCGGCTGATACGATCAGAATCGAATTGGCGCTCATCGTATAATGACGGTTCTTTTTGGGAAAAATGTCAGTACTCCCGAGGAGGTGGCAATCTTGAAGGTACGGAATTGGATAGTCGGCGCATTCATCGGATTGGCGGCGATCGGACTCTTCGCCGCGCTCCGGAACCCTGCTGGGCTGCTGAAACAAATTTTGTTTATCGGCTTAACGGCAGTGGTCATCTTCTTCATTTATAGACTATGGATCTCCCGCAAACCCGGCAGCAGCGAATCCCGGGCTTTTGCCAAGGCGGCAAGACAATCGAAGAAACGGACGAAAAGCCGGAAGGCGACAAGCAACGTCAGCCCCATCAGCCAAACCCGCAAACGCCCACTTCGCAAAAAATCCGCAGCCCACTTGACCGTGATCGAAGGCAAAAAAGGAAAAAAGAAAGACAGAGCGATATTCTAAAGCGAAGGCGACTTGCCCAGCTGCGACAAGCACAAGACAGAGAGGGAAAAAGGCGCTTTCCAGCCTTTCTCCCTCTTTGGCTTGTGACCTCGAGCAGCTAGGCGCCGGAGCTGGATGTTTTTAAAGCGGAGGGCGGCTGCTCAGGGGCGACTAGCTTAAGGACCAAGAAGCAAAAGGCGCTTTCCAGCCTTTAGCTTCTTTGGACTTAAGACCTCGAGCCTCTGCCGCCCGGAGCTGGATAATTCTAAAGCGGAGGCGACTTGCCCAGCTGCGACAAGCACAAGACAGAGAGGGAAAAAGGCGCTTTCCAGCCTTTCTCCCTCTTTGGCTTGTGACCTCGAGCAGCTAGGCGCCGGAGCTGGCAGATTCTTAGTTTAGGACGGCTGCAACTAGCAAACCCCAAAAACGCGTCTTCACTGCTTTTGCTTTCGGCAAAGACAGCGCAGACGCGTTTTTTCTATTGATTATAAAAATCGATTTTGCGTCTCAGTGTAAGGAATACGTAGAAATACAAGAGTATAGCGGTTACCCCTATACACGCAGCTACAATTTGAATTACATATCCTTTCCATGTGACGAGTAATCCAGCCTGGCTGCCAAACAAAGCAAGGAAAATGACCAAATAGAATTGCATCATTCTCTGGAATGTATCTTTTACCGACTCGCGGTCAGAGTAGATTTTCTGCGTTTCTTTTTCTGCAGATGTCCGGAAGTAATGGAATTTATCGATAAATGATTCAACATGATCCCAACCGGAGTCTTTGTAAAGCTCGAAATAGTCATCGTCTGCATCTCGGAAATCAATTTGATAGACATAGGACTTGGCGGAGTCTTCCTCAAAATAGTACATACCCAGCCGGTACTTGTTAAAGTGCAGCCCCTCCTTGGACATCTCTGTCAGCCACTGTTCTTCTTTTTGCATATTTGATGGAGTAAAGAATTTAAATTTCTTGACCGTCATTTTGTTCACCTTCCATCCCTTGAATTATACTTTTGGCATTTTGCACTAGTGATACAAGCCGCCTATATTCCATCCTCAGCACTTCTTCACCAAGCGGCGTCAGGGAATAATACTTTCTTCGGTCCCCTTCGTCCCAGTCCACTTTCTCAATGATTTTCTGTTTCTCAAGTTTTCCAAGCGCCCCGTATAAGGTTCCGGGCCCCATCGTCACATCTCCTTTGCTTATTTCTTCCACATCCTGCATAATCGCATATCCGTGTCGAACATCCCGGAGGGACAATAAGATGTAGTAGGTCGCCTGTGATAACGGCAGATAATCCTCTGGCTTCTTCATATTTTCCACCTGCTTTCGTATATCGACACTCACTACATCGAACATCGATATATTAACTACCGTTATATTAACAGACCAAAGAGCGATATGCAATCGTCTTTTTCAAAATTGGGCGAAAAAATAGAGAGCTGTTGGGAATTACGAATCCCAGCCCTCTAATACGTCCAGCTTTTAAGGAATTTTTCAGCGGATAAGCGACCTTTTTCCATAAGGGCACTTTTCTTCTCTTCCGTTAAAGCGAACTCTGATGTATGAGTATCCTCAATCGGGATGAAGATGATGTCTTTTTCCATTCTTCTCGAGATATACCGTGCATCGTGTGCATCCTTCATTGTAGCGAAAAGTGCTTCAAGCATTTCCAGCCCATTGTTGATGTGGCGCTTCGGCTGCTCGGAAAGTTTGCTGCTCAGTTTTACGCCGATAACCGGGCGCTCTTTTCTTCCCTCTTTCGAATGGAAAAGCCACATCGGAAAGTTACTGAGCAAGCCGCCGTCGACAATGATGTCCCGGCCCGAAAGCGAATGGACCCGAACAGGTTCGAAAAAGAATGGCAGACTGCAGCTCATCCGTACGGCCCTGGCAATCGGAAAGGTCTCTTTTGGGATGCCGAGGCTGTCCAGGTCGTCCGGCAGTACGAGAATTCGGCCTGTGCTCAAGTCAGATGCAATAATCCTCAGTGACTGCTTCGGCAAATCCGCAAATGTATAAACCCCTTTTAGCGCAAGCCCCTTCGCAATCCATTCCTCAAGCTCCCGCCCCCGATAAAATCCCATTTTAAAGTAAACGAGCAGCCATTTCGCCAGTGAAAATGGAAGCAGCGTCTTCCGCGGATCCAACAATTCCTTCATATCTTTTTGCTCCAGAATTTCCGTAATCTCCTTGCTGTTGTAGCCAGCCGCTAAAAATGCCGCGACAATCGCACCTGCACTCGTTCCGGCCAGCCGCTTAAACTTGAACCCCTTCTTTTCTAAAACCTCCACCGCACCAAGGAGCGCAAACCCCTTGATCCCGCCGCCGGAAAAAACACCATCGATATACATGTGCAAGCCCCCCGGATGTTGATGTTTCACTCAGCGAAAAAAACACTCCGATATACTACTTTAAGTCAGCGTTTGGGGATTTAGAACCTTCCCTTCACCGCAAACCGGGTAAGCATGCGCGGATATCAACCAACAAACAGGATATATGTCGCAACTGGCGATTATATTACCGAACTGGAGAATATATGTCGCAACTGGTGATTATATTACCGAACTGAAGAATATATGTCGCAACAAGGATTTATATTACCGAACTGGCAAACTTATCGACAAATTGGCTCAGTACGCGGAGAAAAACAGTGGCGCCAACCTATACAGACGCCTCGATTGCCCTTAAGTGATCAAGTACTTGATAAGCGCGGACGCAAGACTGCCTGAAATTGAAACTGCAGCCACAGACTCGATGTCCTCTCAGGCGGATATCAACCAACTAGCAGGAGATATGTCGCAACTGGCGATTATATTACCGAACTGGAGAATATATGTCGCAACCAGAATTTATATTACCGAACTGGCAAATATATCGACCATCCACACCGCCGGCAGGCTTAAAGCTCCCCTCCCAAAATAGGAAAAAGAGGCGTCCGCAAGAATCAGCTTTCACTGATTTTTCCAGGCGCCTCTTACTTGTATGATTGACTGTCAAAAGATCTGTTAGCTTTCTTTTTTTATAAAAAGCGGAACCAGTACAATAGCTCCGATGATTAGATAGGCAAATACAAACACATTATCGAATAAAAATGGTGTATTGATTCGTATCTCATCTTCACCTTCCATATAATCGATCACCTTGAATACAGGGGGAAAGATCCATAATACCCATTTGGTAAATGCCAGCTTTTCAATGATGGATTTGGAAACAATTGAAAGTACGATGATTAATACGGACGAAAGCCAAGCATGTTTTTTAGCTGCAAGTTTCGTTGCCGAAAATAGTGTTCCTACCAATATCCCAAAAGCCAAGAAAACCAGGTGGCTGTAAAATGCAAAAATGTATAGCCTGAGCGTCATACTCCCTTTGAAGCTTCCAGCGATAATAGGGAAAAAGATAGCAAATAAAAGCAAGGGTATCATGATGATCAAGGCGGTTATCCATTTGCCGAATAAATAATTCGTCTTCCTTCCAAGATGAGAAAATAAGATATGCTTTTCGCTCTCTTCATCCAATGTAAAGACGGACATGGTGATCCACGTCATGATTACATACATTGAAATAGAAGATACGCCATAACTGCTGAGGATCGGCACACCTGAATAGGCATATAGAATAAATATCCAGCCTAAAAAGATAACTACAGGCGGGATAAATTTTAAGGATCGAATATAGCTTAGTAATTGATAACGGATGAAAGCTGACAACTTAAAACCTCTTCTCTGTTAGTTCAATTATTGAACATCCCCGTTCAAGCAACATGGACAAAACCTTATCAGACTCTTTAGCGGAGACATATATTTCAACGGTGCCATCCCCTGCAAATTTGTGCCTGATGGAAGGAATCCCTGCTATTTTATCTCGAGTTGGGATTAGCGCTCTTATCATTCTTACTGTTTCCTCATTAATTACTGGAGAATCAGAGACAATCCTCCCACTCTCTACCGTGATAACCCTCTCGGCCAACCCTTCAATCAGTAAGGAATCATGTGCAGTAAAAATGATCGTTTTATCCTTTTGAAGTGAATTCAGCTGACGGAGAAGTTCTATTTCTGCCTTTTCATCTAGCCCCGTCAGCGGTTCGTCTAGCAGCAATACATCGGGATCATTTAATAATGCCTGTATGATACCGGCCTTTTGTTTCGTCCCTTTTGAACATTTTTTTATAGGGGTAGCCAGGAATTCTGTAATGGCAAACTGCTCTGCATAGTTTTCCATTCTTTTTTGCAGCCCTTCTTCGATTGTAGAAGACATCTTCCCCATTAACAGTAAATAATCATGTATTGTAAATCGGATGTTTTCCGGGAAGTGTTCCGGGACATAGCCGAAGCTCATGTGAGATCGATGCACTTGCCCTTCAGTTTCTGTAAAAATACCGCCGATAAGCTTCAGCAGACTGCTTTTTCCCGAGCCGTTATTCCCGGTAATCGCCACCTTTTCCCCTCTTGATATGCTTATAGAGACATCTTCAATAAGTGTTCTTCCATCTATTTTCTTGCAAACTTTATTTGCCTCAAATATGTTCATAAAATTCCTCTTTCCATTTTCCTGCATAAAATTCGAGAGCTATGTTTTCTAAAAGAAGCAGAGAATGATACGTCTCTAATTATACAACAACTCTGATGTAGAGATTATTCAATACTCTATTAATTTGATGCCTTAAAAAACGCGAACAGAAGATTTCCTATTTGACGACCTTGGCATCGGATATCGTTGCCTCAGCGAATATATCGACTTCTTACGAGAAGAGCTGTTATTACGTTGAAAACAAATAAACATTTATAAATATTTTCAATAATGTTATTATTTAAGTGAAATCATTTACAAAGGGAGAGGTTTCTTCTGACAACTACCACAAACGATAAGGCTATTGTTAATGAGGTAACGATTAATGCACCATTACATTTAGTGTGGTATGCATGGATAATCTCTGAAAGAGTTTCGGAATGGTTTGCTCCTGAAACGGTAGTAGAATTGAGGGATGGTGGTGCATACGAACTCTATTTTATCCCTGGAAATCATACAAGCATGAATACGAAGGGATGTAAAATCACAAAACTTATAACTGAAAAAGAGCTTCAATTTACCTGGAAAGGACCAGACCCATTTGAGGCATTGATGAACAAAGAAGATGAGTTAACAATTGTTAATATAAGTTTCAAATCAGTCGATGATCATTCTACAAAGGTAATAGTTGAACATATTGGATTTAAAAATACTGAGGACTGGATTGATGCCATTAACTGGCATCAAATGGCGTGGTCAGGTGTTCTTGATAGTTTAAAATCTGCGCTCGAAAAGGGCGAAGGAAATTTATGCTGCCAACCCTAACCTTTTCCTCTCTTTATAGTGGATGTTGAAATTCATTAAAGAGCTTTGTTCCCCCACTCATGTAAAGGGATTAGAGGTCATATTGTATTCCTCCTGGATATCAATGATTAAAACTATATCCAATGGTGCTTTAACCGTCACCGAGGGAAAAAAATTAATGGAATGGATGTTAAGAGAGAACAAATTCTAGTTCTCTCTTTTTTTACACTCACATTCTGCCTTCTCCACATTGTTTCTTAGGGCTTTCATCAACAATTCTATATCTTCAGGGTAGGCGTGTCTTATCTTCTGTATATCTGAAATTGACTTCCAAGCAACTTCTTCAATAATCTTATCAAGGTCGTTGGTGCCGATACTTTCGCCAACCTTCTTCATTTTGAAATAGTACGTTTTAACGTGGATGCCTTTAATTGTCATTTCTTTTATAAAGAGTTTATTCAGAATAACAGCCTCATACCCTGTCTCTTCCATTACCTCCCGTATGCAACATTCTTCTGGCGTTTCCCCTTTTTCCATGCCACCGGAAGGAACGGCCCACAAATCTGAATGATAAGCTTTAACCATAAGCACTTCATTTTTTTCATTGATGCAAACAGCCGCAGAGCCAAACCATTCTTTCAACTTAGCTCCCGTTATGCAACCTTCACATTAGTCTGAAGCCATTTATGCTATTCAGCAAGAAAAATACAATTAACGTAAATCTTTTCCTCCTTCTTTCTTTAAATTTCATTTGTATTATAAGGCAGATACACAATAAATTGTGTTCCCTCATTTAAAGCACTTTTCACTTCAATTTTCCCATTATGAGAAATGACGTATTGTTTCGCAATGGCTAGACCTAGTCCAGTACCTCCGCTATGTCTAGTTCTAGCGTCATCTGTTCGATAGAATCTATCAAACAGATGGGGTAAGTGGTTGGGATCAATACCTTCCCCGGTATCTTCAACAATCACTTTGAAATACTGATCATCGTCATTCATTAAGCAAAAATAAATACTTCCTTCATTTGGCGTATAACGGATAGCATTCGTTAATAAATTGAGAAAAACTTGTTTCATTCGATTCATATCAACAGATATGATAACATTTTTTGTTTTAACTTCGATGTTAATAGAAATGCCTTTTTCCTCAGCAATTGGCCCTATTGCTCTGGTCAGTTCATTAGCCAACTCAAGCATATTTGTCGTAGTTTTATGTAATGGTAAATTTCCCGCTTCCGCTAATGATAACATTCGTAAATCTTCTACTAATTGATTTAGACGAATTATTTCATCCTGCAAGGGTAATAATATCTCTGGTCTGATCATTTTACCTTGCTGCTGCAAGTAATCCAATTTCCCACTGATAATGGTAAGTGGTGTTCTGAGTTCATGAGCTACATCCGCAGTAAGATTCTTACGTACTGCTTCCGCTTGCTCAAGTTCCTGAGACATTTTGTTAAATGCATTAGCGATCTTTCCATATTCATCGTTCGTTTTCACTGGAACCATTGCGCCAAGCTCCCCTTTTCCTAACCTGTTGATGACTGGCAATAAATCACTGAGTGGTGAAGCTAGCCACCTAGATAATCGATAAGCAATTAACAGGGAAATGATAATGAGTATAGAGCCGCTTATGATAAGTATAAAGATAACCGATATGGGGATCCCTAACATAATTTTGGTGAAACCCGCCATCTCTGGGTCATAATAAATAAATTGACCAACTTTTCCACCAATTTCCATTTCCTTCTTTATGCCTAAATGCTCAATCTTTTTTGTGGGTGATTCCCCTTTTTTAAAAACCACATGATTTTCGCTGTCCATCACCAGTATTTCTGAGCCTTCTTGGAAAATACCCCTAAGTGGATCAAACTGTTGAACGTTTTTCCAGGAGTGATTATTCTCTATGTAATAGGTAGTCAGCCTTTTATGAATACGCATCATTTCCCGACCTCTTGTTTCCTCCAAACCTGCTTTTATAGTGCCCCTCACTGTAAAATGAGTTAATAAAATAAAGACTATACTTATAGCAATAATTGTAATAGCTAATGTGAAAAAAAGCTTACGGTGAAAACTCATGGTTGATCACCGAAACGATATCCAAACCCATAAACTGTTTGAATATATTTTGGTTCAGATGGATTATCCTCAATTTTTTTCCTCAATCGGCTAATATGGGCATCGACTGTCCGTTCAACATTTAATAATTCGTCCTCTAGGGCAGATTTTAATAATTGCAGTCTGCTGTAGACAATTCCAGGTTTTTCGGCAAGCGTTAATAAAAGCTTGAATTCTGTTGGTGTCATTGTAATTTCCGAATTATTTTTCCATACACGATACTCAGAAACGGAAATGGTGATTTCATCACGTACTATTCTTTCTTCAGTGGTTTCGGGATTAACCCCAACCCTACGCAAGACAGAACGAATTCGCGCCAATAGTTCCCTTAATGAAAATGGTTTTGTAATATAATCATCCGCACCTACCTCGAGACCCACAATTTTGTCTAATTCATCTGATTTAGCTGTCACCATAATGATTCCAACGTTACTATTTTTTCTAATTTCACGGCAAACATCAAGACCGTTCATATTGGGCATCATCCAATCTAAGACTACTAATGATGGATTCACCGCTTTAATTTTATCAAGTGCCTCTGTTCCTGATTGAGCAGTGATGATTTCGAAACCTTCACTTTTTAAAAAGGAACTCATAAAATCAAGTACTTTTTCTTCGTCATCTACCAGTAAGATTAATTCGGCCATCCTTAATCTCCTTCCCTCTCCCTGTTTTCCATATTATATATGGACTATGAGTGATTCTTGAAAATTTCACTAAAACCGTAATGGACTGCAATAAGTTCACAACATTTATTTGATAATCTTAAAATGTGATCAGTTGACTGGGATGATTAGATAAAGGGCGGATTATTTTTATGGCATAATACAGACTTAATCAAAAGAAAAAATACATTTTGGTACCCGTTCAAGTACTTTTCGTTGCTTCATAGGTTGAAGGAACACTGGCAATGTGGCCGGTAGCGATATATTTGCATAGGTGCAACGGCGAACAACTACTATATACGATGGCTATATCAAGTTTCAATTTATAATGTTTAGCGCCATGCATTACCTATCTCAAAGCATTTGGCAAAATGAAGAAGATAAAAAAATAAACATAATCATTTTTAGGAGGAACAAATATATGATAAATAAAGAAGTGATCAAGCAAAATATAGGGTTAATTCTAAGCTTAGGTGTCATTGCCCTGATTAGACCGATTCTGAAAATAACAGGGATTATACATTTACTTATAAATGAACAGTTTGGAAGTATGCTAATGACCATTCTAATTTCATTGATTTGGTTAATTATCGTTGTTAAGAATAAAAGCCATAATCCAATACAAATTTTAGTTTTTGCCGGTATTAGTTATGCAATATTTGCAACTATACTCAGTGCAATATTATCGCCAATCTTAACTGGACAATTACAAGGTCCCTTAACAAATCCGTTGGCACTTATAAGCATTCTTGTAACAAATATAATTTGGGGTCTGATCATAGGTGTAATTGCAATACCTATGATAAAAAAGGGAAAAAATTAGTACCATAATAAACTTCTTATACCACTAAAAAGGCACCTTTTCACCTTAATCAAGAAAGAAATTAAACGGGCCAAAAATATGAAAGCATTTATTCAATACATGATATTTTTGGCTTGTTACTTTTACAAGAACTCTACATTTACCATAACAATCTTTTCCAAAGCCAATATTGGTGCTATCCATGATGTTCCTTCCAAACCTATATGATTTTCGGTCATTAATCATGAATAGACATCAATTACACCATAGACAATTAGTCAGCAAATGATTAGATTTCTGTCTAACGCACTAAGTAGAGCATGCTAGTGATGGTACATATTGAATAGTAAGCCAACGTTTGTAATCAACTCCAAAGCCTCGTCTAAGCCCACCCAGCAATTTCCTCTCAATTGATGATGATCGTTTGCGTTTTGCCATAAAACTCCCTTCTAAATGAAGTAATCCAGCAATTCGATACAGGTAAAGTCATAACTATATTTTCAGAAATACAAAAAAGTAACCTCTTGCGGTCATCATACCGAAGAGGTTACTTGTTATCAAACTTTAA
Organism: Lederbergia sp. B243.17; assembly: GCF_057657925.1. Lineage (NCBI taxonomy): Bacteria > Bacillati > Bacillota > Bacilli > Caryophanales > Bacillaceae > Lederbergia > Lederbergia sp. B243.17. The sequence continues at coordinate 83,073 of NZ_JBWBKF010000073.1, forward strand.
TTAAAGTCACAGCTTCTTGTATTGTGAGGATCTTACAATCCGCATTTCAGCTGGGCGTTGCAGTTGTCGCATGTGTTGCAGCCGCCGATTTCTTTTACTTCGCCTTTGCGGCAGACAGGGCAAGTGTTGCCGATTTCGGATCCGATTGTCACCGATGTGGAGCGAAGGTCTTGGATTGTGTCAACGAGTACAACAGGCTGTTGTTCCCGTTTTTTTGGCGCTTCTTCTGATTCCGATCCATTGTCTTCCGCTTTCAGCGTGAGTACCTGGGAGTCACGGCTGCCGTCGACGTAGACAGTTCCGCCTTTTGCTCCGCCGCGGTACAGGCGCTCGTAGACATTTTCCACCTGTTCGACGGAATAGCCTTTTGGCGCGTTGACCGTTTTGGAGATGGAGCTGTCGATCCATCTTTGGATGACGCATTGGACGTCCGCATGGGCCTCAGGCTTCAGTTCCATCGCTGTTACGAACCAGTTTGGCAGGTTGTCCGCATCTGCCCCCGGATGTTCCTTCAGATAGTCCTCGACGATGTCGGCTTTCACTTCGATGAATTTGCCGAGACGTCCGCTTCTGTAGTAGGTGAAGGAGAAGTATGGCTCAAGGCCTGTCGAGCAGCCTACCATTGTTCCGGTCGATCCTGTCGGCGCGACTGTGAGCAGATGGGAGTTGCGAATTCCATGCTCCTTGATTGCCGCCTTGATCTCTTCCGGCATTTTCTCCATGTAGCCAGTATGTGTGAATGCATCACGCAATCTGTTTGTTTCTTCTTCTGTCTCAGCAGTCAAGAACGGGAAGCTTCCCTTCTCTTTTGCGAGTTTGACAGATTCCTTGTAGGCAGTTGTCGCAATCGCTTCGAACACCTTGTCAACGAGTTCATTGCCTTCAGGGGAGCCGTATTCTTTTTCGCAATAGATCAATAGATCTGCAAGGCCCATAACGCCGAGTCCGACGCGTCTTTCTCCGAGCGCTTGCTTTTTGTTGTCTTCAAGGAAATACGGAGTCGCATCGATGACATTGTCCTGCATTCTGACACCGATTTTGACGGTATTTTTCAGTTTCTCGTAATCTACTTCTTTTGTTTTGCGGTCTACCATTTTCGCAAGGTTGACGGCTGCGAGGTTGCAGACGGAATATGGCGCAAGCGGCTGCTCTCCGCATGGGTTCGTTGCCACGACTTTTTGGCCATATGCTTTCGCATTTGTCATGTCATTCGCATTGTCGATGAAGAAAATGCCCGGTTCTGCGGAATAAGTCGCACAGATGTTGATCAGGTTCCACAATTCTTTCGCCTTGATCTTCCGGTATGTGCGGATTTTGTAGCCAAGCTCTTTCCATTCACGGACATCGCCGACATTATGCCATTCTTCGTTGTAGGCTTTCATCTCTTCCGGTGTGTAATTTTCCACATCCGGGAAGCAAAGCTCGTAGTCGCCATCGTTTTCCACGGCTTCCATAAACTCTTTCGTCAAGCAGACGGAAATGTTCGCGCCTGTTAAAAACTCCGGATTATGGACGGAGTATGTACCACCTTCAGCCAATTTCTCCTCGGCATCACGGAAAATCTCCTCACTGAAGCCGCCTGCTCCCGGAATGCTCCGATAATTAAGGACACCCTGGTACATCGCCTGCTCTGATTGGGTAAGCGGAGTGAATTTCAGCTTGTCCTGCGCATGTTTCTTGATCAGTGCGTCGTTTGTATTTTCGATGAGGAATTTCAGGATTCTCGGGTTTTGCATCTTGGAGATGATGAACTCGATGATGTCAGGATGCCACGATGAAAGCATGATCATTTGTGCACCGCGGCGGGAACCGCCCTGCTCAACAAGATGGGTCAGCTTGGCAATGTCGTCCAGCCATGATACAGAACCGGATGATTTTCCATTTACGCCTCTTGCCAATGTATTGCGCGGACGCAGTGTCGATCCGTTCGTACCGACTCCACCGCCCCGGCTCATGATTTCCATCACTTGCTTGCGATGTTCAGAAATGCCTTCACGGGAATCCGCAACAAACGGCATTACGTAGCAGTTGAAATACGTTACATCCGTCTCTGCGCCTGCACCGTACAATACGCGCCCTGCCGGTACGAAGTTCATCGCTGCCAGTTCTGCGTAAAACTTATCAAACCATTCTTTTCGTTTTTCTTCCGTCTTTTCGACAGATGCGAGACCCGTTGCATTCCGCTTTACGATTTGCTCGTAGAACACTTCCAACGGTTTCTCGATGATGTCGAGCGGTCTTACAATCCGTCCTGTTTCTCTTTCTTCATCGCTGTCCAGCGCATTGCGGAATTCTTCTTCGACCTGGACAACGGCCGTTCCCGCTTCCCAGTCGATCGATTGAAGGAAGCCAAGTCCGCGGGCTGGGAATTTCGGGTCTTCTTTGATCGTCAAAACAACAAAATCCCCGGCCTGCAGTGTGATTTTCTCCGTATCTTTAAAGGAATAGCGGTCAATCATGACCAGTCTGGATACTCCTTTATGGGTGATGTTCATCTCAGGCGTAATCGGGTGCACTTGTTTAAATAAGCCGATGTCCTTATTTAATTTCTCGATATTAAGTGTCATGTTCTTTGTCGTTGCGACAGCCATCTTGCCAGCTCCTTTATTCTATCATTCGCTAATCAGTTATTTCTCTCCTAGATACGTTACCATATGTATATCCGGTAAATCAATGGATAAACACAATATATTGTATTTTCTCGATTAATCCCCACACTATATGTAGTGCTAACAGAATGCAAATTTTAAATTTGTCAAACTTGAAACTTGAAGAATTCGACAGGAAAAAGGAGATTCACCGGTAAAAATCGCCGAATAAATCTTTTTTTCATCAAATTTCGCTGTTGATTTTTTTCGCTTTAAAAAGATTTTGATTCGGAGGCCAGAGAAGAATATAATAGATTATAGGGTGATATTTAGAAAGGGGCAAGGGAATTGTCATTTATTTACTCACTGCTGATTGTACTGGCCGTCATCGTGGCGTTCTCCCTGTACAATTATTTCCGGCAGAAGAAAATTTTGAAGACTTTATCGGAAGATGAATTCCGAGCGGGCTATCGTAAAGCACAGCTGATCGATGTCCGGGAAGCGAATGAATATGAAGCGGGCCATATTCTTGGGGCGCGCAACATTCCAATCTCGCAGTTTAAAACACGGATGAAAGAAATCCGTCCGGACAAGCCGGTCTACCTCTACTGCCAAAGCGGTCTCCGCAGCGGGCGCGCAGGGCAGATGCTTTATAAAAAAGGCTACCGGGACCTGAGCCATCTTGAAGGCGGCTTCAAGAAATGGACCGGAAAAGTGAAAGCGAAAAAATGATTGATAGCAAAAGGAGCCTGGCAGAATATGCCCGGCTCCTTTTGCTTCCTTTATTCTTCCTCATCATCTCTGTATTCCAATAGATCCCCAGGCTGGCAATCGAGCGCTTTACAGATTGCCTCCAAAGTGGAAAGCCTGATTGCCTTCGCCTTGCCGTTTTTCAAAATGGAAATGTTGGCCATTGTGATTCCGACCTTTTCGGAAAGCTCGGTGACGCTCATTTTCCGCTTTGCCAGCATGACATCAATATTGATGATAATCGCCATTTTCTCACCTCAGACCGTCAAATCGTTTTCCGCTTTTATTTCGATTGCGTTTTTCAATAGTTTCTGGAGGACAGCAGCAAAGACGGCGATGACCAGTGATGCAACGATAATGATCATGCCGAGGATGATGATGCCCGGTGCGTCATCATTCTCCGCCGCGATATAGAAAAGCGGCAGCCCCGCCGCATACACAGCACTGATTGTAATCGCACAGTATTTGATCCTTTTCAGGGCTTTTACGGAAAAATCGGAGAAGGCTTCGTTTTTGTCAATCAACGTTAACAGTATAAATGCCTGATAGAGCGCTGTGAAATAAGCAGCAGCCGATACATAGACGCCTGCCAAAACAGGGTATCGCCAAAACGTGGACTTCAGAAAATATTCCGCTGCTTCTTTTGCAACCATCGGCACGATAAAGATGCACAAGGCAAGAATCGGCAGAGCCATCAGAACTAGCGCCAATTTCAAAAAAAGTGTTTCACGCTTCATATTGCACCTCACTAATCGGATTGTTCAATTGATTTTAGCATATTTTTTATCGAATTTCGATAAATATTTATTAAAAAAAGCACACAGAAAGATTTCTGTGTGCTTTGGCTGCTTCTATTCTTCTTTCTTATAGCGAAGGACCGGCTTTCTCGCCGCTTTTGTTTCATCGAGACGTTTGATGAGCGTCGTATGCGGGGCTTCCTGGACGATTTCCGGGTTTTCCTCCGTTTCTTTCGCAATCTGGATCATCGCGTCGATGAAGGCGTCGAGCGTTTCTTTCGACTCGGTTTCGGTCGGCTCAAACATCATGCATTCCTCAACATTGAGCGGGAAGTAGATGGTCGGCGGATGGTAGCCGAAGTCGAGCAGTCTTTTGGCGATGTCGAGCGTCCGTACTCCCAATTTTTTCTGCCGCTTGCCGCTCAAAACAAATTCATGCTTGCAATGGCGGTCATATGGCAGATCAAAATACGGAGCCAGCTTCCGCATCATGTAATTCGCGTTCAGCACAGCGTATTCGGTGACGGCACGCAAGCCGTCCGGACCCATGGAACGAATGTACGTGTAAGCGCGAACGTTGATGCCGAAGTTACCGTAATACGGCTTCACACGGCCGATCGACTGAGGTCGATCGTAATTAATGACATATTCGTCGCCCGATTTTTCGATGACCGGTTTTGGCAAAAATGGGATCAAGTCTTTTTTGACGCCTACAGGGCCTGATCCCGGGCCGCCGCCGCCGTGTGGGCCTGTGAATGTTTTATGCAAATTAAGGTGGACTACGTCAAAGCCCATGTCCCCTGGACGTGCCTTTGACATGACTGCATTCAGATTGGCGCCGTCATAGTACAGCTTTCCGCCTGCTTGGTGGACGATTTCTGCCATTTCCAAAATCTGCTCCTCGAACAGTCCGAGCGTGTTCGGGTTGGTCAGCATCAGCGCTGCCGTGTCAGAACCGACCAGTTCCCGGAGATGCTCAAGGTCGACAAGTCCGTCCTCGCCCGAGCGGACCGTGACGGTCTCAAAGCCTGCGACTGTGGCCGAAGCTGGGTTCGTTCCGTGTGCGGAGTCCGGGACGATCACTTTTGTCCGGCCGGTGTCCCCGTTCGCCTCATGGAAAGCACGGATCATCATCAATCCGGTCCATTCGCCGTGGGCGCCTGCTGCCGGCTGCAGTGTTACCTCGTCCATGCCGGTAATTTCCTTCAGATGCTGCTGGAGGTCGTACATCAATTCAAGCGCTCCCTGGACGGATGAAGCCGGCTGGAGCGGGTGAATATGAGCAAAGCCCGGGAATCTGGCGACCGATTCATTGATTTTCGGATTGTATTTCATCGTACAGGAACCGAGCGGATAAAATCCCGAATCGACGCCATGGTTATGTGTCGACAATTCGGTGAAGTGGCGCATCAGGTCCAGCTCCGATACTTCGGGCAGATCAGGTTCGATATCGCGCAGGTAGCCTTCCGGAATGCAATCCGAAAGATCTACTTCCGGCACATCCATTTCCGGCAGGCTGTAGCCGATCCGGCCGGGAGTTGAAATTTCAAATAGTAGCGGCAATGTCTCTTTACTCATGGCGATCCCCCAATTCTCTGCTAAACTCGTCGATTTCTTCCTTCGTTCGCAGTTCTGTTACAGCGATGAGCATATGTCCTGCAAGCTCCGGATAGTCGCGGCCAAGGTCATAGCCGCCGATGATGCCTTTTTTCAGCAGCTTTTCGTTCATTTCCTCAACCGGGCGGCCAAGCTTGACTACAAATTCATTGAAATGGGAGCCGTCGAACACGACCTTCACCCCGTTCTCTTTCATTGCCTTTTTCGCATAATGGGCTTTCCGGATGTTTTGGATCGCCATTTCTTTGACGCCCTTTTTCCCCAAGGCTGCCATTGCGACCGAAGCGGCCAATGCGTTCAACGCCTGGTTGGAGCAGATATTCGAAGTTGCCTTATCGCGGCGGATGTGCTGCTCGCGGGCTTGGAGCGTAAGGACGAACCCTCTTCTGCCTTCTTCGTCTGTCGTTTCGCCGACGAGCCGTCCCGGCACCTTCCGCATCAGTTTCGTTGTGACGGCAAAATAACCACAGTGCGGTCCGCCGAACGCAGCCGGAATGCCAAATGGCTGGGCATCGCCGACAACGATATCCGCGCCAAATTCTCCAGGCGGCTTCAACGCGCCTAGAGCGAGCGGATTGCTCGATACGACGAATAGGCCTTTCTGGGCGTGAACAAGCTCCTCAATCTCTTTCAGCGGCTCGATTGCACCGAGGAAGTTCGGATATTGGACGATGACACCCGCAGTTTCTACGTCAACTGCTTCAGCGAGCTGTTCCAGGTCTGTCACTCCGTCCTTGAAAGGAATTTCCACCACTTCGATATACTGGCCTTTTGCATAGGTTTTCAGCACTTCGCGGGATTCAGGATGGACCGTCTGAGACACAAGGATTTTCTTCCGCTTTGTGTGGCCGCATGCAAGCATCGCCGCTTCGGCAAGGGCTGTTCCGCCGTCATACATGGAGGAGTTGGCGACATCCATGCCGGTCAGCTCGCAGATCATCGTCTGGAACTGGAAAATCGCCTGCAGCTCGCCCTGTGAAATCTCCGGCTGATAAGGGGTATAGGCCGTGTAAAACTCAGAGCGGGAAATGACATGGTCTACGATCGTAGGAATGTAATGGTCATAGACTCCGGCACCGAGAAAGCTGACGTTCTGCTTCGTGTCGGCATTTTTGGCCGCAAGCCTGCTCAGTTCCTTCAATAATGACGATTCGGATTTGGCCGGCTTGATCGCATAGTCTCCTTGGAATCGGACTTTCTCCGGTATATCGGAAAACAATTCTTCTATCGAATCGACGCCAATCGTCTCAAGCATCTCTTTTTTGTCTTGTTCAGTCATTGGCAAATAACGATGTTTGATCATCTTCTGTCTCTCCCCCAACCTGTTATTTTGAACGGGTATAAAACGGTGTCTTAACCGTCACGGCTTTCAGCCGCTTGCCGCGGATTTCAACTTCAATCTCTTCGCCCTGACCGCTGTATTCCTTTTTCAGCAGCGCAAGCCCGATGTTTTTCTTCATTGTAGGGGACTGGGTGCCGGATGTGACGAATCCGATCTCCTCTTCTCCCTTGAACACCTTATAGCCTGTGCGCGGAATGCCGCGGTCGATCATCTCGATACCTGTGCTCTTGCGCAGCACGCCTTCTTCCTTCTGTTTTTTAAGTGCTTCCTTGCCGAAAAAATCCTCCGTCTTGTTCAACTTAACAGCAAAACCGAGTCCGGCCTCGAGCGGAGTAATGTTCTCATCCAGCTCCTGGCCGTACAAGGCAAGAGCCGCTTCGAACCGGAGAGTATCCCTCGCTCCAAGCCCGCATGGCAGAAGGCCCTCATCCTTGCCGGCTTCAAGCAGGCTTTTCCACAGGTCGGATGCATCATCCGGGCGGCAATACAGCTCAAACCCGTCCTCCCCCGTGTAGCCGGTCCGCGACAAGAGTACCTGTTTTCCGGCAATCTCGGCATCTTCAATAAATTTAAAGAATTTCAGTTCCCCGACGTTCGCGTTTGTAACGAGAGGCTGGAGGACCTCCGCAGCTTTCGGCCCTTGAAGGGCAAGCAGCGCGTACTCCGACGATTTGTTCTCAAGTGTCACATCGCCTGATGCATGTTTTTCGAGCCAGGCAAAGTCCTTTTCGATATTTGCTGCATTGACGACGAGCAAATACGAGCCGTCGTGGAGCATGTATGTAAGCAGATCATCCACTGTCCCGCCGTTTTCATAGCACATCGCCGTATACTGGGCGCTGCCGGGCTGGAGTTTGGACAAGTCATTGGTCATCACTTTTTGCAGAAAAGGCAGGCTGTCCTGGCCCTTCACTAAGATTTCACCCATATGTGACACATCAAATAAGCCGCAAGCTGTACGGACGGCCTCATGTTCCTCCTTGATGCTCGAAAATTGGACAGGCAGGTCCCAGCCGCCGAAGTCGATCGTACGTGCCCCCTGCTCCTGATATAGCGGATATAGCGGTGTTCTTTTCAGTTCCGACATCTCTATTCCCCCTCTTTTTTTATCGGTTTCCCTTTTTCTGGCACGAAAAAAGGACAGAAGAACCCCTATAGCGGGTTCCTCTGTCCTGTCACCTGAAAGTTTGACCGAAAAACGGCTTTCCTCTTTGGTGGCCGGGCCTATAGGCCGGCACTCTCCAGAGTTGCGTCAAACAAGAGTCTTTTTGCCTGAGAGATTCACAATTTCATTGCTTGCTCCTTCGGCGCTGCATCTGCAGTCTCTCCCCTTGCCTTCATTCGCCAATATTTATAATGATAATTGGACATGATAATGGTGGAACGCAATCTCCGTGCTTATCATTTTTTCACATAATTTCAACTACATCGTATCATTGTTTTCATTTTACGGCAATGATTTTCCCAGATTCGTTTGGAGGGGTTTACATGTCCGTCACCATCAACTTTGATGACACGTGGGAAAAGGAATTTTTAGTTCGGCTTGAGAAGGACGGTCCCTGGGCGGATCCGCTCCTGTTTGACTTGACCTGGCAGGCGGAGGAGCATTTGAGCATACCAGAATTTAAGGGGCTTGTGGCGCCTGCCCACCTGCCCGGGCTCACCCCGCTGCCGCACCAGCTGGAAACAGCCAGGCAGGTGATCGAAAATATGAACGGCAAGGCGATCCTCGCCGATGAGGTCGGGCTCGGCAAAACGATCGAAGCCGGACTGATCCTGAAAGAATACATGATCCGCGGGCTCGTCAAAAAAACATTGATTCTCACACCCGCCTCGCTCGTCTCCCAATGGACGGCCGAATTGAACGGGAAGTTCCATATTCCCGCCGCCGCCCAGCGGAAAAGCTATATGTGGGAGCAATATGACTGTATCGTTTCCTCGATTGACACGGCGAAAAGAAGTCCGCACCGCGAGATTATTGAACAGCAGGATTACGACCTGATTATTATCGACGAAGCCCATAAACTCAAAAATCACAAAACGAAAAACTATGAATTCGTCCAGTCGCTAAAAAAGAAATTCTGCCTGCTTCTGACCGCAACTCCTATCCAAAACCGGATCGAAGAGATTTTCCATCTTGTCTCCCTGCTAAAGCCGGGACATCTTGGCAGTGAGAGCGGGTTTGTCGAGCGGTACAAAAACCGGAAGCTGACTGTCCAGGAGGATGAACATCTGCGCAGCCTCGTCAATAAAGTGATGATCCGCAACCGCAGGGGGGATACCGGGATCGAATGGACGAGCAGGGTCGTCAAAACCGTACCGATCGAATTTACGCCGGAGGAGCGGGCGTTGTATGATTCGATCGAAGACTTGCGTTTTTCTCTGCCTGAATTCGCTTCAGCCGGCTTCTCACTGCTCACGTTAAAACGGGAAGCATGTTCAAGCAGGGAAGCCGTTTTCTACACACTGAACAATATGTACAAAAAACAGGAAAACCCGAGCGACGACTACAAGAGCAAGCTGCATGAGGTGAAGGACAAAATCGATGCCTCGACCCGAAACTCTAAGGCGGAAAAAGCGCTGGAGCTGATCAAGGAGATCGACGACAAGGTGATCATTTTCACCGAGTACCGGGCGACCCAGCTCTACCTCCAGTGGTTCCTCCAACAGCACGGGATCAAATCCGTCCCGTTTCGCGGCGGCTTCAAGCGCGGGAAGAAGGACTGGATGCGGGAGCTGTTCAAATCCCATGCCCAGGTGCTGATTGCGACAGAGGCGGGCGGCGAGGGAATCAACCTGCAGTTTTGCAGCCATGTCATCAACTTCGATCTTCCGTGGAATCCGATGCGGCTTGAACAGCGGATCGGGCGCGTCCACAGGCTCGGCCAGGAGCAAGATGTCCATATTTACAACTTCGCAATCAAGGATACCGTCGAAGAGCATGTGCTGAAGCTGCTGTATGAGAAGATCCGCTTGTTCGAACGGGTCGTCGGCGAGCTTGATGATATTTTGGCGAAGCTTGATTGTAAAAATATCGAGGACTACATGAAAGACATTTTCATCGATTCCCGGACAGAGGGCGAGATGGCGATCAAGATGGAAAACCTGTCCTCGCTTGTCCAGTTCGCCGACACGATGGCAAAAGGAGGGGAAGCGGATGCAGGCGAACGAAGTTCATCAATATCTTGAACGGTTTTTCACCGCGAATGACTGCACAATCATCGAAAACAAGGACGGCTATCTGTCAGTCCAGCTCAATATCGAGATGGACAAGGAGCTGATGAACCGCCCCTTCTACTGGTCCTATCTCGAAAAAACGGGCGGTGTGCCGAATCCGATGCAAATCACCTTTATTACCGACGCGGAAAAAGCGCCCGAAGAGCTGAAAGGAGAAAGGATTCATTTCGGCGCTCCGCGGCTCCATCAGCTGTTCAGGACAGCAAAAAAACGGGCGGCCCATATCCGGTTGTATGAGAAGCCGGCCGGTACTGCTGATGCGAGGAGGCAAATTCCCCTGCAGCCGTGGCTTAACATCAATGTGAAAATCTCCTATATTTGCGATGTGAAGCGGGATGTTCTTCTGTCAATCGGATTGAATCTGCTGACTGGGGCAATGATCGAAGACTTCCATACTACCGTCAAAAAACTTGAACTCACGCCAAAACTTCCGGATTACTGCTTTACAATTTCCCCGATCATTAAGCCCGCAAGCGGGATGAATCGAATGAAAAACCACCTGACTGCCCGTGTAAGCCAGGAGGACGCGCAATGGGCTGAGGAGGCGGTCGCCCGCTGGAATGAAGACATCGATCTGCTCAATCATTTTTATTCCGATGCCGGCGGGGACGCCCTCCCCCCTTCCTATGAGAATGAGCTTGCCGGGTTGAAAGACCAGTATGAGCCGTCTATCAATATTGAGGTTTTAAGCGGGGGGATCTTTTATCTCGCAGCGAGAAACGGCCCGCTCGTTCACTGACAGTCCATCCGTTCAAAAGAAAAGAGGCTGGGACAAAACCCCCTCTAATCTGAAAAAAGCCGGCGAAATTTTACGATGAGTAAAATTTCGCCGGCTTTCATTATTTTTCATAAAAGATAAGGACCACTTCTGATAAAATTAAGTTACCACACCAAATCA
>NZ_JBWBKF010000074.1:0-518 GCF_057657925.1 Lederbergia sp. B243.17
CTAGCGGATTTCAGGATTCTTCCTACGATAAGTCAACATCGGCTCCTTCGTCACCGTGTTTCCTTTATCTCGTCAGAATCCCTCCAATCCGTACGTCGCTAAACGGCGTCCTTCGCTTTTCTATTGTCCAGCTCCGTGCGGCATCGGCTCGAGGTCGCTTCGAAAAAGAGCAGGTGGGTTGGAAAAGCACCCACCTGTTCTATTCCTCCAGCGCTTGTCGCCGATATGCAGGCGCCCTTCGCTTTTCGTTGTCCAGTTCCGGCGGCTAGCTGCTCGAGGTCATAAGCCAAAAACAGCTGAAGGCAAAGAGCGCCTTCTCCTGTTTTCGTCTTATGCTTGTCGCAGCTGAGCAAGCCGCCTCCACTATTCTATTGTCCAGCTGCGTGCGCCAGCGACTAGCGGATTTCAGGATTCTTCCTACGATAAGTCAACATCGGCTCCTTCGTCACCGTGTTTCCTTTATCTCGTCAGAATCCCTCCAATCCGTACGTCGCTAAACGGCGTCCTTCGCTTTTCTA
>NZ_JBWBKF010000075.1:0-1994 GCF_057657925.1 Lederbergia sp. B243.17
GACTTGCATGTATTAGGCACGCCGCCAGCGTTCGTCCTGAGCCAGGATCAAACTCTCATTAAAGTTTGTTAGCTCATTTGCTGGTCTTGCTTAAAAGTAAATCATTGACGTTTGTTTCGTTCAGTTTTCAAGGAACAAATTTTGGAGCGGGTGAAGGGAATCGAACCCTCATCATCAGCTTGGAAGGCTGAGGTTTTACCACTAAACTACACCCGCACTTGACGTTCTGCTGGTCGGGAAGACAGGATTCGAACCTGCGACCCCTTGGTCCCAAACCAAGTGCTCTACCAAGCTGAGCTACTTCCCGTAAAATGGCGCGCCCGAGAGGAGTCGAACCCCTAACCTCTTGATCCGTAGTCAAACGCTCTATCCAATTGAGCTACGGGCGCATTAATATAATATTATGGTGCGGCCGAGAGGACTTGAACCTCCACGGTATTGCTACCACTAGGCCCTCAACCTAGCGCGTCTGCCGATTCCGCCACGACCGCATTTGATTTAAAACGACAAAAACTATTGTATCACTTGCACTGTTGTTTGTCAACAGTTTTTTTGGTGCGGATGAAGGGACTCGAACCCCCACGCCTCGCGGCACTAGATCCTGATTCTAGCGCGTCTGCCAATTCCGCCACATCCGCATGTGATTAGTCTCTGAGGCATAACCTCTCGAGCTTTCTTATTCTACCATATCCTCTCTTAACTTCGCAAGAAGTAAGATTTGGAAATGGCGGTCCCGACCGGGATCGAACCGGCGATCTCCTGCGTGACAGGCAGGCATGTTAACCGCTACACCACGGGACCTTTTCTTTATAAAAACTGCTGCTCTCAAAAGAGCGATGACCCCTACGGGATTCGAACCCGTGTTACCGCCGTGAAAGGGCGGTGTCTTAACCGCTTGACCAAGGGGCCTAAAAATAATATGGCGGAGAAGGAGGGATTTGAACCCTCGCGCCGCTTACGCGACCTACACCCTTAGCAGGGGCGCCTCTTCAGCCTCTTGAGTACTTCCCCATATGAAAGTTTACTAACTCCGCAGGTAGGATTCGAACCTACGACCGATCGGTTAACAGCCGATAGCTCTACCACTGAGCTACTGCGGATCAACTGACTCTTACGATTATAAGGACATACGGTCTCTATGTCAATACTTCTTAAAACTTTTTTCTAAAAAAGTTTTTCCGCCCTATCCTTCTGCAATTTCCTTCAGCTTTCCCCGGCATCTTCCACATGAGTAGCGGCTTAGATCGACACGCCGTTTCCGCTTGTAGCGCTGTCCGCAGCTTTGGCATTGGTAGTGCCGAAAGTAGACCGGCTTTTGTGAAGCTTGTGCAACGAGAGGTGTGCAATGTCTCGGTGATCCGGTTTCAGCGAGAAGCTTACGAAAATCGGCATCCCTATGCTTATAGCCTTTTCCTTCAATATGAAGGTGGTAATGGCAGAGTTCATGTTTGATGATCCCCTCAAGTTCGGCGAGGCCATGCTCTTCATAATATTTACGATTTACTTCTATATTGTGGCTTGCTAGCATATACCTGCCTCCGGTCGTTCTGAGGCGGGGGTTGAAAAACGCCTTATGGCGAAACGGTTTGCCGAATAAAGTGGCTGATATGTGTTCTGTTATCGTCTGCAGTTCTTCGTTTGTCATTCTTTCACCCGCTTCCCCTTTCCTAAACACGTGACAACTTATTTTAACATAGGTTACTAAAAGAACGGGATCCCATAGGAGGTTTTGATATGCCTGTGTGGTTTAAAAACCAGATGATGAAAGCCTTTCAGGAAAAAGACCGCTATCAGATTAAACTGCTGAACCAATGTTGGTATTTTTACCGGAGGAAAAGCGTGTAAGCCCATGAAAAAAGAGGCTGGGACATAACTAGTCTCTAACCAAGAGAAAGGTGAAATTGAGCGAGTCAATTTCACCTTTCTCTTTTTGTTATTTATAAATTTAGGATCCGCTTGCTGTATGGGCCGTAAACTTACGTAAGTTCACGGCC
>NZ_JBWBKF010000082.1:0-154060 GCF_057657925.1 Lederbergia sp. B243.17
CAATAATATCTTCTCCATCTCTCCAAGCCCCCAGCTAAGTTATCTTGAAGCACAAGCATAACTTAACAGGAGTGATATTTGATAGAAGAGTGTTTATTCCTGTTTAGCAAGAACTGTTAACTTTAGTTTAGCAGTCACAAAAGTAAGCTCCCACTAATAAAAGAATGACTACCAGCATTGAGGTTAATACCTTTTTCGACTCCAATTTTTTCAATTTTGATTCCTCCCAAATGTATTATTTGTGATTATTTTATCAGTGGGTCCATAGATCACATATTTGTTTCGCTGTTATTAAAGTTACATTTTTGCAAGATAACAAATAAAAAATGGATTTACAGCTACTGCAGAGTACAATAGCCATAAATCCATTATTATTCGTGCATGAAGTTAACACTACCTAATGGGAAAATTATACTAACCGTTGTCCCTTCTCCAGTTTCTGATAATAACGTAAGTCCTAAACCAAGCTGCTCCGCAAGTTTTTTGCATAAGTAAAGTCCTATGCCGGTAGATCCTCCAAACTTTCGGCCATTTTCTCCAGTAAAGCCTTTTTCAAAAACCCTATTTAGATCCTTATCTATAATACCGATACCATTATCTTCTATGGAGAGTACGATATTGTTTTCATTTCTAATCGTGCTGATGATTACCCTTCCATCACGTTCCCTGTTATATTTAATCGCATTTCCAATCAGTTGATTCATTATAAATTCCAGCCATTTCGCATCACTATACACCGTGCCTTCTACCGCTTCAATATCGATAGTGATCCCTTTGCTAATAAAGTCTCTCGAATTTCTCTTAATAACACTTCTGACAAGGTCAACTAAAAAGACCTCTTTAATAAGATAATCCTTGCTGACATTATTACTTCTTGAATAATATAGGACCTGCTCTATATATTCTTCAATTTTCTTTATTTCATCTTTAATATTCCGAGTAATGTCATTTTGATTATTTTCTATTATTAATCGAGTCGATGCAATCGGAGTCTTTATCTCATGCACCCACGTCTCTATATATTCTCTATACTCATTTTCCCGATCTCTATAACTTTTTACATGCTCATGCATGTCCTTATTTGTCTGTCGCAATACATCATATAAATGCTTACCTTCTAGATTGTCAGGCTCTTTCATAATTTCGGTTAACAGATACTTTTTATCCAAATTGTCCATGATGCTGTTTAACTCGCCATATAATATTTTCTGTTTGACAAATTCTATCATCATATAAGTAAGGATGGGGAAAAACCAAATACAGAAAATCAGGAGAATGATTTTGCTGTTCACGTTTATGAGTAACAGGATAGCGCAAAGGATGATGAAAAAGACAAAATTGATCAACAGGAATACTGTTCTGTCTTTTACATACTCTTTTATATTCATGGAAGTATATATCCTAATCCGCGTCTTGTTTCGATGTTTTTCTTCATCCCTAAACCCTCAAGTTTTTTTCTTAATCTTGTCACATTAACAGATAAGTTATTATCATCCACAAAGATATCGGAGTTCCACATAAAGTCCATTAGATCGTCCCTTGACACGATTTTTCCTTTGTTTTTATATAAGCAAGAAAGTATTTTGATTTCATTTTTCGTCAGCTCTGCCGTTTTTCCTTTATAGGTTACAGAACCATTGGATAAATTAAGCGTTAAATCATTATAAACAAGTATATCCCGCATGCCGGGTCCTTGAACTCTCCGTAGTATGGTTTCTATCCGTGCCAATAGAATTTGAGTATTATATGGTTTTGTAATAAAGTCATCCGCACCTAAATTAATACTCATCAGTTCATCCATCTCATTATCCCTGCTCGTAACTACGATTATCGGTACATCGGAGTTTTTCCTTATTTCCCTGCAAATATAGTATCCATCATATATCGGCAGGTTAATGTCTAAAAGTATTAGATCAGGTTCTTCCCTAAGAGTATCTTTAATAATATTTTCGAAATTTATTGGCGCAACAGCCTCATACCCATATCTGATTAAAAAGGTTTTAAGTTCCTCTCTTATCTTTTCAGTATCTTCTATGATAATGATTTTTGACACAGGTTCACTTCCTTTGACAAATTAGTGGATACCTAACTACCTATACACATGCCGTTCACTTCCATTACATTAAATGAGTGAAATTCAGATGTCCATCCATCCACTATTATCCCATATAATAAAATGGAGCGGGTTATCATAGATGCCGTGTATACATGCGGTGTATTTCAAAATGCATTATTCTCTTGGATACATTTCTTCAAAAAAGTCGTGCATTTTTATTCCTTTTTCAGTTATCTAAGTCTTTCCATCCTTGCAGTCTTTGTTGTGTATTCCAGATTGTTCTCTTTTCAATACTACTATACTTGATATTGCGGAGGGAAAGTTATTTCGTAGCAAATGATCATTGAAGCCATAAGTTGCGCTACTGTCTGAATAGTCATTCTCCTGAGAGGAAATTTATTATGGGGACTTCGCAAAGCACTCCAAACCGCGTACTTTCCTATCATTGAGAGGGGTAATATTTTGAATCAATCATCAACCAATATTTTCATACGGAATTTTGAAAATGAAGACATGCCTTTGCTTGGGGAGCTGTATCGATCCGTAACCGCAAAAGAAAATGCCGTATTTTGGTGGGTTGGGGACGAAGAAAATTGGTGTAACGTATATTGCGCATTTGATGATGGGAAAATGATCGCTAAGGGGCAAGTCAGCATTGTTAATGTTGTGCCTCCCGGGCGACCAAAAGAGAACAATCACTCCATATACATCAACCTGAAAACCGTTCCTGAAAGAGAAAATGACATTGCATTGCTCGACAGCGTCTATCGTTATCTTTTCATAAGAGCAAAACAATTAAAGGAAACTTTACCGAAAGAATTTGGAACCATACTTTGTGTTGGTAACGATTCGGATGAAACAGCAAATAATCAATTCTTCATCCAAAAAGGATACCGCCATTTGCATAGTTTATATTCCATGGACCGGGACTTAAATGAACCGATTCCTAAAATAAAGCTGCAAGAGGAGTTTCAACTTTCTTATTGGAAGATGGAGTCTGCGCGGGAGCAAGAAGAGTACCTGGAAGTTGAAAATGAAATTTGGCCTGACGAACCATTAGGACTTAATCGGTTAACTGAGTACATGAATAACAAGCTATGGACGTCCATCGTTGTCCGCCATACAGACGCAATTGCCGGCGGGCTAATGGCATGGAAAGAAGAATACCATGGTGTTATAGAGGATGTCTTTGTTCGAGAAAAATGGCGGAAACGCGGCATTGCAAAGTACTTGCTTACGGAGGCTTTACGCTATCTCAAATCAAATCAGCTGCAAAACGCTAAACTTATGGTAAAAACCACAAACAAATCAGCCTTATCTCTATACAAATCTGTTGGATTCTATATAGATAATGAAGAGATCAGATACTTTATAAAACTGGATTAGACACCATAATGATGACTTTGTACTAAAAGCTGCAGCTATTAAAGCTAGAAAGAACAGCCATAAAAAAGAAGATGGCAGAAAGGTCCGAAACAACCAGATTCTCTGCCATCTATGAACAACTTAAAGAGTTATTACATTTAAAATAAGGTAACATCCGAGATGTTGCTTTGTTTCGTCGATATAACTAAATTGCAAAGAGGTTAAGACTTACTGTAAGTTGAGGGGGTTGTAATCCCCCTCAATCATTTTTTAAAACTATCTGCGCCACACTCTCAACATGGGCGGTCTGCGGGAACATGTCCACCGGCTGGATGTACTCGACTTTGTACAGCCGGCTGATTGCCTGCAGGTCTTTGGCAAGCGTGGATGGGTTGCAGGAGACGTAGATGAATTTTTTCGGTTTGATTTTCATGACGGTTTGCAGGAATTGCGGGTCGCAGCCGGTTCTTGGCGGGTCGACGATGATGATGTCGGGGTGCCAGCCTTCTTTTTCCCATTTCGGCAGGATTGTTTCTGCTTTTCCGGTCACGTAGACGGCATTCGGATAGCCGTGCTTTTTCGCATTCTTTTTTGCATCGGCGATTGCTTCCGGGATGATGTCCATGCCGCGGATTTCGGCGGCGCCGTCTGCTAGCCACAGTCCGATCGTGCCAACGCCGCAGTACGCGTCAGCGATTTTTTCCTTGCCCGTCAGGGCTGCCGCTTTTTTCACTTCGTTGTACAATTTTACCGTCTGCTCCGGGTTCAGCTGGAAAAAGGCGCGTGCTGACAGTTCGTATTGAAAGCCGTCGAGCTCTTCGTCAATGAACTCTTTTCCGGCAATATGAATTGTCTCGTCCCCGAAAATAAGAGACGTCTGTTTCGGGTTCACATTTTGCATGACTGATGCGACTTCCGGGATTCGTTTTTGAATTTCGGAAGCGATCAGTTCCTTCTTCGGAAGTTTCTTTGCTGTCGTGACAAGAACGACCTGAACTTCTCCGGACTGGACGCCGACCCTCGTGACGATATTCTTCACAAGGCCCCGTTTTGTTTTTTCATTATAGGCCGGTACGTTTAGGTCTTGGAGGATTTTTCTTACCTCCTGGTTAACACGGTTTGTCTCAGGTTGCTGGACAATGCAGTCTGGCACATCGATCAGGCGGTGCGAATTCATGCTGAAGAGCCCTGCCACCTGCTTGCCGTTCACCTCGCGCAATTGGAACTGGCTTTTATTGCGGTAGTTCCATGGGTTGTCCATTCCAATCGTGTCGCGGATGTCCATTTTTCCAATATCGAATTTCGTGTGTCGCTCCAGGGATTGAATGAGTATGTCCCTTTTCTCCTTCAGCTGCTGGTCATAGCGCAGATGCTGCAGCTGGCAGCCACCGCACTGGTCATAGACCGGGCAGAGAGGCTGGACGCGGTGAGGGGACTTCTTGCGAATCTTTTTGACGACCGCTTCGGTGAATTTTGGCTGAACTTTCACCGCCTCGACGACTACTTCCTCGCCTGGAAGCGCGCCCGGCACGAATACGACCTTCTTCTTAAAATAGCCGACGCCTTCCCCGTTGATTCCAAGTCGCTTGATTGTCAACGGAAAACGCTGTTTCGGCTTAATGATTTCATCTATAGGTTTGTTCATTGCTATCACTCCGTAGGTTCTATGCTTCTCCACAAATAAAGGGAGGCATAGCTTAAATAGGGCTGCCATTCAGCACTGTATTGTTCCATCTCTTCTATCGTGGGTTTTCGGTCCAGATTGAACAGCTTTTTCAGTGCATTTTGAATGCCGATATCTGCCGCAGGAAAAAGGTTCTGGCGGCCAAGTCCAAAGAGCAAAAAGCTCTGTGCCGTCCACGGTCCGATCCCGCGTATTTTGACAAGCCTTTTGATCACATCCTGATCTTCAAGCTTTGCCAATTCCTCAAGATTTAAATCGCCGCTCGACAACAGCTTGCCGAGTCCGATCAGGTATTCCGCCTTGCGCTGGCTGAATTTCATTTCCCGGAGCTGTTCCGGCTCCAGCGCAGCAACGGTCTCAGGCAGCGGATAAAATGGTACACCATCGACTTCAAAACCGAATTTGCGGACAAATGTTTCGGTTAAGGCGATGGCAAATTTCATGTTGACCTGCTGGTGGATAATCGACTTGATCAGCGTACAATAGGGCGAAAAGTCGAGCACTATTGGGGTGCCCCGATGCTGTTCAAAGATGGCTTGCAATGCAGTTTGGCGAAAATGTTCGTCGATCGAGGAGAGAGGCATGTCCCACTGAAAAATCCGGCTGACTTCCCGAATGACCTTGTCCTTTGTAGCCTCGCTCTGGCCGCTGACGAAAAAAGCGGGCTCTGCCGTAGTGCCGATAGCCTGCACCGTTGCCACTTCCGGCCTTTCCCCGTAAATCGGTATCTTGACGGAGCGTACCGCTGCATCAAGGATGTTTAATGGATCGATAGCCATTCGGCTTAAGGCCAGATCAAAATTATACGGGCCGTCTACCATGATTCGTTCTTGCCACACATGCATCTCTCCCCCGTTAAAAAATCACGCTCATTATACCATATCCTCACGGGGTTCCGCTGTTTTTCAATAAAAAAGACCAGGCTTATTGAACCTGGTCCATTCTCTACAATGATAGGAGCGGACTGTCCGCTTTTTCCTTCAGCAAATAATCGTCAAGGCTTTTAAATACATACCCTTGTTTTTTCAAATCCTTGATGACCGTTTCGAGAGCATCCGCATTGTCCTTTGAAACGGTATGCAGAAGCATGATCGCTCCGGGGTGAGCTTGAGCCATGATGTTGTCATAGGCGTATTTCCAGCCCTTTTGCTTGTCGGTTTGCCAGTCCTTGAAGGCAAGGGACCAAAGGACATGGTAGTAGCCCTCCTCCCGGGCAATTTTCATCGACCGCTCGCTCAGGATTCCTCTTGGCGGGCGTAAAAACTGCATGCCTCTCTGGCCAGTAAGAGATTCTGCCAGCTCTTTCACTTGGGCAAGCTCTTTCCGGATCTGTTCGTCGCTTATTCTTGTCATATCCGGATGGCTCCACGAGTGGTTTCCGATAAGATGCCCTTCTGCTGCCATCCGCTTTGTCAACTCGGGTTCGCTTTTCAAATAATGGCCGGTGACGAAGAAAGCTGCGGGAACTTTTTCCTGTTTGAGGATGTCCAAAAATTTTCCCGTATAGCCATTCTCATATCCATTGTCGAAGGTCAGATACAAAATCTTCTGATCGGCGCTGCCTTTATAAAAAGCATCGTATTTATCAAGCAGCGCTTCATATGCTGCACCGGCATCCCCCTGTTCGCCGTTGCTTCCTTTTTTGAACCCCCAATGTACCGGTGTATTTGAGACGGCATAACCGGCGATCGGCATGGCCAGCATAAGCAATGCAACGATTGTTGCCATGAAGGTTTTCTTCATCTCACTTCGCTCCTTTAAAGGAGAAGTTCAAATGATTGTGGATGGGTATCCAGGCGCCGATCGGTTTGGTGACCACATTTTTGACCGCAAGCTGGCGCTTCATGCCTTTCATGACCAAAAAGACTTCTCCATAGGTGACCTCACCGTTTTCCCGGACTGCCGGTGCATAGGCATATAAATAGCCGAGTTGTTTTGGCGGAATGTTGTAAACTTGATGATGTTTCGTTCCCCCGCCAATCGTTGTTTTGAAGGTGAGCGGAAGTTTTGTTTTCTCCATTGCCGACAGTAGCATCATTTTTGCGACATCTTCAGACTGCCCGACATCGGCTGTCAGTGCACCTTTAACGGTCTTTTGGGCTTCTTGCACGTAGTGAATTTGATGATGGCGATCGCCGCCTCTGTTGTCAAAAAAGTTCGTATTGATTTTCTGGTATTGCCAATTCGGGACTGTTTCCCGAGACGTATAATGAAGCGGCCATTCGCCAAGATAAATCGTGGCCCGAACGCCGATTGAAAGCGGAGATTGGTTGACTGCCGATTCATTGAGCATTTTGATTAAACGGGGATTATCAATTTTTTCAGAGGCGGACTCAAGCAATTCCTTTGTGAATTCGCTTGGCTGCAGGAACGATATATCCGAATCTGACTGGGTATACGTATTTTCTTTTCCGATGGAAATAACAGATGCCGGCAATGGGATGCCTGCCGGCTTTTCTTTGGCCAAAGCAGCAGGCGCTATGCCGGCGGCAATAACGAGCGCCAGGAAAACATACAGGACACGAAGATGCCGTTTCATAGTTGTGACTCCCTTCTTCAGTGACGGATCTGCCCGTCTTTTGTGTCCTTATTTTTTCCGAAGCGCTCCGATTTATCCGTACTACAGCAAATAAAAGCCGATGCCCATGATCAGGTAGGCAGCGAGTAGTACCGCCCCCTCAAACCAGTTCGATTCTCCATCGTTCATCAGCACGATTGTCAGCAGCACGGCAGTTGCCATCGATACGATCTCCGGGATGGAGAAGACGAGCGGCATTGACGTCGGGAAAAACAGTGAGATGATGACAAGGAGAGGAGCGACAAACATCGCCACCTGTAAGGTCGATCCGACTGCAATTTCGACGGCCACATCCATTTTGTTCTTCATCGCCATCAGGATAGCGGAAGCATGCTCCGCCGCATTGCCGACAATGGCCACGATGATAACCCCAATGAACAGTTCACTCCAGCCGAAGGATTCACCAACCGCCTCAAACGTATGAACGAGCCTTTCTGATACGTATGCAACAGCAAGCGTAGCGAGGGCAAGGATGGTAATCGCCTTTCCTTTCCCCCACTCTGGTGTTTCCTCTTCAGCAGCGGTGTTCTCGCCGGTCTGATATACTCCTCGGTGAGTGACAAGCTTAAAAAACAGTGCAAGAAGATAGAGGATGATCATAATAATCGAAACCCCTACACTTAAACTGATTGTATGGGCATCGCTCATCCTTTGCGTGAACATTTCCGGAATAATGAAAGCGACGATGACAGCAAACATCAGCAAGCCGGAATTGTGCCTTGCATCAAAAACATTGAATTTTTGTCTTTTAAATTTAAACCCGCCGAAAAGGAATGAAGCTCCTAGGACGAGCAGCAGGTTTCCGACAACCGAACCTGTCAAAGAGGCAAGAACAACACCGACTAAACCCGCCTTAAGCGAGAAGATGGAAATAATCAGCTCCACCGCATTCCCGAATGTTGCATTGAGCAGACCGCCGATCCTTGGGCCGGCTACAATCGTCAGGCTCTCTGTCGCCCTGCCCATGAAGCTTGCCAAAGCGATGATCGTCAAACAGTAGATGACAAACATAAGAACGGTCGGCCAGTGCATGAGTGAACCAATAATAGAAGCTGGCAGGCCGAGTACCAGCATGATGATAAACAATTTATCCATATAAAGACCTCCCGTCGGGTGACAATCCCCTCTATTTCCTATATCAACTTTTCCCCCGGCTCCTTTTTTTAATCCATTCGCTCGAATTTTTACTGAATGAAAGAAAAAGAGCCTAGTTCGGTTTCTTTGATTTTGCAGAAGCGGGAAGGATTGCTGATATTTCTCACAATATTGGGTTAATGAACATACAATTAGGATATATAAAAAGCAAATAAAAGAATTGCTGCCGCTTCTTGCGGCAGCTTTCGTCATTTTATAAGGGTATTGATTATGATTCTTTTTCTCAATTACATCAAATAAATGGAGGGAAGTTTGATGGAAACTAGAACGGTTGCCATGAAAGAGCAGTCTCAGTCCGGAATTCCTGCCTATATGGAAAAGCTCAGGCCTCATTGGGAATTGATCGCCGCTATTGTCAGTGGAATTCTAATTATCTGCGGCTGGCTTGCGGGAAAATCAGACCAAGGTCATATGTCAATCCTGTTCTATTTGTCCGCATTTTTGATTGGCGGTTATGCGAAGGCGAAGGAAGGAATTACCGAAACGATTGAGGAAAAACAATTGAATGTCGAAATGCTGATGATTTTTGCCGCAATTGGTTCCGCCATTATCGGCTACTGGGCGGAAGGCGCCATCCTCATTTTCATCTTCTCGCTAAGCGGCGCACTTGAAACCTACACAATGAATAAAAGCCATAAGGAGATCTCTGCCTTGCTTGAAATCCAGCCTGAAGAGGCGCTCCGCATCACTCCGGATGGCGAAAAACTCGTTCCGATTACGATGCTTTCCGTCGGCGATCATATACTTGTCAAAGCAGGCGAAAGCATTCCCGCAGACGGGATTATGATCCGGGGAGAAACAACGATTGATGAATCGGCAATCAACGGTGAATCCATCCCCGCCGGAAAAACCATCGGAGACGAGATCTTCGCAGGCACCGTGAATATGACAGGTTCCTTTACAGCCAAAGTGACGAAGCCGAGTACAGAGACGCTTTTTCATAAGATTATTGAGCTTGTCCAATCGGCACAGAGCGAAAAATCCCCTTCCCAGCTATTCATCGAGCGTTTTGAAGGCACATACGTGAAAATTGTCCTCGCAGTTGTTTTTCTGATGATGTTTGTTCCCCATTTCGCCTTTGGCTGGTCATGGACAGAAACATTTTACCGGGCGATGATCCTGCTCGTCGTTGCCTCTCCCTGCGCTTTGGTTGCTTCCATTACCCCAGCTTCGCTTTCCGCAATTTCCAATGGTGCAAGAAACGGCATCCTATTTAAAGGAACAGCCCATCTTGAAATGCTCAGCAATTTGAAGGCAATGGCATTCGACAAAACCGGGACATTGACGAAAGGACAGCCAGAAGTCACAGACCTGATTACGGTTGACGATGAAAGGACAGTAGAAATTATCTCGAAGATCGCTTGCATTGAGAAAGAATCAAATCATCCGCTCGCCCAAGCAATTGTCCGCTATGCACAAGAAAAATTCAATCTGATCCCGGTTGAGATTGAAACGGTCGAAGATGTTGCCGGCTGGGGAGTGAAAGCATCCATCGCTGGCGAAGAGTGGACAGTCGGGAAAGCGGACTTTGTCGGCAAAGATGAGGCCGAAGACTTTGCAGCAGGCCAGGGCATACTGTATGAGGAGCTTGGGAAAACGGTCATTTATGCGAGGAGCGGGAATGGCATTGCCGCAGTGATTGCCTTGAAGGATATCGTCCGCCCCGAGTCGAAGATTGCTTTGGAATCGCTCCGAAAGATGGGAGTCAAAACGGTCATGCTGACTGGGGACAGTGAAACGACAGCCGCAGCCATCGCTGATGAGGCAGATGTTGATACGTATACAGCCCGCTGCCTCCCCGAAACGAAGGTAAATGAATTAAAGGAACTGAAGCGGAAATATGGAAAAACGGCAATGATCGGAGACGGGATCAATGATGCCCCTGCTCTTGCCACTGCAGATCTCGGGATCGCTATGGGGCAAGGGTCGGATATCGCCCTTGAGACCGCCGATGTTGTCTTAATGAAAAATGAGTTAACAAAAATTTCTAATGCAATCAAGCTTTCCAAGCGGATGAACCGGATTGTCAAACAGAATATTATCTTCTCCATTTCTGTAATTCTCTTGCTGATTGCTTCTAATTTCATGACATTAATCGACCTTCCTTTTGGCGTCATTGGTCATGAAGGCAGCACGATCCTCGTCATCTTGAACGGATTGAGGCTGCTTAGATAGCTGGAACGATTGCCCATGAAGAAACCCCTTGGCACGCTCCAAGGGGTCTTTGCCGATGCATCAAACATCGCAGCTTTTTTTCCTGTCACTCCAAAGGGAATTGATTTCCCCGCCTATTAAAATGATGATGGCGGAAATGTAGAACCAAAGCATCAGCACAATCACTGCCCCGATACTTCCATACGTCGATGTATAGTTGCCGAAATGAGAAACGTAAAACGAGAAGATGTAAGAAACTACAATCCAACCGACACTCGCAAAAATCGCTCCCGGCACGGCTGTCATACATTTGATTTTGATATTGGGGGCGATATAATAAATAACAAGGAAGACCACGAATAGAATAAGCGGGCTCAATCCCCATCTGACTACGCTCCAAATTTGCAGGAACACGTCAGACAAACCAAGAGTAGAAAATAAGAGCAATCCGATCTGCTTTCCGAACACAGGCAAAAGCAAAGCGACGAGCAAGACGAAAATCATACCGAACATCATAAGCAGCGCCAGCCCCCGCGTTACAACGAAGGATCGCTTTTCGGATACGTTGTACGCCCTGTTTAAAGCTTTGATCAATGCCACCATCCCTTTCGAGGCGGACCAGATCGTACCGAGCAAACCGACGGACAACAGACCTCCGCTGCGGCTGCTCATCACCTGATTGATATTGTCCTGTATAAGCTGCAATGTATCAGGCGGGGCAAACTCCTTGATCAAATTGAAAATATCCTGTTGAGTAATTGGTGTGTATGGCAGCAGCGTCACCATAAAGATCAGCAAAGGGAAGAGTGAAAGCAGGAAAAAATAGGCTAACTGAGCCGCCATCCCTGTTACATCATTTTCCGATATGCGCTCTATGAGGGGTTTGCCCGCCTTCATCACTTTCTTCTTGTTCTTTCTGAACCTTAGTCTGAATTTCCCCATAAAACCACCTCACCTGGCATCGATACTTCAGCTGTTTCTGTCCGAGTGGACTGCTTCCTTATCTTTTACCTTTCCGCCTATTGATGAAACATGCGAAAATCAGGATTGACTTTCCGTATGCGGCATGAAAGGATAAGAGAGAGAAAAGCCCGGGGAGGATGAAACACTTGGATTTAACAAAAAACACACCAGAAAACATTGAATATATGGTGAGCCAGATTGTGGCCAAAATGAGAATGGTCAATATCAGTGCCGTCAAATCGGACCAAATGGATGAAGAAATGTATGAGGAACTGCATGAGATTTATGAAATGGTCATGAAAAAGGACAACTTCAGCCCGAATGAGATGCAGGCGCTTGCCGAAGAATTGGGCCGTCTGCGCAAGGCATAATAGTAAGGTATCCGGCAATGGCCGGATACCTTTTTCATGTTCGATTATTGAGGAGGAATTACATTGCTGAAAAACTTTCCCCTGCTGCTGATCATGCTTGTAGCCGGATGCATCTCAACTGCGGTCGCCATATCCGTCGATCTTCCGGATGTGCCTGCGCTGATCCTGCTTTTTGTCGGCATCATCCTAAACATCTTGAGCCTGGCGGGCTTGCTGCTTTATTTAGTCAGGAAAAATCCTTAATCAGTACCGAAGCGGACGCCGGTCGGAGAATACAGGAATCCGCTCCCGGATTTCTTCTATTTTCGCTGCATCGACGGTCGCAGCAACAAGATCTTCTTCCTTCCCGCCTTCTGCAAGAATCTCCCCCCACGGATCAATGATCATTGAATGGCCGGCAAATTCATTGTCCGGGTCATTCCCTACCCTGTTGCAAGCGATGACGAAGCTCTGATTCTCGATTGCCCTTGCCTGCAGGAGTGTGCGCCAGTGTTCTTTTCGCGGAGCCGGCCATTCTGCTACTACGAATAGAATATGGGCTCCCGACAGCACCGCCTTTCTCTGCCACTCGGGAAAGCGGATATCATAGCAGATGAAACCAGCCGCATTCACACCGTCCAGTTCAAAGACCGTTTCGTCTTCTCCTGGTGCCAGATATTGATGCTCATTCATCAGCCTGAACAGATGCAGCTTGCTGTACTCATGGACAAGCCTGCCTCCCCTGTCAATGATATACATCGTGTTCTTTACACCGTTTGCGGTTCTATTTGCGACGGATCCGCCGATAATATGAAATTGGTGTTTCTGTGCCTGTTCTTTCAGAAACTGAACCGTTTCCCCGCCGTCCGGGTCTGCAATCTCGTCAAGTCTCGCCAAATCGTACCCGGTTGTCCACAGCTCAGGCAGCACAACCACTTCGCAGCCTTCTTCCTTCGCTTTACGGAACCACCGTTCTGCAGCCTCCCGATTTGATTGTGGATCTCCCAAAGCGATATCCATTTGGATACAGCCTATTTTCCAATCCATCACGTAATCGCCCCTTTTTAAAGATGAGCTTTACAAACAGCCCTATTCGTTATACATTCTACACTAGAATATGAAAGAAAAATATGAATAGTCAAGAAAGGTGGAGCTTGCTTGGGTACATTTGAAACTTCCGACCTTCTCCAGAGGTTACCGGAACAATTCTTTGCTTCGCTCGTCCGCAAGGTGCAGGAACAAATCAGCCAGGGGCATGACGTGATCAATCTTGGCCAAGGAAATCCGGATCAGCCGACACCTATACATATAGTCGAAGCGATGCAAAAAGCGGTTGAACAGCCAGTAAATCACCAATATCCCCCTTTCCGCGGGAAAAGCAGGCTGAAAGAAGCGGCAGCGCAATTTTACATGAGGGAATACGGGGTCAAGCTGGACCCTAAGAAAGAGATTGCCATCCTTTTCGGCGGGAAAGCAGGCCTCGTTGAGCTGCCGCAATGCCTGCTGAACCCGGGAGATACGATTCTTGTACCTGATCCCGGTTATCCTGATTACTGGTCCGGAGCGGCCCTTGCCGGCGTGAACATGGAAATGATGCCGCTGATTGAGGAAAACCGCTTCTTGCCCGATTATCAACTCATCCCGGAAGAGATAGCCGCGAAAGCGAAAATGATGATCCTGAATTACCCGAACAACCCGACAGGCGCTGTTGC
This sequence comes from Lederbergia sp. B243.17, assembly GCF_057657925.1. NCBI lineage: Bacteria > Bacillati > Bacillota > Bacilli > Caryophanales > Bacillaceae > Lederbergia > Lederbergia sp. B243.17. Next base: position 14,018 of record NZ_JBWBKF010000082.1, read on the forward strand.
TGATGACAATTTTTTTGCAGAGACCATCGATTTTGCCAAGGAACGGAATCTTTGCGTCATTCACGACTTTGCATATGGCGGCATCGGCTTTGACAGCCATAAGCCGATCAGCTTTTTATCCTCAGACGGGGCCATCGATGTTGGGGTGGAAATCTTCACTTTTTCCAAAACGTATAATATGGCGGGCTGGAGAGTGGCTTTTGCCGCAGGGAACGAGTCTGTCATCGAAGCAGTCAATCTTCTGCAGGATCATCTTTATGTCAGTCTTTTCGGTGCTGTCCAGGACGCTGCAGCAGAAGCACTTCTTTCCTCCCAGCAGCCGTCGCGAGAACTGAACGCCTTATATGAAGCGAGGAGGAATACATTCATCTCGAGCCTCCGTGACATCGGCTGGAATGTGCAGGCACCGGAGGGATCATTCTTCACTTGGCTGAAAGTGCCAGACGGCTTCACTTCTGCACAGTTTACAGACCTTTTGCTGGAAAAGGCCCATGTTGCGGTTGCACCGGGTATCGGTTTCGGAAAGTATGGAGAAGGGTATGTAAGGGCAGGTTTGCTCACATCAGAGGAGAGACTAAGGGAAGCTGCGGACAGAATTTCAAAGCTCGGTCTTTTCGGCCCATGAAAAAAGCTGTTCCCGGCGTGAATGCTTGCCGGGAACAGCTTTTTTGCGTCAGAGCAGTTTCAATGATTCGCGGTTAAAGGCAGGAATATCGTCCGGTGTCCGGCTTGTCACCAGCTGGTTCTGGCAGACAACGACTTCCTTGTCGTGATAATTTGTACCGGCATATTCCATATCGACACGAATGGACTTATAGCCTGTCGCATCTCTGCCTTCCAATGTTTTCGCTGTGATCAGCAGCTGCGGCCCATGGCAAATGGCAAATACCGGCTTTTTGGCATCCATGAATGCCTTTGTGAACTGGACAAACCGGTCATCCGCCCGCAATTGATCCGGAGAAAAACCGCCCGGAATGAACAGCGCATCAAAATCTTCAGGCTTCGCATCGTCAATGCCAAGATCAATTTTTACCTCAGCTTCTCCTTGCTTGCCTTTCACCGTTTTTCCAGCTTCTTTTTCAATCGCCGTAATTTCATGCCCAGCCTCTTGATAGGCTTTCACCGGTTCCGTATATTCGGAGTCCTCAAATAGATTGGTCACAAGTACAGCAACTTTCTTTGCCATTATCATCACTCCTTCAAATCATTTTCACCCCTTCCTTTTCCCTTTTCACAATGAGACAAACATCTGGTAAAATGACTGTAGAAGCGAAAAGGAAAGAAGTGTCCAAGGATGACAAAGATTTTAATGGTATATACAAGCATGACCGGCAACACCGAATTGATGGCGTTCTCCATCCGTGATGCCCTTATCGACGCCGGGGCTGATTTGACGGTAAGGGAAGCATTTGATGCGGATGCGGATGATCTGTTAAAATATGATGCCATCCTGATCGGTACCCATACATGGGAAGGCGGAGAAATACCGGATGAATTCTTCGTTTTTTATGACGATCTTGATACAGTGGATCTGCATGGAAAAAAAGCCGCGGTTTTCGGTTCCGGTGATTCTTTTTATACGAGAACCTTTGGCATGGCTCTCGATAAATTCAATCGCAGGCTTGAACGGCAAGGGGCGGAAATCGTTTCTGAGCGGCTGCTGTGCGATTTAGAACCCACCGATGAAGAGCTGGAGCAATGCAGGACATTCGCTCAGAGCTTCTTGAAAGCACTATGACTTATTTCTCAGGAAATAGAAATGCCCTGCGCTCAAAAAGCGCAGGGCATCTCTTATTGGTCTTTCATCTTCGGCAATATCAATACCTCAACACGGCGGTTCTTTGCCCTTCCTTCATCTGTAGCATTGTCGCCTACAGGCTGGAATTCACCGTATCCTTTGGCGCTGAACCAACGTGGATCAAGATTGCCGTCTTCCAATAAAACCTTCATGAAGTTAATCGCCCGCATGACACTTAGTTCCCAGTTCGAATGGTAGTTCGCTGTCCGGATTGGAACATTATCCGTATGGCCGCTGATGATGATATTCCTTGGCGGATCCATGACAAGCAACTCTGCCAGTTCTTTCGCTGTCCGTTTGTCCTCTTCCCGAACCTCCGCTTTCCCTGATTGGAAAAGGACATTATCCCGGATGGAAATAAGCAGGCCTTCTGTTGTCAGCTTCATGTCGAATTTATTGCTTAAGTCATTTTTTTGCACGTAGGCATTCACTTTCGATTGAATGGCTTGCAGCTCTTTCATGTCTTCCTCATCAATCTCAGGAAGAGAGCCTTCGACCTGGTTTGGCGGGGTATCCTCAACATCCGTATTCTTTGGGAAATCATTGCTATGATCATCACTTTCTACCGGCTGCTGATATTCCATTGGTCCCGTACCGCCAACAAAAATACCGTTGAACACTTGGGAAATCTGCTGGAACCTCTGGGCATCAACTGAACTTGCGGCAAAAAGCACGATGAAAAGCGCCAAAAGCAGGGTCATTAAATCTGAGTATGGCAATAGCCAGGACTCATCGATATGGCCTTCATCTTTCTTCTTTTTACGCTTCGCCATTCTGTGCCACTTCGCTTTCTGCGGCCAATTCCCGTCTTGCGGAGGCCGGTAAGTAAGATGCCAGCTTCTGTTCAATCACCCTTGGTGCTTCACCTTCAAGTACAGAAAGAATCCCTTCCACCATCATTTCTTTCAGGCGGACCTCTTCTTTCGACTTGCGGCGGAGTTTGTTCGCGAACGGATGCCACCATACATACCCAGTAAAGATTCCAAGCAGTGTCGCGATAAACGCTGCGGAAATCGCATGGCCAAGCTCTTCGGTGTTATCCATATGGCCTAGTGCGGCGATAAGGCCGATTACCGCACCGAGTACGCCGAGTGTCGGCGCATAGGTTCCCGCCTGGGAGAAAATTGAGGCACCTGTTGCATGTCTTTCTTCCATCGCTTCAATCTCTTCATTCAATACATCGCGGATATAGTCAGCACTCTGCCCATCTACGGCAAGGCTCAGTCCATGCCGCATGAAAGGATCTTCGATATCGCTGATTTTCGTTTCAAGCGCCAGCAATCCTTCTTTTCTCGCCAACTGCGCCAGTTCCGAAAACTGGAAAACTAGGTTCTTCGGTTCGATCGTTTTCTTTTCTTTGAAAATGATGCCGAACAATTTCGGTACTTTTTTGATTTCCGACATTGGAAATCCCGTAATAACACTCGCTGCTGTACCTGCCAAAATGATCAGGAACGCAGCCGGATTGACAAGTGCGCTGAGCGAGACTCCTTTCAGCACCATCCCCACTCCGACAGCTATTAAACCAAGAATTAAACCTATCAGTGATGTTTTGTCCATATTCATTCACCCTAAACTAATATATGTCTTACCTTTTATATCGACAGATCTCGCAGACTTTCAACATCATTCTTCAAATCTGTGATACTTTTATCTATTTCAGGCAAAAAACCCCCACTTACAATGCCTGAAGGAATAGACATTCCCTGGAGGCGAAGTGAGATCAGGGGTTAAACGTTGAGTGATTCAAAAGAATTTATCTTCGATTTTTTTTTCATACCTCTTAAAAGCGGATGAATTGGTCTTGATTCTTTTCTTGGAAAGCAAGCTGTTGTATTGGAGCATCTTTTCATTCAACTTTTTGCGAAGCCCTTCTTTTTCAAGCTCATCCTCCGCTTTTCTGATCAGGTCCTCGATGGTGGCGAGTTCTTTTTTTATACTTATTTCGTCTGGAGAAAATCCGGCATTCTTCATAAGCCTGTATGCCATTTTCAGATCGTCCGGCACATCCGCCAGATCATCCTTTGGCAGGGGCTTACCATACCCTGGCAGATTGTCGAACTCTCCTTCTTCCATTGCCCTCTTGATCCTGTCTTCGGTAATCCCGCTAAATTTATTCACGATTCGCCCTCCTCGGAATAGTTACCTCCATTATAACCTTCGAACAGACGAAAAGCATGCGGTTCCCGAGACTTTCGGGGCACGCATGCTGTTTGTTTGTTATTTTGTTGTTATTTTGTTGTTATTTTGTTGTTATTTTGTTACTTTTTCAGCGTCTTGAATGGCCATCGCCGGGCCAAAGAATTCAAAACGGATTTTGTCTTTCGCAATTCCAAGTTTTCCGAGCATCGTAACGACGCTGTTCAAAAATGGCACAGGGCCGCATACATAGCAGATGGTATCTGCAGTCAATTTGTTTTTCAGGAACTCTTCAGTAATATAGCCTGTAAAGTGCTCATCACCTGCTGAAGAAGCTTCACTATAGCCAAAATAGACGTTGGCGTTTTTCATCCGTGCTGCCAGTTCCTGCACTTCTTTTTTGAATGCATGTACGTTTTCATTGCGCGCAGAATGGATGAATGTTACTTTCCGATCTGTATCTGTATCTGCAAGCGCCTCGAACATACTCATCATCGGTGTCAGACCGACCCCTCCACTGATCAGGGCAACCGGTGCGGTTTCTTCCATATTCAACGTGAATACCCCTGCAGGAGCGCTCACTTCGATCGAATCCCCTACTTGGATATGCTCGTGAAGATAATTGGACACTTTGCCGTTCGGATCATTATCATTTTCTTTCTTAACAGAAATACGAAATGTTTCTTTGCCAGGAGCTGCCGACAAGCTGTACTGGCGGTTCAATGCATATTCCTCTCCAGGGATGTTAATTCTTACAGTGATATACTGGCCTGGCAGATGCTTCGGTGTTTTCATGCCGTCTTTCGCTTTAAGATAAAAAGAAGTAATAACGTCGCTTTCCTGTTCTTTCCGGACAACTTCAAAATCTTTGAAGTCCTTCCAGCCAGCTTCTTTTTCAGCTTCATTATACATGTTCTGTTCCACATCAATGAAGGCTTGTGCAATTACACCGTATGCTTCCGCCCATGCATTGATGATATCATCGGTTGCCGCATCGCCAAGCACTTCTTTGATCGCTTCAAGCAAGAACTTGCCGACGATCGGATAGTGTTCAGGCTGCACCTGCAGACCGCGGTGTTTGTGCGCCACTTGAACAACAGCAGGAACAATCACGTCAAGCTCGTCAATATGCTTGGCAGCAGCCAGTACCATATTCGCCAGTGCTGTCTGTTGACGTCCTTGGGATTGATTTACGTGGTTAAAAATATTCAGCAATTCCGGATGTGCCGCAAACATGTTTCGATAAAAAGTAGTAGTGATTGCGACTCCGTGCTGTTCCAACACAGGTACAGTTGATTTTACGATATCGATTGTTTTTTGTGAGAGCATATATATGACTCCTTTTAAAAGATCTATTTTAAATACATGTTTATCTTATTCCTGCCCGTCCGCTTAAGCAATATTTAAAATACATGTTTAAAAAAACAGACACATTTCCCTTCACACCTTATTCAATTCCGGCCATCCCTCTGTTATGACGGTACTACTTGCAGTATAATGTCATATAGGTGATGAAAATGAAACTGACCATCTATACCGATTATTCTTTGCGCGTACTTATTTATCTTGCCGCAAAAAGACAAGATGAACTTTCCAATATAAGTGAAATTGCCGAAGCTTACGGCATTTCTAAGAACCATCTGATGAAAGTAATCCACGATCTCGGCAAAATGGGCATCCTTCAGACAATCCGAGGCAGGGGCGGCGGCATCCGCCTTGCACTTCCTCCAAATGAGATCAATATTGGCAGCATCGTCCGCGAAACAGAGGATGACTTCAAGCTTGTTCCTTGCTTCGGCGAGGATGGGGGTGCATGCACCATTTCCCCGGTGTGCGGATTAAAGCATGTTCTTCGCCAAGCGTTAGAGGCGTACCTGGCCGTACTCGACCAATATACAATCGCCGACATTGTCAGAAACCCAGAAGCATATCGGACCCTTTTTGGAATGGATACCGAGCCGGTCCACGTATAACTGGCAAAGACCGCATGTTCAGCGGTCTTTTTTTCGGTGTCTAGCTCCAGGCGCCATCGGCTCGAGTCATAAGTCAATCGCTTCTGAAGGCAAACAGCGCCTTCTGTCAGCTCTTGTCTTATGCTTGTCGCCGTTAGGCGGGCGCCTTGCGCTTTTCTTAGCTCAAACATTCAAGATTGGCATTGCTGCCGCTCATTGGTAAAATAAAGAGGAAGATTCTGAAAAACAAAGGAGAATGACCATGAACTCTTTACATGCAAAGCTTGAAAAATACGCGTCCCTCGTCGTAAAGGTCGGCGTCAATATTCAGCCGGGGCAAACGCTTGTCATCAACACGAGCACCGACAATCCTGAATTTGTCCGTCTCGTTGTGAAAAATGCATACGATGCAGGAGCTAAAAATGTGATCGTTAACTGGGCGGACGATGCGGTATCCCGCCTGAAATATGAGCTGGCGCCAGATGAAGCATTCACTGAATATCCGAAATGGCGAGCAAAGGAAGTCGAGGAATTGGCGGAAGAAGGAGCAGCCTTTATGTCGATCGTCTCCTCCAGCCCCGATCTTTTGAAAGGGATTCCTTCCGAAAGGATCGCCAATTACCAGAAAGCCGCAGGAACTGCACTTTCCAAGTATCGCCAATACATGCAAGCTGACAAAGTGAGCTGGACGGTTATCGCTGCGCCTTCAAAAGAGTGGGCTGCAAAAGTATTCCCGGATGCATCACCTGATGAGCAAGTCATGCTGTTATGGGATGCGATTTTCAAAGCAACCAGGAGCGATCTCGAAGATCCAGTTCAGCTGTGGAAAGAACATGACGCGACGCTGCATGAAAAAGTGGCCTACTTAAATGAAAAGAAATATCATAAACTCCACTACACTGCGCCCGGTACAGACTTAACGATTGAACTTCCGGAAGGCCATCTATGGGCAGGAGCCGGCAGCATCAATGAAAAAGGACATACGTTCATGGCCAACATGCCGACAGAAGAAGTGTTTACTGTCCCACATAAATATGGGGTGGACGGGATCGTTTCCAGCACGAAGCCTTTAAGCTATGGCGGAAACATCATCGATGAATTTACGATCACATTCGAAAAAGGCCGGATAATCGATGTTAAAGCGAAGCAAGGCGAGGATATTTTAAAACACCTCGTTGAAACGGATGAAGGCTCGCATTATTTGGGCGAAGTGGCACTTGTGCCGTTCAACTCGCCGATTTCACAATCGAACATTCTCTTCTATAATACATTATTCGATGAAAATGCCTCCAACCACCTTGCAATCGGCAGCGCCTATGCTTTCTGTCTGGAGGGCGGGAAGACGATGACTCAGGAAGAGCTTGCCGAACATGGCCTGAACTCGAGCCTGACTCATGTCGATTTCATGGTCGGCTCCGCTGAAATGAACATCGACGGCATTACAAAAGATGGAAAAGCAGAACCGGTCTTCAGAAACGGCGACTGGGCATTTTAAGAAAACAACCCGCCAAGATTTTTGGCGGGTTGTTTTTATGATCAATCTCAAAGAAAGCAGTTGTTTTTAACGTAGAACAGCACAATCTAATGAATAGCATTGTTTTTTTGGAAAGAACTGCTTTGACGAAGAAAACCCGGCCGAGATGCCGGGCATTATGCATTAATATTCTATTTCCGTCTCCCAGCCAGCACTGTATTCCTCCAAATCAGCCATTGTCATGCTTCCCGGCGGTTTCAGCAAGCTGCTTTCCTCTTCTGTCTGTGTAAAGGCCGCCTGCATATTCGACTGAACAACAACGTCATCCCAGCGCTTAATGAGCATGGAACCATCTGGATTGCAGCGGATTCTCTTCGTCAGCTTGTCCATAAGTGCCATCCCCCCATAAAAGAATGTAGAAATCACCCATAGGCTGAACGCCGCCCCTTTTGACTTCCTTTACCCGTTCTACACAAAAGCAAACATGATTTATGAACATTTTCTCCCATCGGCAATTGAACAGGGCTTGGTCATAATCCTTCCATTAATGCTATAATAACCAAGAATGAGTACATGCTTGGAGGTAAATGTATGCCAGAGAAAAAGCGCATGAGAGATACACTGACAATCAAAACGAGCATCGTTCTTCCCCCCGATACGAACCACTTGGGTACACTGTTTGGCGGAAAGCTGATGTCGTACATAGATGATGTAGCTTCAATAGCTGCCATCCGCTGCGCCCGCAAAAGTGTCGTCACGGCTTCTACTGATTCTGTAGACTTTATCGCTCCGATCAAAGTTGGGGATGCCGTAACCCTGAGTGCGATGGTTACATGGACAGGCAGAAGTTCCATGGAGGTATTCGTAAAAATCACATCGGAAAATCTGATGTCCGGCAAGCAGACCGTAGCCGCTCTTTCCTTCCTGACCTTTGTCGCACTTGATGATGATGGTAGGCCTTCTCCTGTTCCAGAGGTGATCCCTGAATCGGAAGAGGAAATTTGGCTGAACCAGACAGCTGCAAAGCGGGCTTCGCACAGGAAATTACGGAAGCAGGAAAGCAAGGATCTTGCCAATTTTTTTACAAATTACATGGACAATAATTGATGAAAAACAGTCGAAAAGTGAACTGCACCCAATTGTTAGGAACTATCATCCAATTGGGATTGCAGGTTCATTGCCGGCTGTTTTTATTTTTTTGCTTTTTTACAGCAAGATTAAAATTTGTTAACAGCGCAGGATTCCTCTTTATTCCAATCCCTTTGACTGCGAAGGTTCAAGGCATTTTGCTATTTTACTATTTGTAACACTTCTCATTTGTCATATTTTGTAACGGGAAAAAAGCTGAAAGTTTGACTATACTAGGTAGACAAAGTGTGTCCGGCTAATGCCGCGGCGACCCCCATGAAGGGCGCTTGTCGATCGAACGGTATAAAGATGAAATTGTGAGATTGATAGACTTGTACATATTATTATAAAAGGCTAGGTGAGTCGTATGTTTTCAAATACGGAAATTGGTATTGATTTAGGGACAGCCAATGTCCTCGTCTATACAAAAACAAAAGGGATCATACTGAATGAGCCTTCAGTAGTCGCTTTGAACACGGTGACTGGCAACGTGCTTGCCGTCGGAATGGAAGCGAAAAATATGATCGGCAAAACACCGGGCAATATTGTGGCGGTGCGGCCATTGAAGGATGGCGTGATTGCGGATTTTGACATCACAAGCCAAATGCTGAAAGAAATCATGAAAAAAGCCGGAAAAACACTAGGCTTTGCACTCCGCAAGCCGGATGTCGTTGTCTGTACCCCTTCAGGCGCCACATCTGTCGAACGGAGAGCGATCCAGGATGCGGTCAAATCTTGCGGAGCGAAGAATGTCCATTTGATTGAGGAACCGGTCGCAGCTGCCATCGGTGCTGATCTGCCGGTTGAAGAACCTGTAGCGAATGTAATTGTGGATATCGGCGGCGGTACAACCGAGGTGGCAATCATTTCCTATGGCGGGGTTGTTACTTGCAATACCGTGCGAATCGGCGGCGATCTTTTTGATGAGAACATCATCCAGCATGTCCGCAAACATTATAATCTGCTGATTGGTGAGCGGACTGCCGAACAAATTAAAATCGAAATCGGGTACGCACTGATCGATCACCCGAAAAAAACATTAGACGTGAGAGGCCGTGATTTGGTCACAGGTTTGCCAAGGACCGTCACTCTCAGCTCGCATGAGATTCAAGATGCCCTCAGAGAATCGCTCCTTCATATCCTCGAAGCGATTCGTGCGACACTGGAAAACTCTCCTGCAGAACTGAGCGGCGACATTGTCGACCGGGGTGTTGTACTGACAGGCGGCGGTTCACTGCTGAACGGCATGCAGGAATGGCTGTCGAAAGAAATCATCGTGCCTGTTCATCTTGCGCCAAGTCCATTGGAAGCTGTTGCCATCGGTACCGGCCGCTCGCTCAAATTTATCAACCATTTGCAGAAAGCAGCAAAGTAACAATAAGATAAAACACTTAGCTAAAAAAAGGAAAGAGGGTGGCGGGATCGCCACCCTCTTTCCTTTGCATATAAACAAACGGGCGTAATTATGTTTTTCAACCATTAACTGAATCGTTATGTAGTGAAAAATAATAGCCTGCGTAATTAAATACATTCTTGAATCCAATCTTCTCTGCAACTGCAACAGAGGGCTTATTCATCTCCATGCAATCCCAATACGGAACCTGATCATTCTCCAAACACTCTTTCACAAAACTGTGGGCGACCATTTGAGCCAATTGTTTACCCTGATGGGACTCTATTGTTTCAATATCAATGCAGTGTACTTCCCCAACGACAAATCCTGAAAAACAAGCACTGACAATTTCATTTTTATGAACAACACAATACCCGAGCCCATTCGCAAAGAACTGCTCAGGTGTGGACCAGAACTCTGCTATTTTCGATTGTAAAAAGTCTATGTTTGTTATTGAGTTGTCCCTATTCTCAAAGAGCGCATGATTAATTTTTACCACCTGATACCCCTTTTCAATTTCAGGTATATACTTGCTTTGATAATCAAACTTCTGTAACGTATACACCTTTTGATTCCAGCTCTTTACTTGACGATGCTCAAAAACCCTTTCAATAACGCTGTTCCATTTTTCATGATTGCCAACTCCTTCAAACCATTCAAGTTGGACTTTTTTTGCTTCCGGCATGATGACATCGTCAATAAAACCGTTTAACTCATTGTTGAAATCCTCGTTTTGTTCACTTCCAAAAAATATAAACCCATCATTATTCCCTAACCAAATAAGCCCACAGCTAGGAGTACGAATATCATCTACAAAGATACGGCCTGGATTGATATTTTCGACAATGGCCATGGCCTCTAATTGCCCTCGTTCACTCAGCAACCCCCTACACTTAAAAAATTCAGACTCCTTTAATTCAAATATCATCTCTGTCTCCCCCTCGACCTTCTTTACCGTTTTCTCCACTCAATCGAACATAAGAAAGGGACAATCCGTTTTGGCGGATTGTCCCTTTCCATTTATACCAATTCTTCTTCCGCTTGCTTTTCTCCCGATTCTGTTTTGTTCGATTCGCGCATTTCGTATGCGAGTGCATCGATGCTTCCTCGGATGTTATGTTTGCCTGAGAGGTTTTCGAGCATTTCTTTAACATCAATGCCTGAAGAAGCTTTAAGTGTTTCCTGCATTGTTGCCATCAGGTTTGTGGCGTAGCCGGATACTTTGTTGGCGCCGCCTTCGCCTGAACCGCCAGTATCGACAACAGTAATTTTATCAATATTGCCAAGCGGAGCAGCCACTTGCTTCGCATATTCAGGCAACATTTTGAGAACCATGTCGAGAATAGCGGCTTGACCGAACTGTTCGAATGCCTCTGCCACTTTCCGTTTCGCTTCCGCTTCCGCAATCCCTTTCAGACGGATGACCTCGGCTTCTGTTTCCCCTTGTGCCCGCTGTGCATCGGCTTTTGCGACACCATCGAGACGGACTCTTTCCGCTTCGGCTTTCGCCATTGCCTCCACCCGATACTGATGGGCGTCCGCTTCGGCCATTTGTTTCATCTTTTCAGCTGTAGCCGCCTGCTCCACCGAGTAGCGGTCGGCATCAGCTTTCTTCTTCACTTCTGAATCATACTGACGCTCACGACGGAGAATCTCTTTTTCTTCCAATTCAATCTGCTTTTGACGCTCGATGATCTTGATCTGCATTTCGTGCTCTGTAACATCCTGTTTGGCGCGGGCTGTTTCCAGATCATACGCTTGGTCGGCATTCGCACGAGCGATGTCCTGCTCGCGTCGGTATTCCGCCATCTTCAGCTGGTTGACCTTTTCGGCCTCCGCAATCTCAGTTGCTCTTTCCAGTTCTGCTTTCTTCGCTTCCTTCGCTGCCTCGGCACGCTTGATCCGCGTTTCTTTATCAGCTTCAGCCGTTGCGATATCGGCATCACGTTTTACCTGGGCGATCCGTGGTTTACCGAGAGAATCAAGGTAGCCATTTTTATCGCGGACTTCCTTGATCGTGAATGAAACAATCACAAGTCCCATTTTCGCCAAGTCCTGAGAAGCGACACGCTGCACTTCCTGAGAAAACTTATCACGGTTTTTGTAGATTTCTTCAACCGTCATTGATCCAAGGATGGAACGAAGATGTCCTTCGAGTACTTCTTTCGCTTCGATTTCTCGGTCTCCCTTTGTTTTGCCTAGAAATTGCTCGGCTGCCGTCGCAATCTCGCCAATCGAACCGCCAATTTTAATGATGGCTGTTCCGTCCGCCATCACCGGAACACCTTGTTCCGTATAAACTTCAGGAGTCGTTACCTCAAGCTTACTCGACAGGAGGCTGAGCGGCTCTGCTTGCTGGAAGACCGGCAGAACGAAGGTACCTCCGCCGCGGATGATCTTAATTTTATTGCCTGCCTCATCGACGTGGACGTTCTTTCCGCCTAGATAGCTTCCCGTCACGATTAGAGCCTCATCAGGTCCAGCCGTACGGTATTTTGTGATAAAAACGCTAATCAGCGCAATCAGGATAAATGCGACAATTCCAATAACTACTAACAAACCAATCGTTTCATTGCCCATATTCTCTATTCCTCCCTTTTACTGAAATTGTTTCTCATAAGGCATTACATGAAGAATGCCATCCTTAACATCTATCACGAGAATTTCCTCGCCTTCCGCAATCGGCTCATCATCATGGCTTGAAGCCGGCTTTGAAATCATGCCGCTGTAGCTCTCGATGACAACTTCGCCAAAACCTTGTTTTGGAATCGGAATGATCACTTTTCCCATTCTGCCCTCAAGTGATTTTTCCGTATAGCTGAGCGACTGCTCGGCGGACTTCATCGGTATAAGAACGAACACATTAAGGAGAAGATCCAGCAAGGCTGCAGCGATTGCAGCTATCCCCATGATCAAAAAAACATTGAACGAAGTAACTTTCTCAAGAATATAGCCGCCCGCCGAAAAAAAAGTGATAAAGGCCAGGATGAGCACAGGGCTCAGAAAATCGGCAGCTTCGCCTATTCCTTCCATTACATCGCCGAAAAACACATAAAGCAGTGTTCCCAAACCGGATACGATGAGCAGCCCGAGATAAATTGTCTCTATCGGATAGCCAAACAATGTCATCTCCATCATTCCCTTACTATGTTTTGGATTGCTTGCTCAAGATTGGCACCCCTCCCTCTGTATCTCTTTGTCTTATATACGATTGGAAAATGGAAAAAGATTCACGATTTTGGGTTCTTTTTGAAAAAACTTTACGGAATCTTCCATCATTATATCGTATCTCTGTACCTCAAACTACCCGTTTCAGACAAATAGCCGCCTTAATCAGGCGGCATGATGTTGAATCGTTTTCCGATCTGCCCGCCTGCAAATGCGAACGAGCAAATAGACAAAAGGCGTATCTAGAATAGCAATCAGGAATTTCACAGCATACTGAGAACCAATCATCAGTAAAAGCGCTGTGAACGGCATCGTCCCTAGAAAAGCGATCGAGATGAAGATCGTTGTGTCGACAAGCTGGGAGAGCATAGTCGAAGCATTATTCCGGATCCAGAGCTTTTTGTCCCCATGCCTTTTCTTTAGGCGATCGAAGACGTACACGTCCAAATTCTGGCTGATTATAAACGAGACAAAGCTTGCAACCGTTACCCTAAAACCTGCAGTGAAAATTACTTCATACTCGCTCTGTATACTAAAGAAAGGCGCGGGCGGCAACTTGATTGTCGTATAAATGAACACGACTGCAGCCAGCTGAGTCACCAAACCGGCAATGACAGTTTTTCTCGCCATTTCTTTCCCATACACTTCCGTAATTGTGTCGAGGATTGGATAGGTGAACACATAAACGATAACGGCAGCCGGAAGTACGACCCAGTTGCCGATACCGAACAATTTTACCGCCAGGACATTGGAGAGGATAAGGAGGCCTGTAAAAGCTCCATTTAAATAAAGTAGCATGAGCCCGCCCTCCTCATCGGTTGTCGACCTTTTCAGGATACAGATCGTGATTCATCATCCGATAAGACGCCATCTCTTCATATTTCGTCCCTGGTTTTCCATAGTTGCAATAGGGATCAATCGACAATCCGCCGCGGGGAGTGAACTTTCCCCATACTTCTGCATAGCGAGGCTGCAGCAGCTTAACAAGATCATCCATGATGATGTTAACACAGTCCTCGTGGAAATCCCCATGATTGCGAAAGCTAAACAAATATAGCTTGAGTGATTTGCTTTCAACAATTTTTTTGTCAGGTATGTAGCTGATGTACATGGTGGCAAAGTCGGGCTGACCTGTTTGCGGGCAAAGCGATGTGAATTCAGGACAATTGAATTTTACGAAATAGTCCCGGTCAGGATGCAAATTCTCGATTGCCTCCAACAACGCGGGGTCATAGTTGTCCTTATACACAGTATGTTGATTACCTAATAGTGTCAGATCTTCAAGTGATTCTTCTTTTCTTCCTGCCATGGAAAAAAACCTCCCAGTCTATTTTGTTTTTTTACAATAACCAGGGGAGGCCCATGAATAAAAAAATGAAAAAAGCCATATCGCGATCGGATATGGCTTTTCATGCATCATCCATAGTTTTTTATAGAGGGTTTATCGCTATGAACCTCTCCCAAGCGGGTTATGTAATATAACTCAATCGTACTGTAAATGTTCTGGCCAGTCAATAGAATATTAGTTATTGGAGGGATAGAAGTACCCCCTCTGACGATTTTCATGTAGAATAGATTGTGGTCAAATTAAATACAATAAAACTGTGAGGTTGCCATGGACACCAATAAATCAGAAAGAGAATTGATGCAACAGCAAATACAGGAATTGTCCTCAAAAGTTGAGGAGTTGGAAGAACAAATTCAAAGCATCTCGGTTCCGGTCATCCCATCCATTATGCCGAATACAGTTCTCATTCCTATTGTCGGAGATTTATATCCTGAACGCTTTAATATGATCATTCCGCGAATTCTCTCCCATGTCGCGGAAAACGAATCCGAGTGGGTCATTCTTGATTTTACCGCCATATCTCTTCGGGAAACGATCAGTCTGAATACAATGGCCCAATATATAGAGAATGTCACTTCAGCTCTCCAATTGATGGGGGCAAAGGTTCTCGCAGTGGGTCTTGGACCACAGCTAACACAGGAGCTAGTGTCTGCAAGCCTTCCTTTCACTAAAGAACTGGACTGTTTCCTAGACTTTAAAAATGCTTTACAATTCGTAATGAAACAAATGCGGTTACAAATCATCCGATCCTAACAACTTGGCGATTGACCATATTGCATTTGTATATAATAAAACAAAGATGGAGCTGCCAAGAAAAATCAGTTTGCACTGACTTTCCGGACAGCTCCTTTTGCCAATCAGAGATCAAGCCGGGCTTGGGCTACTATTGCAAGTGGCTAAACCTCCCTTATCGGCCGACCGGGATTAATACCGATCCCGCTCTCTCTCCCTGCAACGGCAGACGAATCGATTTCGCTCACGGTCGCGGTCACGATCGCGGTCACAATCGTGGTCGTCGTCCCTCTCGCCTCTCACTTCACGACACTCACAGATCAATCTCCTGCGCCGCCTGTTTCTTCTTTCGTCTTCCTCGCCGCCAACAAAAAAATCATCTTCGAAAAAAAAGCTCATGATCTTCTCCCCTTTTGCAATTGTTTAAGCCGGCCGACTTACTTTAATATATAAAAAAACCGCATGTCTGCTTGGATAAACTATCTGATGAAATAAAACATTTCCTTGCTTACTGCCGTTTTCTTTGGAAATCACCTGGCACTAGAGGTAAAAGACTATCCAGTAGAAACGCCGCAGATGGGAGAGCAAACAGATGAAAAAGCTGCTAATTATATTTTGTGCTGCCTGGCAGCAGGCGGACAATATGCAAATAAAGAGACAAAAACAAGGAGACACTAGAAAAAATACGGCAATGTCATCTGGGAGGTAAATACAGACGAGAAGATCATGGCCATCACTTTCTATGATGGTCCCCATCCTGTCTACACGACTGACATATTGGACACCTTGACAAAATACAACGCAAAGGCAACCTTTTTTATCATGGAGCGCATGCTGTAAAATTTACCTACTGACAGGTCACACTGTCTTTGCCCCTCCTAAATCCCCGTACCCCTTGTTCTGTAGATGTTACCGAAAATACTCTTCGGTACCTTATAAGAACCATTTCATCCATTAAAACTTATTCCTGACGTGATTGGCTGCAGCTGACTAAACGTATGCCTTTACCTTCGCGCTACGCAGAAAATTCATTTGTTTACCTCAATGTTCCTGATTTAATATAATTGAATATGGAGGATAACAATGGACATAGTAAATAACCTTAAAAAGATTGCCCGGAAACTAAAAAATGATTTAGTTGTTCTATATCTATCCTACAAGGATTCGCGAACTCCTGTATTCGCCAAGATATTCGCAATATGTGTTGTAGCCTACGCTTTCAGTCCAATAGATTTAATCCCTGACTTTATACCTGTTTTGGGATATCTAGACGACCTTATTATCGTCCCTCTCGGAATCTCAATAGCACTTCGATTGATACCCTCACAAATTATCGAAGAAAACAGGGTTAGAGCTGAAGAAATGAAAAAGAACGGGAAACCGAAAAACTGGTTTGTAGGCGCGCTTTTTATCATTGTTTGGATCGCTATAGCTATATGGATAGGAAAACTACTAATTAGCTGGTTTTCTTGAATATAATGCACTGCAGAACAAGTAAAAAACATTCGTGCCAATTTCGTGCCAGTTGAATGAAAAACAGAAATAGGACGCGGGTTACAAATTACTGTAACCCGCGTCCTTCTTAGATCTATAATAGCGGCCCTAGCAGGAATCGAACCTGCGACGCACGGTTTAGGAGCCCCACTAATGGCTTTTTACACATTGTATTGTTTCACTCCGTCCGAAACCCTTTTAAATCAGGCTTTTGAAGCAACCCTTTTTTATTGCGACATGACTCTGTTGGTCACATTCGTGACCAAATACGTGACCGTGTGACCAATTTACAAAAAAAATAAGACTCGGCTATGTGCCGGGCCTTATTTTTCACTGCTTAATCCTAACTTTCAAACTCCACTTCCACCACGCTGCCATAATCGATCAGCAGCACATCCCCATAGTAATTCTTCAACAAAGCCATCAAACCAAAAATAATAAGATGTATTCTACGAGGTCTAATGTAAAATATCCCCTAATATCCGTTAAAATAAAGGTTATGAACAAATGCACATACATTTACATAGCAGAAGAGTTTAAAAAAAAATCGGATTTCCTATAAATTACTAAACAAACATATATCAACCTTATAGTGTTATAATTAATGTTTTTAGGTAAATTATGTTAATGTTATTCATATACTGGTAGGCATTTAAATCGAATATTAGTTAATCTTAGACAAGGAGTGAGTAAGATTGAAAAAATTCGTTTTAGGTTTAGTAAGTGGTGTAATCATAGCTAGTGGTTCCGCAGTTTATGCGAGTGAAAGCATTAAGGCTTTGTTATTCCCGGCAAAGTATGAAATTAACGGTGAAAAAGTTGAGTTACCAAAGGGATATCATACACTTAATGTAGATGGTCGCACTTACGTTCCAATCAGATTCATTGCTGAGAGCTTAGATTCTTTTGTTACATATGATAGTAAAACAAAACTAATCGGTATAGAAAATAAATTTGACCTTAATAAGAATGGAATTAAAGTTGGACATTTACATGTAGAGCCTAATAAAACGGGTTCAACTGTTAAAGGAAAGCTGTATGTTGGGAATGATTTATGGGATAAATTTGTAAAAGGCCCTTCTAATCCAGGTGGGGATGTAAATCCCGGAGTTAAACTAGATGTAGGTGGCAATTTACTATTTTTTGATGGGGAAGGACATTATTTAGGAGAAGCATTTGTTAGCGAAGAAGCAGTAGCTGGCGGTGAACAGATTATTGGTTTTGAAGTAAAATCAAATGATAATCTATCGAATTATGAATATGTTATGCTAGCACATGAATTTCCTCAACCAAGAACTTTGCCTACACCGCCTGATTTTGAAAATTATGATCCAACAGGTCAAGTCGGTATAGGAGGAATACAAGTTCGTAAAGATAATGGCTTTTCGGTCGTGAAAGGTTATATTAGTTTGGAAGTTGATGGATACTATGAAGGGAACATTACTTTAACTTATCTTGATGGTAATGGTAAAGAGCTTGGTACAACTGAACTGGTATCAAAATTAAATGGAAAAAAACCTGAAAATGGTATGATCATAACCAAATTTGAAACTGCCGGAAAAGGGGATTTAACAAATTTTAAGCAGGTCAAGGTCACCATTAATTCGCTAACACCGATAAAATAAACCTAAGCATTACTATCTGGGAATCTTCACCGGTATGCGACAAGGGGAAATACTGGGGCTTAAATGGGATGCAGTTGATTTCGATACCAAGACAATCCATGTCCATCGAGCTATCAAGCGAATAGACGGAGGTTATGAATTAAAAGATTTAAAAAACGATTCAAGCTACCAAGGATTTGTGTAACAACTGGATCGGGCATATTTGTCCTTCCTACTAATATTGGTCGTGCGTTTTGTTTGCTCATTAAAAATATGGAGATTAAGAAGATACGCTTTCATGATCTTAGACATACACATGCCTCCCTGCTTTTCAAACAAAACGTGCATCCAAAAATTGTCCAGGAGCGATTAGGCCATTCCACAGTCCAGATGACACTCGACACATACTCACATATGTTCTCGAATATGCAGGAGGCAGCAGCTCAAAAATCGGATGATATTTTGCTGGATATGGACAGCAAAATATCATTTTAGCGCACTAAAGGTGACCAATCCGGTTTTTCGCAATAAAAATAGCAAGGATGCAAAACGCTGCAACCCTTGCTATTACTATTCCTACTATAGCGGCCCCAGCAGGAATCGAACCTGCGACGCACGGTTTAGGAAACCGACGCTCTATCCTCTGAGCTATGGAGCCAGATTAAAATCACCTTTATTATTATAATACATACTTCCTTTGAATAAAAGCATAAAGTTCGCTATACTTGAAATTGGACAGGAAAAAGTTTTTCCTGCAGGCAAAACGGGTGGTTTCAGAGGGGGGTGGACCGCATGCAGTTATGGGTAACCTTGGGATTCGTAGGTGTTGTGGGAGTGATCGCCGTTTTCCTGATGCACTTTGTTGGCTCGGCTTTGAATGGTGAAGATACAGAACGTATTGATGAAGTACCGGAAAATCATTTGCAGCAATAAGCCGAAGGACTGTCTAACATAAGAGACAGTCCTTTTTTGCTGCTTATGCAAATCAGCCCTTTCGTGAAAAACGCAATCCGTTTATCTCGAAAGGGCTGATTCTTAATTTTTATTAGGCCTTTATTTCGCTGTCCACCACAAGATCAAGCTTGCCTGTATCCGGATCTATGACGAGACCGTAGACTGGGATGTTCTTTGACATTAGAGGATGGCTGCGAATCATTTCAACGCTGTGGGCGACGCTCTCTTCCACGCTGTCAAACCCTTCAAGCCACTTGTCAAGGTCGATGCCAGAATGGGTGACTACGTCGATTGTTTCTTGAGAAATGCCCCGCTCCTTCATCGTGTTGAGCAACTTTCCGCTGTCAATGACGCTCATGCCGCAGTCATGATGCCCGATTACAAACACTTCATCCGCTTGCAGTTCATATACTGCGATCAGCAGGCTCCGCATGATGCTTCCAAATGGATGTGAAACCATTGCTCCAGCATTTTTAATGATTTTCGCATCGCCGTTTTTCAAGTTCATCGCCTTATGCAAAAGCTCGACAAGCCTTGTATCCATGCATGTCAGAATAACCATTTTCTTATCGGGAAACTTGGTTGTTACGTATTCTTCGTATTTTTTTTCCTCGATAAAGTTCTTGTTGAATTCCATGATCTCCTTTAAACGGGACATTTTCTTCACCCTTCCTTTCTGTATATCCTATCATTTTACTGAAACAAGCAAAGAAAAAAAAGCGATAGGTCCCGCCTATGTATCCGGTACTTTCCTTCTCCTCCAGATCATATACTGGAGCAAGCAGATTTCCGTTTAACTTTTCATATGAAAGGGAATTGGACAAACGAAGATACTCCAAGTACGCCACGGCTTATTTTAGCGATAAGGAGGTACAATGGATGGATTTATCGATTCTTTTAGGATTGGTTGTAGTCGTTGCCGCCATTGCTTTGATTCTCGTTTATTTTATCAGGAGCGCGCTGAATTTCGATGACGCCTCGGTCGTGGATGAACTTCCTCGGCAGAACGATTCATCGAAAACTGAAAATCTATAGTAAAAGCCGCCAGCAGGTATAGGTCCTGCTGGCGGCTTTGTTTGGTTAAAATTCATAGTTCAAGCTGATCATTTTCATTCTGGTCATTTCTTTGATGGCGTATTTAACCCCTTCATGTCCATATCCTGACGATTTCACACCACCATAAGGCATATTGTCGAAACGCAACGTCGGCACATCATTGATCAGCACCTGGCCGACTTCTAACTGATGGGCAAACTGAAGCGCCTGCTTCAGGTTATTTGTAAATACCCCGGCATTAAGACCATACTGGCTGTCGTTCATAGCATCCAAAGCTTCTTTTGCGGAAGAAACACGGTTGATCACTACGACCGGTCCGAAGATTTCTTCGCAGACAACCTTGTCTGTCGCCTTCGCTTGTGCCAATACAGCTGGTTCGATTCCGTTTTCTTTGACTGTACCGCCGGCGAGCAGCTTGGCTCCGCCTTTGACTGCTTCTTCAATCCAGGCGAGAACCCGTTCTTGCGCTTTTTTGTTGATCATGCCAGTGACAACCGTCTTGTCATCGAGAGGGTCTCCAAAAGGGAGCTCCTTTGTTTTCGCGACAAATTTCTCGAGGAAATCGTCGGCAATCTCTTCACGCACATATATACGCTGGGTATGGATACATACTTGGCCATTGTAGGCAAATGCCCCGCCGACCGCTTTCTCTACGGCCGCGTCAAGGTTTTCCGACACCGACCGGTCTACATAAAGGGCCGAATTGCTTCCGAGTTCGAGCGTCACCCGTTTCAGGCCCGCCTTGTTTTTAATTTCTTTTCCGACCGCGGGGCTTCCTGTGAAGGAGATTTTTTTCACACGCTCGTCTTCGAGTAATACGGGAACAAGCTTTGGCCCTTCGCCTGGCATGACATTCAGAACGCCATCAGGCAGTCCGGCTTTTGTCAGCAGTTCCGCCAGTTTTAAAGCTGTGAGCGGTGTTTTTTCCGCCGGTTTCACGATAATCGTATTTCCGGCAGCAATTGCCGGTCCCACTTTATGGACCGTCAAATTAAGCGGAAAATTGAATGGCGTTACTGCACCGACAATTCCGAGCGGTTCATAAACCGTGTATGCATCTCTGCCTCCTCCGCCCGGTGCTGCCCCAAGCGGAATGTATTCACCGCTGATCTGCTTTGCTTCTTCGCCGGCAAATTGCAAGGTGCCGATCGAACGGTCCACCTCTCCCCTTGCCGCTGTTATCGGCTTGCCTGCTTCTGCTGCGATCAGCCTGGCAAATTCTTCGCGCTTCTCCTTCAGCAAAGAAGCCGCTTTATACAAAATCTCAGCTCGTTCAGCGGCAGTCAGCTTTTTGATTGTGCCAAAAGCCTTGTCGGCGGAAGCGATCGCTTTTTCCATCTCTTCTTCGGAACAATCGGCGACGATGGCGATTTTTTCATTATTGTAAGGGTTGACAACTTCATAACTGTTTTTTGCTTCTGCATATTTCCCATCAAGATAATACCCGAATTTCATCTCTTCACCCCGCATTCTTTATTTCCTATAGTATATCAAACAACCGGACGGAACCCGGCACTCATGCTCAGTCTACTTGTCCAAGCAGTTGTTCCAGCACTTCCTGGACAGCAAAGCCCTCTGTGAACGTTACCAGATGGGCCGGCTCTCCATTTAATGCCTTTACGAGTTCATCAATCAGTCCCGGTCCGCTGCTCTCCCGCTCAAGCTCCACCGTATCCGACAGAAGCCTGTTTGTCCCTGTCAGAACGCTCCAATTGTTTAATGCCAATACACCTTCATCCCCATATACACGGAATGAGATTTCTTCAGTCTGTCCAATATCGCTCAATCCGTTTATAAGAATGGGAACTCCATTCTCCAGTTCCATTCTCGCGATTACACCCTTTTCACACAATGCGGTATCTTCAGGATAATCAATGTATGTATTTACCTTTTTCACTCCGCCAAACAAATCGAGCAGAACCTGAATATAGTGAGGAGTGATTTCGCGGATGAACCCTCCCTGCTCCCGGCCGCCGATCCAAGGATTTTGCTGCCATGCACGCGGCCATTTGGGAAAATGCATCTTCAACTCAATTCGCTGCAGCTTGCCGATGTACCCCTCTTTCAACTTCTCGCCGAGCACCTGAACCGGCTGGCTGTACGGCAGTGGAAAGTTGATGGCGTTGATGACCCCTGCTTCATTTGCCGCTTCCATCATTTCTTTTGCCTCTGCAAGCGAATTGGCGAGTGGCTTTTCACAAAAAACCGGTTTGCCTGCACGGATCACATCAAGAACGATTTGATGGTGAAACTTCGGCGGAACGGCAACATAAACAAGATCAAGCTCCTGTTTATCCAATAGTTGTTTATAATCTACTGTCGCTTCCACCTCTGGAAGTTTGTTCTTCATTTCTTGCAGCCGGCTTTCATTTACGTCACTGATATGGGCCACATCTGTTTGCGGATGCTCGATAAACTGTTTCAGAAGGCGTTCACCGACTGCCCCTAGTCCGATAATGCCAATCTTAAATTTCCCCATAGTCCACCTCTGTTTTTTTATATATTATCCTCCCTATCATACCCTCCGAAAATTTGTTTTATCAACTCCGGAAGCTGTTTCCAAGAAAGGAGAATCGTTTTATAATAGAAGAGAGAGGACGGGTGAAGGATGCAGCTGACGAAATGGTCTTATACAAAAAAGTATAATATCAAGGCCCGCTTTGATGAATTTCCCCATTGTGATGTGATTTTTCGTCAAATCGGTCAATACTATTTTATCTATACGGTGTTCTGGTCCAAGGAGGACGCCGTCGTCGGACGGACTCATCTTGAAGAAATGGAAATGCTGTTGAACCGCGAGCTTGGTACAATCAGCAATTATATAAATCGAAAAAGCAGAAGGAAAATAGGTGGAGAATAAATGAGTATTTTATCAGTCAGTCACTTAAGCCACGGTTTTGGAGACCGGGCGATTTTTAATGATGTCTCGTTCCGGCTCTTGAAAGGCGAGCACATCGGCTTGATCGGCGCAAATGGCGAAGGCAAGTCGACATTCATGAACATTATCACTGGCAAACTGCAGCCGGATGAAGGAAAAGTAGAATGGGCGAAAAAAGTGAGGGTCGGGTATCTTGACCAGCATGCGGCCCTCCAGCCCGGCATGACGATTCGAGATGTGCTGAAGACTGCCTTTCAATATATGTTTGATCTTGAGCAAGAGATGAATGACATTTATGCCATTCTGGGTGAAGCCACTCCTGAGGAAATGGAGAAGTATCTTGAAGAGACCGGCCGCATCCAGGACATCCTGACAAACAATGACTTTTACCTGATCGATGCGAAAGTCGATGAAATCGCCCACGGTCTTGGACTGGATGAGATTGGCCTCGAACGTGACGTGCATGATCTTTCCGGTGGCCAGCGTACCAAGGTTCTTTTGGCCAAATTGTTGCTTGAAAAGCCGGATATTATGCTTCTTGACGAGCCGACGAACTACTTGGATGAGGTGCACATCACCTGGCTTCAGCGGTATTTGCAGGAATATGAAAATGCGTTCATTCTCATTTCACATGACATTCCCTTTTTAAATAGCGTCATCAACTTGATCTATCATATGGAAAACCAAGAGCTGAACCGGTATTCCGGAGATTATGATGACTTCCAAAAAGTATACGAAATGAAAAAGCAGCAGCTTGAATCGGCTTATAAGCGGCAGCAACAGGAGATTTCCGAGCTGAAGGACTTTGTTGCCCGAAACAAAGCCCGGGTCTCTACCCGTAATATGGCAATGTCCAGGCAAAAGAAGCTGGAGAAAATGGACATTATCGAATTGGCCGGAGAAAAACCGAAGCCCGAATTTCGTTTTCGTGAAGCTAGAACTTCCGGAAAAATGGTATTTGAAACGAAGGATCTAGTCATCGGCTACGACGAACCGCTGTCCAGGCCGCTCAATTTGAAAATGGAAAGAGGCCAGAAGATCGCGCTGACCGGTGCAAACGGAATCGGAAAAACGACGCTGCTCCGCAGTATCCTCGGCGAAATCAAGCCAGTATCCGGTGAAGCACAGCTCGGGGACTATTTGCATATCGGCTATTTTGAACAAGAAATGAAAAACAAAAATTCCAATACGTGCATTGAGGAAGTATGGAATGAATTCCCTTCCTTCACTCAATACGAAGTCCGGGCAGCCCTTGCCAAATGCGGCCTGACGACGAAGCATATCGAAAGCAAGGTCGAGGTGTTGAGCGGCGGCGAGAAAGCAAAGGTCCGCCTCTGCAAGCTGATCAATAACGAAACGAACCTGCTTGTGCTCGACGAGCCGACAAACCATCTGGATGTAGATGCGAAAGAAGAATTAAAACGTGCGCTTGCAGACTATAAAGGCTCCATCCTGCTTATCAGCCACGAGCCAGATTTCTACCAAAGCATTGCAACTGACATTTGGAACTGTGAATCTTGGACGACAAAGGTGCTTTGACCCAAAAGATACCGGAAACAAGGTTAGAGCAATCACTTTGTTTCCGGTATCGATGTATAGGTAGAACAGGTAAGGTGTCTAGGGGGAGTTTGATACCGGAAGAATTGCAAACTTCTTTTCTTCAAGTGTCAATGTGACCTTTTGATACCGGAAAAATCGTAATCTCTTTTCTTCCGGTATCTAAGTATCCTTTTGACACCGGAAAAATTCCAAACTACGTTTCTTCCGGTATCTAAGAAACTTTTTGACTCCGGAAGAACATGTAACTCCCTCTAAGCAGGCTCTAGAACCTATGAGTACCTGCATATCAGCAAAAGGACTGGCCCCCACTCGGGCCAGTCCTTTCATTTTTTCTGCACAAGTTCCATGCCTTCCAAAGCGAGCGCGTAGTGGATCGCATGTTTAAGAGTTTGGAAGCATTTCAAATTGTGTAAGTATACTCCGTTTGATACAAGCTTCATGCTCAAATCCGGGGACATTCCGGCGACGACTGGGATTGCACCGATCAGAGTAACCGCCTGAGTAATGTTCTCAAGCATTGTGATCGTATAGCCCTCCAGTTCGTTCATTCCGGTAACATCAAAAATGATGATATTTGACTGGGAGGAGGCGACCCCGTTCAGAGTTTTTTCCATTAGTTCATTTGCTCGTGTTTCATCAAATTGGCCCATCATCGGAATGACGACGATATTTTCCAGGACAGGGATGATCGGTGAGGACAGATCTTTGATCAGACTCTGCAGTTCCCTAGTCCTGTCTTCTACTTGTGCCTCCAGGCGGGCAATTTCCATTTTCTCCTGTTCATTCAATAGCGACCGGATGTTCTCCGCAGGCGTGATTTTGGAGGGAGCATAAACAAACTCGGAATATTCATCGCCAAATGTTGGGTGTTTGATGATGTCAAACCAGATGTTTTCGGAAAGCAGCCCTGTCAGAACGCCAGCCCAGTGTGCCGCAAGAAACGTTCCAGGCTCTTCTTTTTTGTTTAACAGGTTAATTCGGTCTTCCCAATCATCTTTCACTTGTATCCTTGCTTCTTTTTTATCAAAGTCAAAGTTAATAATATTCATAGATCCCCAGCCGGCAGCCCGGTAAATATCCGGCAGCAGTTCAATCATTTCACATAGGGATTCAGTTCGGCTCGCATAAAATTCACTTACCGTCAGCCCGGTTCGGTAGCCCGCCGCTTCAAGGACAACCTTGACGCTTTCAGGTCCGGCCACTTCCTCAACTGTATCCAAAAAGGTTTTCAACGCCGTATCCACCCAAAAAAGGACAACCGGCTCCTGTTCAAATTTCATTATTCCCCGATCCATATCCCAGGAAAAAGAGGCACTTTTTACGTTTTTCATAATTTCAAGCGAAGTCATTGAAGCACCCTCCACAAGTATCGTTTTCTACATTTTATCTGAATCTAAGAAATTATGCACTTCTGAAGGTGACATAGAAAAGCACCATGGCCTCTTTTGTACAATGGCAGGCCATGGTGCAAGCTGATTATTTTTTCGGTTTTGGCTCCGTAAATTGACCTTTGAAAATCCGCCGCTCTTGAACAGGCACGCCGAGTGTGCGGCCATATTTGCGGATTTCCCGCTGTTCCCTTTGGTTGACGAAGGAGACGACCGTGCCGGACGCTCCCATCCTCCCTGTCCGGCCAGAGCGATGGACATATTGATCGATTTCTGAGGGGAAATCATAATGGATGACATGTGTCAGCCCATCGATGTCCAGTCCGCGGGCGGCGATATCCGTTGCCAGCAGAAGCTTGACCTTCCCGTCCTTCAGTTTCTTGATTGCTTTTTCTCTTTCCTGTTTTTTCATCTCGCCGTGCAAGGACTCAAGTGGCACCTTTTCATAGGCAAGCTTTTCAGAAAGCACGGTCATGTTGCCGATGTCACGGACAAAGACAAGCGCCTTGACACCTGGCATGGCGGCAATTTTTTGCACGAGCTTTGCTCTGTCGCGCGGCTCCGCCAATAAGTAAAAGTGATTGACAGCAGATTCTTTTCCTTCAGCGTTTGTGTCAATCGTTAGGAATTCAGGATCACGTCCGGTTATTGCCTTAATCTGGTCGGTATCCTTCAGTCTCGTTGCCGAAAACAGCAAAAGCTGGCGATCGTTCAATGATGACTTGACGATCGAGCGCACATCCTTCAAATGCTCCTCTGCAAGCAGCTGATCCCCTTCGTCGAGGACGATGCTTTTCACTTCATGCATTTTCAGCTTTTTCAATGCCAGAATTTCCATGATTCTACCCGGCGTACCGACGATAATTTGCGGTTTTTCTTTCAGTTTGTCAAGCTGGCGTTTAATATTCGCGCCGCCGACGAGCGAAGCTGCTTTCACTTCTGTTCCTGCAGACCATTTTTGGACCTCTTGGAATATCTGCATGACCAGTTCCCTGGAAGGCGCAAGTATGATTGCTTGGGCGTTTCTTACGGCTGGATCGATTTTTTCCAGGATCGGCAACAAATAGGCCACGGTTTTGCCCGTGCCTGTCGGCGACTGGGCTATTACATCCTTGCCCTCCAGGATAAGCGGAATCGCTTTTTCTTGAATGGATGTTGGTTGGTCAAAGCCCGATTCACGCCAAATCTTTTGCACAGCGGGCTGCAAATTTTCTATTATGTTTGATTGATCGCTCATTCTTTTCTCCTCACTGTCCTAAAAAGGAAATGTTCCTCTCATCATACTACAGATTTCCCTATCTTCAAAACGCGCTGGGTATATCGGCATAAAATGACATTTATCGCTTGCCTTCAACTTACATTTACGGTGTTTTCATTGTATTTTCCAATTATTTTTTCTATAAAATGAAAAAATAACCGACTGAGGATATACTAAGAACATCTGATTAAAAAGAAAACGAGGAGTCAATACAATGAAGCAGATTCGCTATGAAAACATGGACAAAGCAGCCGCGACAAATACGTTTCAGGAGCTGCTTCAATGGCGGAAGGAGAGACGCGCGAAAAAGAAGGATCTCTCATTTAAGGTCCCGCAGGCAAAAAACAAAGAAATTGATTTCTTGGCCGAAAACCGAGATACACCCACGATCACATGGATTGGTCATTCGACATTTCTCCTGCAATTGAATGGGAAGAACATCGTGACAGATCCGGTTTGGGCCAGGCAGATGGGAACGGACAGAAGGCTGACCGATCCGGGACTGCCGATTCACTCACTGCCATCGATTGATATCGTCCTGATTTCGCATAGCCATTACGATCACTTGCACAGCGGGTCGATTAAGCGCTTGCCGGGCAATCCGACATTTTTTGTTCCTGTTGGACTTGGACGCTGGTTTAAAAGGCGGGGCTTTAACAAAGTGATCGAATGCAATTGGTGGGATGAGACGAAGCTGGATGGCATAAATATCACCTTCGTACCCGCCCAGCATTGGACGAAACGGACACTGACGGATACAAACCGCTCTCATTGGGGCGGCTGGGTTTTACGAGCTGTTGATTCTCCGACCGTCTATTTTGCCGGTGACAGCGGTTATTGCACGGCGTTCAAGGAAATCGGCAGCCGCTTTTCGATTGATTACTGCCTCATGCCGATTGGCGCCTATGAGCCAGAATGGTTCATGGCCACACAGCATGTATCTCCGGAAGAGGCAGTCAAAGCGTTTCTTGACACGAAAGCTAAAACAATGATTCCAATGCATTATGGAGCTTTCCGCCTTGCCGATGATACACCAAAAGAAGCGCTGGACAGGCTGCAAGCCGCCTGGAAGAAAGAGAACCTAACGGAAGAACGGCTGCGGATTTTGGCACTTGGGGAGACATGGCGGCAATAAAAAAGGCAGGGATTCCCCCTGCCCTCCACACTCATTTTCCCATTTTTTCCAAATTAGGCGGCACTCGTTTTAACGTCGCCTGTTCGAATGCATAAGCGATCTTGATCAATCGATCCTCGCTGAATGCAGTGCCTGTGAACATGACACCGTATGCCCGGCCGTTTGAAAGAAATCCTGCCGGTACAATCACAGATGGATATCCTGCTTTTGCAGCGATGACTGAACCCCTGTCTCCCGGGAAAAGGATGGCATCAAGTCCATTCTCCTTGAGAGCATGATCAATCCCCTGTTCCCGGGATAGATAATGATCCCGTTCAAGGGCACGGACATACTCTGCCTCCTTTAGCGTTCCGCTCGTTTTTTCCGACTCCGCCAGCAAGGTCTGTCCGTATTTGAGCATCTTCTCAGGATTGCGATTGTTAAAAGCAATCACATCGGACAGCGAACGGATTGCGTTTGTTGGAGGTGTTCCTTGCAGATAGGCATTGAGATCGGGCTTGAATTCATATGTCAAAATATCGAATCCCCAATCAGTCTCGGCTGAAGGGATGGCCACATTTTCAACAACCTCTGCACCAATCTCTTTTAAAGCCGCTACCGCTCCATTTACGATGGAGATTTTTTCTTTATGGAGCCGGTTTAGGTAATAGCCGCCGGCAATTCCAATTTTGATTCCCTTCAGATCGGTATCCTGGAGTGTTGAAGCGTAATTGATTTTGACTTGTCCGGGCATTTGGCCGGTAGCAGGGTCATTGTCATCCCTTCCAGCGATTGCGCTCAATAGATAAGCAGCGTCCTTTACTGTCCTTGCCATCGGTCCCGGAGTGTCCTGGGTGTGGGCAATCGGTATGACCCCGCTACGGCTTACAAGGCCGACAGTCGGCTTGATGCCGACAAGCGCATTTTCTCGTGACGGATTCAAAATCGAGCCCGATGTCTCCGTCCCGATCGCAGCAGCAGCAAAATTTGCTGCAATAGCTGCACCAGAGCCTGAACTGGAGCCGCCGACATCCTCCCACCCGTACGGATTCAGCGTCTGCCCGCCACGGGAACTGTATCCCGAAGGCATTCCGAATGTCATGAAATTGGCCCATTCCGTCATATTCGTCTTACCAAGCAGAATGGCTCCCGCCTCGCGGAGTTTTTGCGCCACGAACGAATCTTTTTCTGCTTTGTGGGATGCAAGTGCAAGCGACCCGGCAGAGGTGTGCATTTTATCTCCTGTATCCAGATTATCCTTAAGCAAAACCGGAATGCCATGCAGCGGCCCCCTTGAACCGCCGCCCTGCCTTTCTGAATCAAGTGTCGCCGCAATCTGCAAGGCATCCGGGTTGATTTCAAGAATGGACTTGATATGCGGATCGTATTTTGCAATGCGGTCCATATACATAAGGACGAGATCGACGGAAGTCAGTTCCCCTGCTGACAGTTTTTCCTGCATCTCATCAATTGTCGCTTCGATGAGCCATTGTTCTTGTAGTCTTGTTAGTTTCGGATTTTCCATATGGTCTTCTCCCCCTCATCTGTCGAAAACGGTTTATTCATATCTATTTTACCCATAGAGAGAACAGTGCGGCAATTTGAAGACGCACTTCCGCTGGATTCGTTTATTTTCATCCAAGAAAGGAATAGTAATGAAGAGGAAAAACTACAAAAGGGAGCTGGTAATTGTGGACAAGCAGAAAGCAAAAGAAACAGTTGAGAAGATTTTGCAGGAAAGCCATATCGGAACGATGGCTACCGTTGAAAACGGGAAACCGAATTCTCGTTATATGACATTTTTCAACGACGGATTCACGCTCTACTCGGCTACGAGCAAAAAGACGCATAAAACCGAAGAACTGCAGAAAAATCCATATACCCATATCTTGCTTGGCTATGAAGGAGAAGGTTTTGGAGATGAATATGTCGAAGTTGCGGGCAAAGTGAGCGAGGATGACAGCGAAGG
The DNA here is from genome assembly GCF_057657925.1 of Lederbergia sp. B243.17. Classification (NCBI taxonomy): domain Bacteria; kingdom Bacillati; phylum Bacillota; class Bacilli; order Caryophanales; family Bacillaceae; genus Lederbergia; species Lederbergia sp. B243.17. Next base: position 44,425 of record NZ_JBWBKF010000082.1, read on the forward strand.
GTTGAAGGAAAAAATTTGGAATGAACAGCTTGCGATGTATTTCGACGGACCGGAAGACCCGGAGATGATCATCTTGAAAGTAGAGCCGGAGGAAATAAGATTGATGAACAAAAAGGGACAGGGGCCAATTACAATCGACATGTAAACAGAAGGGCGGGGAATCAGATCCCTGCCCTATTTCTTTGTTCTAATTTCAAGAAATAGAAGATTGAGCCATGTGATAATTGGGATCATAGCGAGATAGGAGACGATCCCCATGCTGCTTGATTCCTTATGGTGCGTGACCGGATTGTAAACATACAAAAAAGCACCAGTGGCACCCATAATGATCAAATTGACCAAAAATGCCGAAACCGCGGCTAGCCGACGCCCCCTTTGTATCAGCCAAACTGCTATGAAAGTAGAGCAGCAAAACGCAATAATACTTACTCCGATGAAGATCATACACTCCCCCCTCGTCTCCTGTTTCTTCTACACCAATGCGAACTCCTCTTTTAACTGTAAAAAAATAAATCCCATTCATCTTATGCTTCGTCTAATATTGTAGGAAAGGGGGATTGCCCAGTGGATGAATTGGTTGCCAATCCGGTACAAGCGGCAACGGCCGAGGAATTTTTTGATCAAATCATGACGGATTACGGGCAGGATATCCTGCAGCTTACATACTCATACGTTCGGAATCATGCAATTGCAGAGGATTTAACCCAGGAGATTTTTGTGAAGTGCTATCAGGCGCTTCCTGCTTTTGAACGGCGGGCGAATGCAAAAACATGGCTATGGCGGATTGCCATCAATCATTGCAAAGATTATCTTAAAAGCTGGCATCACCGGAACGTAAGGATTGCCGAAATAGAGCCTTATCTAAACTCTGTCAGTGACCAGGTAGAGCAGACCGTCATTCGGCATGAAGAAGATGCTGAACTGATCAAAGCTGTAATGGCGCTGCCTCTTAAATACCGCGAGCCCGTGTACCTGCATTATTTTCAAGACTTGACAGTAAAAGAGATTGAAACCCTCACAGGCGTGAAGCAAGGCACATTAAAAACGCGGCTGCGCCGGGCGAAGGAATTGCTGAAAGACCAACTGAAAGGGTGAAAATCGTGGAAGAGAGATTACGGAAACTGAAAAACAAACAGCTTTCTCCGACACTGCAATTTACCGAAAAAAACCGCACGAAAATCTACAAGGCGCTGCAGGAACAAAGCATGCCGGATGAAGAGCTTTCCTTTATCATTTTGAAGCTTTTGGAAACAAAGAAAACCGGCTATGAACTGATGTTGTCGCTCGAAAACCGGGGAATCCGCAAATTCTGCCAGCAGGAAGGTGCGTTATACATCCTGCTTCACCAATTGGAACGGAAAAAATGGATCGTCTCAGAGTGGGATGGAAAGCAGCAAAAGTTTTACATCCTTGCCGATAAAGGGCGAAAGGTGCTTTCTTCGAAGGAGAAGCAGCCGGTAAGATCTTTGATCAAAGGAGAGCTTCAATATGAATAAGAACCAATACTTGGAACGTGTTAGCCAACAAATCAAATCGAAGGAAGCGCGTGAATTCGTCAAACAGGAGCTGGACAATCATTTGGAAGCGTCCATCCAGTCACTGTGCTCTTCAGGAATGGAGCGCGATGAGGCTGAACGGATTGCGACCGAAAAAATGGGCAGCGCGGAAACGCTCGGTGTGAAAATGGGCAAGCTACACAGGCCGCGGGTTGACTGGAGTTTGTGGGGTGCAGCGATTTTACTGCTGATTGCGGGGGTTCTGCCACTTTTCCATCTGGTCGAAAGCTTTTCCGTCTCGCATCTGATCCTAAGGAAGACCATCGATATAGGAGTGGCAACAGTCATCATCACAGCATTGATGCTATTCGATTACAGGAAGCTGGAACGGTCTGCATGGCTCTTCCCTTCCCTGGCCGGCGCAGGGCTTCTGTTTTTTTATCTAATGGGAAACGGTTCTATCAACGGGAGTCTTGTTTTTCGAATAGGACCTTTTACACTGCGAACGATCCTGCTCATCCCGTTGTTGTATCTCGCATGGGCAGTATTATTCCGTAAATACTCACATCGCCTGCTGATACTTCTCGGAGTGTTTATCGTGACATTCTTTATATACAGCAACTATGGCGATCTATCCATATTATTTATCTATTGTTTCCTTGTATTTTCGATGTATCTATGGAGTATCCGCAGGAAGAAAAAATTGCTTGTAGGGTCCATTTTCACAGTTGTTGCTGGGATTGCCAGCTTCATCACTCTATTACTCAAAACAGGAGCTGTCTATCAAAAGGAGAGACTGCTCGGCTTTCTTAATCCGGAAGCCCATGCCCAAGGATCAGGATATATCCCTTTGCTTATCCGAAAATACATTGCCAATGCTTCTTTCATCGGTTCAAATGGCGACACACAGCTTCCCCATCTCCCAGAAGCACATACAGACTATGCTTTCGTCAATATTTTATCAACCTATGGCTGGATTGCAGCGGTTGTTCTGTTCTTGCTCCTTGCCTACCTTGCTGTCCGGATGGTTTGGATTGCAAAAGAGACCTATGATCCGTTTGGCCAGCTTTTGATCATTGGAGGAACCACCCTGTTCGCCGTACCATTTGTGTACAACATTGCCATGGTATTCGGCTTGCTGCCCCTCAGCGGCTTCTACCTTCCGTTCCTGTCGTATGGCACAACCCCAACCATGATCAGCGCGATTGTTATCGGGCTCGTCCTCAGCGTGTATCGGCGAAGTCATCTGATACCAAAGGAAACAGCTATACCTGAGTAAATGAAAGAGCCTCCTAATCGGAAGGCTCTTTCTGTTTGTCTGTATAAGTAGAAACCCTTTGTCCTGTCACTCCGTCTTCAATCGTTCAATCCCAGCTGTCACATTCGGTTCGTTGTCTCCGTAAACCGCCATGTACATCTGAACATTTTTCAAGCTTCTAAGTTCATAAGGGTCGCCCATTGACAGGACTGCATAGCCTTTTCCTCCTGCATTCGCCGCATTGACAAGGTTTTGCAGTTCGCCCAGCTTCGTTGCAGCGACTTTGTTACGGTGGAAATAGCTTCCGAGGATCAAGTAGTCACTGGCTGCCATATTTTTCGAATGCTGCAGTTCGGGGTACGAGTATGTTTTCACCGTTGCCCCGGGGAATGCTTTTTTTGCTTCGGCTGCAAGCAGGCTGATTTGCTCAGGCAGCGGAGCAGTGACGGCGATTTGTTTCGCGCCCTTTATCGACTTCGCATTGCCGCCTTTTGTAACGGTGACAGCCTGTTCTGCGATTGTCTGCTCAATCCTCCTGTGATCTTCGTTTCCAACAGTTTGCTTCATCGTTTCAAGCTCGTTTTTCAGCCAATCGCGCCGATCGAATAAGCCGTATTTCAGTTTCAATTGTAGAATTCTGCTGACTGATTCATCAATTCGCTCTTTAGTCAGCTGGCCGTTATCCACAGCGGCCAGAATAGCGGCTGCTGTTTTATCGACTTCCTGCGGCATCAAAATAATATCCGCTCCCGCCTGCAGGGCCAAGATGGCTGCTTCCTGTTCGCCGAAGTTGTCGGTAATGGCTTTCATCGTGAAGGCATCCGTGACAAAGACGCCATTGAAGCCCATTTTTTCACGCAAAAGGCCGGTCAGCACTTTTTTCGATAGCGTGGCTGGCAGGTGAATCTGTGTGCCGTCTTTTTTTGAGCGGACGGTTGCCGGGTCGATCGCCGGGAAGGTGATATGGGCGGTCATGACCATGTCGACTCCCTGATCGATCGCCTTCCGGAATGGTTTTAATTCAACAGCTTCCAGACGCTCTAATCCGTAGGGAAGCTCCGGCAAACCGAGATGGGTATCTATGACCGTATCGCCGTGGCCCGGGAAATGCTTGGCTGATGCCATTACATCGGCTGCCTGCAGACCGCGAATTAATTCCGCGCCAAAGTCACTCACCACTTGCGGATCTTCGCTGAATGACCGGATGCCGATAATCGGATTGTCCGGATTGACATTGATGTCGAGTGAAGGGGCAAAGTTGACGTTGATGCCAAGGGAATCCAGCTCCTCCCCCATCGCCTTGCCGGCATCATAGGCAAGTGCCGGTTTCTTTGTCGCACCGAGCGCCATATTCCCGGGCATGTTGGCACCGCCTGGTATTCGCTTGACCGAACCGCCTTCCTGGTCTGTCCCAATCAGAAGCGGGATTTTTCCAGACTCTTTTTGCATCTCGTTCGTCAATTTCGTTATTTGTTCGGCGGAGACCATATCTTTTTCAAAAAGAATGACGCCGCCGACATGGTTTTTCTTGATCATTTGGATCGTTTTATCATTGATGATTGTCGAGGAGACGCCATTTGAATTGTAGAGCATCGGTAAGAGCAGCTGGCCGACTTTTTCCTCGAGCGTCATCTTCTTCAGCAAAGCCTCTACTGAAAGTCCCTTTCCTGAACAGTTGCCACCCCTGGCCGCTGCCGCTTCCAGTTTGCCGGCATATTTCATGCTGGATGCTCCGTCAAACTCGGCACAGCCGTGCCTGATCAGCTCTTCGTTGACCAGTTCACCGCCATACCACAGATAGGCAGCATTCTCCCCTGCCGCAGCTTCCGGCTCAACCAGCACTTTTTTCCCTACTAACTTGTCCAGCAATACGCTGGATCCAGCATTGCTCTTCACTCCAGCAAGGGATAGGCGCTCCTTTCCCCCATTCAAGGAAACAAACAGTTCACCTCCGTCCTTCTTTTCAAAGCTGGAGACGGTCGCTTCGACGGTCTTCGGATCAAACCGGATGACCCTTGTGAGGAATACGGCGAATTCCGCCCGGGTCACCTTGTTGTTCGGCCGGAAGGTTTTATCTTCATATCCGCCGATCAACTGATTAGACGCGAGCGCATCGATAGACGGCAGCGCCCATTTCGCCTTGTCCAAATCCCGGAATGAATAAGCCGATGTGCCCTTTTTGATCCCATAGGCGCGCTCCAAAATGGAAACCGTTTCGGCGCGGGTCAGATTGGCGTCGGGCCTGAAGGTGCCATCCGGAAAGCCTGCGATCAGGCCTTGCTCTGTTGCGATGGAAATCTCTTTATAAAAATAATGTTTCTTCGTCACATCTTTAAACTGAGGAGGATGCATAGGCTTCTGCTCTCCATATAGCTCGCGTACTAGAATGGCAACTGCCTGTGCCCTGCTGATATTTGTATTCGGGCTGAATGCGGTCTTGCTCGTCCCTGCAATCGACCCGCGGTCATGGAGAAAATAAATGCTTTCTTTCGCCCACGGTACGCCTTTCAAGTCCGTGAACGGCTCAGCTGCCGCTGCTTGGATCATAAATAAACTTTGTAAAATGACAAATAGAAATAAGACTTTTTTCTTCACTTCATTTCCTCCTCTACCCGGTAATTATATCACGGGCAGCAAGCGACCCCGTCTTTTTTCCAAACCCGAGTCATCTGTACTATTTTATTTGTTTTCTTATAGGAAAAGCGCAGATGAATCGCACAGCCGGTTTTCTGCCGTAAGAAACAGGGCATGATATGGGAGAATATTATTGACCAAGGGAGTGTGAATGATGAAAGCGGTGACGTATCAAGGACCGAAGAAAGTGGAAGTGAAAAACGTTGATGATCCAAAGCTCCAGAAGAAAGATGACATCATTGTCCGCATTACCTCAACAGCAATTTGCGGATCGGACCTTCACCTTTATCAGGGGAACATGAAGCTCCGGGAAGGCTATATTATCGGCCATGAACCGATGGGAATTGTGGAAGAGGTCGGGCCTGAAGTGACAAGGGTGAAAAAAGGCGACAGGGTTGTCATCCCTTTTAACGTTGCGTGCGGGTCTTGCTTCTACTGCCAGCATGATATGGAGAGCCAGTGCGACAATGCCAATGAGTTTGCCGATACGGGCGGCTATTTCGGCTATACTGAACTTTATGGGGACCATCCAGGCGGACAAGCAGAGTTTTTAAAAGTACCTTTCGCCAATTATTTGCCCTTCGTTGTCCCGGAAAGCTGTGAATTGGAGGATGAATCGCTGCTCTTCTTATCCGATGTACTCCCAACTGCCTATTGGAGCGTAGAAAATTCCGGCGTAAAAAAAGGCGATACCGTCGTTGTGCTCGGCTGTGGTCCAGTCGGCCTGATGACGCAGAAATTCGCCTGGATGAAAGGCGCTAAGCGCGTGATTGCGGTCGATTATTTGCCATACCGTCTTAAACGGGCAAAAGCAATCAACAAAGTGGAAGTATATGACTTCACCGAGCATAACGATATGGGCGACTACTTGAAAGAAATCACAAAAGGCGGCGCAGATGTCGTCATCGACTGCGTCGGGATGGACGGAAAAAAATCGGTGATTGAAAAGATCGAACAGAAGCTGAAATTGCAGGGCGGAACATTAAGCGCGATCCAAATGGCAACAAAGGCTGTTCGCAAATTCGGTACTCTCCAACTCACCGGTGTGTATGGTCTGAATTACAATTTATTCCCGCTCGGCGACTTCTTCTCCCGCAATGTCACCTTGAAAATGGGCCAGGCACCTGTAGTCCACTATATGCCGGAGCTGTACCAAAAAATCGTCAACAAAGAATTTGATCCAACTGAAATCATCACGCATAAACTCCCTCTCTCTGAAGCTGCTCATGGCTATGACGTTTTTAATGAGCACGAAGATGACTGCATCAAGGTCGTTTTGAAACCATAATCTATCTCCCTCAGCTGCAGCCTTTTGGCTCAGCTGATTTTTCTTTCATTGACATCTTGCCATTGTCTGTTTACAATAGCAGTACATATTTTAACGCGTAAAAGCATAAAAGCGTTGATCTGCTAAAGTAGCTTGTTCATTATCAGAGAATACTAGAGAGCTGATGGTTGGTGAAAATCAGACTGGGTGAACGGTGAATTACAGGCAGTGAGCTGACAAGGTCCGGCTATTGGCCGTTATTCAAATCGAGTGGGCAGCTTTAGGCTGCTAACGAGGGTGGTACCGCGGAGCTTCCGTCCCTTTTGGGATGGGGGCTTTTTTGTGTTTCTCTCGCGCTTAATACATTTGCAACCTGGGGGTACAACAATGAAAAAACAAATTTCACCTTTTTTGGCGATCATCCCGATTGTTGCCTTGATCGCCTCAGCTGCAAGTTCCATCTTTATCTGGGATGCAGGAATGCACATCCCGCTTCTGATTGGTGTAAGTATCGCTTCCATCACGGCGATCATCTCAGGATGGTCTTGGGAAGAAGTGCAAAAAATGATGGTCAGCGGAGTTTCTCGGGCATTGCCGGCAATTTTCATTCTGCTTGTGATCGGCATCATCATCGGCACATGGATTGCGAGCGGGGTCATTCCTTCCATGATTTATTACGGCTTTTCGATTATGCGGCCATCGTTTTTTGTTCCGGCTGTTGCCATCATTACCGGTATTGTTTCGATTACACTCGGAACGTCCTTTACGTCGATTGCGACTGTCGGCCTTGCCTTCATGGTCATCGGCGAAGGGCTTGGTTTTCCGCCCGGCCTTATCGCTGGGGCAGTCATCTCGGGAGCTTATTTCGGGGACAAGCTGTCTCCGCTTTCCGATACAACAAATATTGCGGCCGCGATGGCGGAGACGGATTTATTCAGCCATGTAAAGCATATGCTCTGGGATACGATTCCCGCCTTTTTGCTCGCGATCGGTTTGTATGCCTATTTTGGCAGCACCTCAGGAGCAGGAGCAACGGATACAGAAGCGATTGAAACAATCATGAACGGGCTTCAACATTCCTTCCTGATCCACCCGCTCCTGCTGCTTATGCCGATATTAACAATTGTCATGATGGCCAAGCGGCTCCCCGCTCTGCCGACATTGCTGGGTGTCGCTTTGCTTGGCGGCCTGCTCGCCGTATTTGTGCAGGGTGAGTCGATCACCGCCATGGTACAGACGATGACGAATGGGTATGTGAGCAATTCAGGCGTTGAAGCGGTCGATTCGCTTCTGAACCGCGGTGGCATTCTGTCGATGTTAAGCACGATCACAATCCTGATGATCGCCACTGCACTAGGGGGAATTTTAGAAGAAACGGGCGCTTTCAAGGTCCTTCTCCAAAAAATCATCGACCGTGTCCGTTCAACCGGTTCCCTGATTACGACTACGATTGCATCCACATTCGTCGTGGCGTTTGCGAGCGGCGAGCAGTTCCTATCGATCATCCTCCCCGCCCGGACTTTTGTGAGCACTTATCAGCGGATGGGAATCGATACGAAAAACCTGTCCCGTGCGGTAGAAGCAGCCGGGACCGTCGGCATCAATCTTGTGCCTTGGAGCATCAATGCCGTGTTTGCCGCAGGCGTCCTCGGCGTCAGCGCACATGAATTTATTCCTTATGCATTCTTCGCCTTCCTTGTGCCATTATTTAATATTTTGTATGGGTATACGGGATGGACGATTGCAAAAACGAAATAAAACACGCAGCGGGAGGACATGTACAAATGTCCTCCCGCTGCGCATTTTACCAGTTTTTAATTTCCTTCCGCTCTTCCTTCTGATTGCATTTTTTTGCAGAGCGGCGCTTCAGTTCCTCTTCAACCTTTTCAAGCGGAACTCCTTGGTCGGCAAGGAGGACGAAGGCATGGTAGAAGAGATCGGCACATTCATTGATGATTTCATTCTCGTCTTTGTTTTTGGCGGCGATGACGACTTCGCCCGCTTCCTCGATCAGTTTTTTTGCGATTTTGTCTGTGCCTTTTTCAAATAAGTAATGGGTGTATGAACCTTCGGCGGGTGCTGTTTTCCGTTCGCTGATTTCTTCCATCAGGCTCCGGTAGATGGAGCCGCCGGAAGGTTCGCCGTGCAGGTTGTTGTAAAAACAGGAACGCTCCCCCGTGTGGCATGCGGGACCGAGCGGGTCGACTTCGATCAACAACGCATCCCCATCGCAGTCGAGGCGGATGCTTACGATCTTCTGCTTATTTCCGGACGTTGCCCCCTTGTTCCAATACTCTTCACGCGAACGGGAATAGAACCATGTTTCTCCTGTTTCGATTGTTTTTTCTAATGCGGTCTCGTCCATGTAGGCAAGCATGAGGACTTCGCCTGTGCTTGCATCCGTTACAGTCGCCGGGATGAGACCCTTGCTGAAATCAGGCTTCAAGAAAACTCACTCCCCGGTTTTTACAGACTTCCTTTACTTCTCCGACCGTAAACATTTTATTGTGGAAAATCGAAGCCGCCAATGCAGAAGCTGCACCTGTTTCATTCAGGACCTCAGCGATATGCTCCGCATTCCCGCATCCGCCTGAAGCGATGACCGGAATATGGACCGCATCTGCGACCGCTTTTGTCAATTCCAGATCATAGCCGTCACGCACTCCGTCTTTGTCCACACTTGTCAGCAAAATCGAGCCGGCACCAAGCGTCTCTGTTTGCTTTGCCCATGATATTGCTTCGATATTGGCATCCTGCAGGCCGCCACGGACCATGACATGCCATTCATCCCCGACTTTCTTGGCATCGATGGCCGCAACAATTTTTCCTGAGCCGAATTCCTCAGCTGCCTCTTTGATCAGCAGCGGTTCTTTGACAGCAGCCGAATTGATGCCGACTTTATCCGCGCCTGCCTCAAGAACACGGTAGATATCCTCAATTGAACCGATTCCGCCTCCCACCGTCAGCGGAACTGAAATCACTTTTTTTACATTTTTAATCAGATCTGTGAATGTTTTGCGACCTTCGGTTGTTGCCGTGATGTCGAGCAAGACAAGTTCATCTGCTCCGCCTTCCGAATATTCCTTTGCAAGCTCGATTGGGTCTCCCATTTCACGGATGCCTTCAAAATGAACGCCTTTCACTACTTTTCCGTCTTTAATATCAAGGCATGGAATAATTTTCTTTGCTGTCATCGTGAACCCACTCCCAGTTGTATTTTTCCTTCATACATCGCTTTACCCACAATCGCCTCTTCAATACCAAGCTCGGCAATCTTACCGAGATCTTCATGATTGCGGATACCGCCTGAAGCAACGATCGAGCAGCCGACCGCTTCATGGATTTTCTGCAGTTGTTCCAGATTCGGTCCTTGCATCGTCCCGTCTTTTGAAATGTCGGTGAATACGATTCGTTTTACGCCCAGGCTTTCCATCTTCTTGGCGAACTCGATATAGTCCACCTCTGTTTCAGTCAGCCATCCCTGTGTCGCCACTTTTCCGTTCTTCGCATCAATTCCAATGACGATATGATCGGCGTATTGGTCAAGCGCCTCTTTCAGCATCTCTTCATCATCCAAGGCAGCCGTACCAAGTACCACCCTTGCGACTCCCGCTTCCACATAAGCACGGATCGTCTCAAGCGTGCGGATGCCGCCTCCCACCTGGATTGGTACGGTTGACAGGCCGCTAAGCTTGGAAATCAGCTCGATCTGTTCGGGTTTTCCCGAGCGGGCTCCGTCCAAGTCGACAATATGCACAATTTCCGCTCCGTCGCGGATAAACCTGTGCAGCTGCGTCTCCGGGTCTTCTCCTACCCGTTCTGTTTGGGCAAAATCCCCTTGATACAATCTGACACATTTCCCATCAATCAAATCCATTGCCGGCAAAATCCTCACAGCCCTCATCCTCTCCTTATGCGTTTATGTAACGTTACTCCAGCATCCCCTTCGTGGAAATGACACCCTTGATTGTAGGGTCAATTCGGACTGCTTCCGCCATCGCACGGCCGAGCGCTTTGAAAAGCGCTTCAATCATATGATGGGTGTTTTCTCCGTACAAGACCCGGGCATGCAGTGTCAATCCCGCCTGGAAGGCAAAAGCCCGGAAAAATTCTTTCACAAGCTCGGTGTCGAAGTTCCCGAGTGACGGATTGCTGAACTCCCCTTCAAAATGGAGGAAAGGACGGCCGCTAATATCAACCGCCACCAACGCCAATGCTTCGTCCATCGGCACATAGGAAGAACCATAGCGGACAATCCCCGCCTTATCACCAAGCGCTTCTTTCAACGCTTTCCCAAGCACAATTCCTGTATCCTCAACCGTATGATGGCTGTCGATATGAAGATCGCCCTCCGTTTTGACCGAAAGCCCGATTCGCCCATGACGGGCAAAGGCGGTCAGCATATGGTCGAAAAAGCCGACTCCCGTCTCAATCTCCACCACTGCCGGATCATCAAGCCGGCACTCCAGTTCAATCTTTGTTTCCGCGGTTTCCCGCTGATTTGCTGCAGTACGCATTTTCGCTCTCTCCATTCTTTTTGCTTTATTACATTATCACTCTACCACACTAAAGTATTTTGAAAGTTCTTTAATACTATCATACATTAAAAATGTCCGTCAACTGCTATTGCAGTTCATTTTCGTTATTTATCTCTCAAGCAATGAAAAAGAACAGAAAAAGCGGGCATGACTGGGATGGAAGCTCAGTACATGCCCGCTTTTTTTAATAGTTTCTATCTTTTTTCAATTCACTTACTCGCGCCCCCACGCGAAAACCTGAAATAAAAAAACTCTACACAATTTTCAAACACTATAACACTAGGAATATTCCTATTTTCCCTTCAGAGTAATCGTCTTAGATGAGCTGTCCCAATCAGTTTTAATCGATAAACTTTCCGCTATAAAGCGCTACGGAATCACAACTCTTCCATTCACGATTTTTACAGGAGCATCAATGGTTACCGGCTTTCCGTTCACGTTTGCCTTTTTTTCTCCCACGGTACTGGAAATGACAACGCCGTCCTTTTGAATGGTTGCCTTCTTAGACCGTTCATCCCATGAAGAGGTTGCACCGAATAAGAAGGCAATCCCTCTGAGAGGAACCATCGTTCTCCCATTTTCAATGTATGGGGATGCATCAAATTCAATCTCTTTTCCATTATGTTTAATTTTTATGTCGGCCTTCTTATTTGCCTTGGAAAAATAGTATTGGATGCTCGTCTCATCGGGAGATTTCATCAGCAGTCCTTTATTGTTGCCACGACGATTAAAGATCCAATTGTTCCCTAGCTGGTCTTTGTAGCTTTGTTCAATAGATCCCCAATTACCTTTTACTGTTTGGCTTTGTAGCACTGAACCTTTTGAAAGAGTGATCTGTTGTAATTCATCCCCACCAGGAGGTTGGTTTGGAAGGATAGGGAAAAACGGTTGAACCAAAAAATTTAGGGTTCCATCAGCGTTTTCCTTCACTTTATAAATCGTTCCCACCTTAGTGCCATTTATCGTTCTATTATCAGATAGATTGATTAAAGGGGTATCGAAGTGGAATAAAACTCCGGCAGCTGCCCATAGTTTTCCGCCGGCACTAACAATGTATCCAGTATCAAGCTTATCTTCTTGGATATGAAGTAAGGAGAGTAAGTTCGCGATTATTTCTTCATTATTTTGTGTGACTAACCCAATATTACCGCCCTTATCCAAATAGTAAACTTGCCTCTCATGCTCGGCAAAATCTATTACATTTTGGTTTTGTATTTTATACAGTTCTGTTTGTTCTCCATTCCACCTCTTGATGATCCCGCCTTCATGTTCTAGCCAAAGAATACTGTCTGCTCCATATTTTGCGTTTGAACGAGCTGGATAATCCTCAGTAGAGATTTCGTTGCTTCCAATTTTCACTGCTCTTTTGCGGTCTTTTCCCCATAAATCCATCCACAGAACCCCGTTGTTTCCGGCCTTCATAGATTTTATTTCAAAACCTTTTAAGCTCGCTGTATCATATAACACTAATCACCTTTGAAACGGTGAAATTAGCTTTGTTAACGTATAATACAGAAAACCCTTTACTTGTCGATTCATCCGCCAGTAAAAAATAATAGTAATTATCGTCCTCCTCCATTTCAGCAACAATCATCTTATCCGGATCGACCGATCCTAATTTTGCCCGATTTCCGCTATTCATCAATTGCAGCATATTCATGTTTAATGTAGCTGCAGAAGCGGCGTTCGGAACTATTGACGAAATGAGCAAAATAAAGAGAACGAACACTGGTATCATTTTGAATTTCATTTGGGCTGTCCTTTCGGGATGTTGATCATTTATTTATTTAGGTCTCATCCTTACCTTTTCAGCAGCAGCTTGAGGCGGCAATGATTCTTTGAGACTGCCGTTATACCATACGATTACTTGCTGTCCGACCTGAAAATTTTCAGATGACGACTTTTTTATTCTGAAAAGAATCTGGTCTCCTTGCACATCTTCAACCAATATTTGTTTGTCAGCTGGTATCACTTCTATAATGGAACCCTCAAATGAAATGGAGGCAGAACAGCCAATAATGAGAATGCAAAGCACCGGCAACATAAAGATGGATTTTTTCATCCGATTTCACCTTCACCAAGTTTTTTAAAAATGATAGATCACGTCTCCCTTTCATACACATTGACGTTATTAGCATACTTAGAGTTTTGATTTCATAAAAATTATCTTTTGTTGCTGGCCTATTGCTCCTTTTAAGTCCAAAACTTTCTACAGTGTCCCTTTGGAATTATGGCAACTCAGGCTGTGTCCCAGATACAAACTCGTCAATCAGCCACTCGTTCTTTTGCTTTTTCAAAAATTGCCTGTCTACCGTGCTCCTGTTTCCAGATGATTTAGCAGCTATGACCGTGACAAGTACTTCCTTTGTTTTGACATTGACATCATTTACAGCGGCGATTTGATGCTCCTTGATATTCCCTGCCCAATGACGATCATTTATGAACAACTGTGCTGTGTTAGGATAGACATGAAGATAATATTGTCGGTATACCGCTGCTGCACTCCATTCCATTTTGCTTGAAACAGTTCGATGAAAAACTTTAGCTCAGCCATCTCTTTCCTCTCCAAAAATCTTCTCACCAGTATACACGTCACCCAACGGAATAAAGTTCTTACTTCGTGCAGAAAACAGGCGTGCAAAGAAGAAGCAAAAAAAGAAAGCTAAAACAGCTGAATTAAAACTTTAATTAAACCCACGATTATTGCTAAAGCAAACATACTTAGTAATATGATCGACAAAACCCTCCCTGATTTCGCAAACAGGTGCTGTTTAAACCGTTTGCCTAACGTAACTGCTATCAAAAGCAACACGACCGTAACAACAGCCACAATACTATTCAGTTTAATGTACTCTAGTACATGTTCTCCTGCTGACTTTTTACCAACGGATAAGTATGAAAATAAAAAACCCGCTGCAAATAAAAGCAGTGAAAAGCTTCCCCAGCCTAAAGTTTTATTCTCAGAGTTATCCAAAGTCCCACTCCTTTTTCTTATTGATTTGCTCAGCCCTGACAACTTCTCTTATTATTAAGGACGCTATCGATCAAATGAAGGTTTCTTTTTAAACAAAAAAACAGGCATGCCTCAGGATAACTCCCAAGCACGCCTGTCTCCTTTAACTATTCTGCGCTTCAAAACTTCGTATTTCCACGTTTTCTTTCCATTCCGTCAATGCCTTTTTCAACAGTTCATGCTCTTCCTTAGACCCGGGGGAAATGCGGATGGCTCCCATTTCTTCAAACAGGCGGATTTTTATTCCTTTTTCGTAAAGGAACTCGAATAGCCCCTTAGCCGGAGGCAGCTTGATCAAGAAGAAATTGGCGCTGCTCGGGTAAATGACCGCGCCGTCGATATCGGACAAATACTCCTGGACGATCTCCTCCAGTTCGGCAACCTGTTCAAACTGGTGAAGCAGGAACTGATCGAGCACGAGCGGCTGTTCCAGAAGCTGCCGCCCGATTTCAGCAGAGACGGTGTTCACGTTGTATGGCGGTTTGATGCAGCTGATGCCGTCGATGATGCTGTCATTCGCAATCAGGAAACCGAGCCGGAGTGCAGCCATGCCGAGTGCCTTGGAGGCGGTCCTCAGGATGATCACATTCTCATAATCCAGTACCTTTCCTTCAAAAGCCGAATCTCCGGCGAAGTCCATATACGCTTCATCAAGGATGACAATGCCGCCATGACCGGCCATCCCGCTGATCAGTCGCTCCAACTCTTCCGGAGGGTACAGCATGCCTGTCGGATTATTCGGGTTGGAAAGGAACAGCAGCTTCGGGCTGCCATTCAAGATCGCATTCTCCAGCTCAGCCATCGGCAAAGTGAAATCCTCTTGCAATTGAACTTTTATAACCTCTGCTCCCATGATCACCGCGTTCTTTTCGTACATGGAAAAGTCAGGCTCCAGCACGATCACACGGTCTTTTGGATCGAGAGCCCATTGGCAAATAAGCGAAATCAATTCATCAGATCCGTTTCCCGGAAGGATGTTTTTAGCCGGAAATCCCGAGAAAGCGCTGAACGCCTCAATGAGCTTTTCGGAACTTTCGGCAGGATAGCGATTGATCAGCGTCTTTTCCAGCTGCGAAAAGTCTACGGATGACAGGACGCTCCTAAACGCTTCGTTATTATCGAGCCGGATCATATGTCCCTCCGGCTTCACTTTATATGGCTTCATTGCCGATAATGATGTTCTCATCTTCGCACCCTCACTTTCACAGCTTTCGCATGTCCTTGCAGGCCCTCGGCGTTTGCAATGTTCTCAATATGTGGAGCGGCATGCTCTAAAGCCAGTTCCGAGTAATAGAGATACGTCGTTTTTTTGATAAAATCATCGACAGACAAGCCGGAAGAAAAGCGCGCAGTTCCGCCTGTTGGCAGTACATGGTTCGGACCGGCAAAATAATCCCCCGCCGCTTCTGGTGTGTGGCTGCCGATAAAGACGGAGCCGGCATTTTTTACATGGCGCAGCTGATCGTAGGCATTCGCAGTCTGGATTTCCAAATGCTCCGGTGCGAGCGCATTGGCGAGCTCAAACGCCTCTTGCAAGGAAGCGGCGTAAACGGCAGCACTTTCCCTTTCA
Source organism: Lederbergia sp. B243.17 (assembly GCF_057657925.1). Lineage (NCBI taxonomy): Bacteria > Bacillati > Bacillota > Bacilli > Caryophanales > Bacillaceae > Lederbergia > Lederbergia sp. B243.17. The sequence continues at coordinate 60,201 of NZ_JBWBKF010000082.1, forward strand.
AGCGAAACTCGGGCGATGTCTTTCCGCGGGAGCTCCTCACACTGCTTCGCCACTTCATCTGCCACATCAAGGATCAGTTGGCTGCTCGTTGAAAACAGGAAAGTCCTCGCCTTTTCATCATGCTCCGCCTGTGCCAGCAGATCAGCGGCGATATAGGCAGGGTTTGCCGTTTCGTCAGCGATGATGGCCACTTCAGACGGGCCTGCGACCATATCGATCCCGACATCTCCGAACACGAGCGATTTGGCAGCTGCCACATAAGCATTGCCAGGACCGACAATTTTATCGACAGACGGAATTGTCTCGGTTCCGTATGCAAGTGCTGCTATTGCCTGGCTTCCCCCGGCCTTCATTACTGTTGTGACGCCGGCAATGTCCGCTGCAACGAGAAGAAGAGGCTGAATTTCCCCTTCCTTGTCAGCTGGTGTGACCATGATAATGTTCTCAACCCCAGCCAAAACAGCCGGAATCGCATTCATTAAAACAGTCGACGGATACGTCGCTTTTCCGCCAGGCACATAGATGCCGACCTTTTCCAGGGGTCGAAACAGCTGTCCGGAAATGATCTCCCCATTCATGTCCATCACTCTTGATGTCTGCAGCTGTTTTGCGTGAAAACGACGAATGTTTTCGGCAGCCAATCGGAGCGATTCGATTAAATTCTCCGGCACCTGTTTCCATGCCGCTTCCCGCTCTTCTGCTGTCACTTCCCAACGCTCCGGGGCAAAGCCATCGAATTTTTCTGCGTATTCCCGGACGGCCTCGTCTCCCCGGCTGCGGATGTTATCCAGCACTTCTTTCACTGTATCTAGGATTTCCGCGTCAAATGCGGCTTTCTTCGTCTTTTTATCAATGTAGGCAGATCGGAACTCTTCTACCGTAAACTGACGGATCATCGGATCGCCTCCCCGACGCGGAATGAATCGATGATCGGTGTCAGAACATCTTTTTTCAGCTTGAGCGAATTCCGGTTCGCGATGCACCGTGCCGTCAAGGTGAACATTTCCTCTTTGACGACAAGCCCGTTTTCCTTGAGCGTATTCCCTGTCTCGACAATATCGACAATATCATCGGCAAGCCCAAGCAGAGGCGCCAGTTCGACGGACCCTTCAAGTTTAACAATATCCACCGATTTTCCCTGTTCACGGAAATATCGAGTCGTAATGTTTGGATATTTCGTCGCAATCCTTTGCTTGCGTTGCTCATCACCGGTCCCAGGCTCCCCTGCAACGGCAAAGCGGCATTTCCCGAACGGCAGCGGCAAAAGATCGAATACATCCGGCTGAACTTCAAGCATGATATCCTCACCGATGATGCCAAGATCTGCGATGCCATACTCGACATATGTCGCAACGTCAGGACCTTTCGCAAAGATGGCAAAAAAATCGTCCGTTTCTACCTGCAGCTTTCTTCCTTTGTCCACAAGCGGAGACACGTCATAGCCGCGTTCCCGCAAAAATTCGGTAAACTGCTTTTCCAGCCTGCCTTTTGTCAGTACGATCATCGGTTTCATCGGGACACCACCTTATACTTGCCATTCTCTTCCTTCACTTCGTACACCTCATCATAGCTGGATGTCTCCATGCCGCGGAACAGGACATCAACAACGTCATTCCCAAATTCGGAACGGGCATTTTCTGCAAAAGAAAGTGAACCTTCCTCAGCCATCAGGCAAATCCGTTTCCGCTTTTCATCCTTTTTCGCCTGGCCGGCCAGCACTTCAACATCAAAAGCGAGACCGACAGCTGAAACCTTTTTCCCGTATTGTTGATACAGCTGGTCATAACGGCCGCCTGAAAAGCAGATTTCCCCTGTCTCATTTAAGAATCCGCGAAACATCATTCCTGAGTAGTACGGAAGGTTTTTCACCCTGCCGAGATCAACAAGGACATCGCCGGCCCCTGAATCTTTCAGGACGGAGTGAAGCCTTTTCACTTCGGCTAGGCTTTTGAGAATCTCCTTTTCGCCCTGCCAGCGCTGTTCGTACTCCTCGATCATATCTGCTGAACCGAATGCCTGAACGAGCGCAGCCAGCTCTTTCGCCGTTCCTTCATCGCCATGCCGCTTTGCGATTTGATACACCTCGTCCTGGCGCTTATCATGCATCGCCTGGCGCAGTCGACCCGCTTGCTCGTCAGTCAGCTTCAGACGCGAAGCAAGAATTTCAAAGATTTCCGTATGTCCGAGTTCAATCGTAAAGGCAGGGATTCCTAGCTTTTGCAGAAGCTCAGCGGCGAGAAAAAGACACTCGCTCTCCCCTAAAATCTCAGGATAGTGGATCAATTCCACACCCGCCTGATGATCCTCCACGCCTGGCCGGCTTCTTTTGAAAATCGAGCCCTGGTAGGCCCATTTCTGCGGCTTTGCTTCCTGATTGGCAAGCGCTCTCGCAATTGCTACCGTCCAATCCGGCCGCAGTACCTCGATCTCGCCTTCCTCGTTGAACCATTTCAACATGTCCTGCAATTTCATTCCCACATGTTCATTTGTAAATGTATCCGCAAATTCCACTACCGGAGTGGACAGATCCCGAAACCCCCGGCCTGCGGCAAGCCCGCTGAATACTTCATTGACAAAATACCGCCGGCTGACCGAAACCCCGGTCTCATCCCTGCTTCCTGCCGGTAAAAACATATCATCGCCACCCTTTACTTTACTACATTATCACTCTACCACACTAAAGTATTTTCTTAAAATTTCTATTACTTTACCATAGAAAGAAAAAGGAAGTCAACCTGTTTAAGCATGGAATGTAAAAAGGACGGACCAAGAACCAGTGAACACTGATTTCTATGGACCGCCCTTTTTGGGGTGTCTCTTTTATTATCCGGCTATATCCCGTTTCGAAAAGACAAGGAATGCCATTGTCTGAAAGATGGCAAAGTAAAGCAGCAGCATAACGATAGAGAACGTCATCGTCATTCCTTCGACAAGCGGCATTCCGTCGAAGTATTGAATCAGGTTCGTGTTGGCAAACAGGCTGTATTTCGCCCAATCGAACTTTCCTGCAAGCAGATTCGTTACCGTGTCGCCCATGAGCAGCAGGAAGATCGAGATGCCGATCGCAAGCCCGCTGTTGCGGAATACGGCAGAAATCATGAAGGCCATTGCCGTCAGCATAAATGCGCTTAAACTACTAAAAATATATACCTTCATCAGGTAAAGCAATTGGCTCTGTTCGACAACCTCTCCGTTAACAAACGCAAGATGAATGCGGCTTGCTTCTTCTCCTGTTCCGAACAGAATAAAGCCGAGCGCAAGCGAACTGGCGAAGAGGATGACCAGCACTAATGCTAAAAACAAGTTGACCGTAATGTATTTAGCTAATAGAACTTTCCAGCGCCTGTATGGTTTCGTCAGAAGCACCTTTATGGTCCCCCATGAAAATTCATTAGCGACAATCCCGGCTGCTACAATAATAACTAAGAGGCCGGCAAAAGAGATTAGAGTTGAAGAATCTTGCAGAAACGACCAGCCGCTGTATTCTGTTTTAGGAGCAAGATCGTGCTTGATGCGATACTCGTTGATGGCAATGGTCCTTTCTGTATGCTCTTTAAGGGATGGAGCAGCATATCCGGCTCCCTTCAAGTTTTCTTCTAAGGAACGGTTCACATTCTCCAGCTCAGTTTTCCAATTGGCCGAGGGCTCTACCATTATCGTCTCCACGTATTTCGAAATGCCGGCAAAACCGATGATGACGACGAACAAAAGCCCGAGCATTGCCCATGTCCCTTTTTGCCGGAAGATTTTCACCCATTCATTCAGAACTAAATTACGCATGCTTCTTCACCTCTGCTCCGTTCGTAATTTCAAGGAAGCGGTCTTCCAATGATTTGTTAACCCGTTTGAATTCTGTCAGCCTCGCTCCGTTTTGCACCAGATCGATCACGAAGTCAGGAACAGCGGCTTTATCCAGTGTCACTTCGATAGAGCCTTTCACTTTTTCTGCTGCGAGTCCTTTATTGTTCAGATAGGTAAGGACCGCCTGATCGTTTTCCGCCTGGATCGCATATACGCTTTGATCTTCCGATTCTGTTTTGACCATTTGGACGTCGACAAGCCGGCCCTTTTGCAAAATGGCGATCCGGTCACACATCATTTCCATTTCAGATAATAAATGGCTTGATACAATGATTGCCATGCCTCGTTCCTTCGCCAGTGTCCGCAAATAATCGCGGATTTCCCGGATCCCGGCCGGGTCGAGCCCATTCGTCGGCTCATCCAAAATCAAGACTTTCGGGTCATGGAGAAGGCTTTGGGCGATCCCGAGCCGCTGCCTCATCCCTAGCGAATAAGTTTTCACTTTATCGTGAATCCTCTCCTCAAGGCCAACCAATTCAATTACCTCATTGATTTTAGCCTTTGTCACTTTCTTATGAAGCCGTGCTGCCTGCTGCAGGTTTTCGTAACCGCTCAAAAACTTATACATTTCCGGATTCTCGACAATCGCGCCGATTTGCTCCATCGATTGTTCAAATTCCTTCTCGACATCGTTTCCGCAGACTGTGATTTTTCCAGAACTGATGCCAATGAGTCCTGCAATCATCCGGATTGTTGTCGTCTTTCCGGCTCCGTTCGGTCCGAGAAATCCGAACACTTCCCCTTCCTGAACCGAGAAACTGAGATCATCAATGATTTTTCTCTTGCCAATCACTTTTGACACATTTGTTAGTTCGACGATCGATTTCATGCTTTGTCACTTCCTTTTTCATAAAGAGTTTCTTTGAACCATTTCAATACAGATTGACCGTTTCTTTCACGCAGCTCCTCGACATTTTCTCGTCCTAAAATCGTCCCGCCAGCAATCACGATCACTTCATCCAGGATCGGTTCGATTTCGTCGATTTCATGGGTGGCAATGATGACAGTCTGTGTTTCAAAGTCAATATAGGTGAGAAGACTTTTGATGATCGAATCCCTGACCATCGGATCAAGACCAGAGAACGGTTCGTCCAGTAAAATGACCGGGGCCTCCCTTGCCAGCGTGATGACGAGCTTCAGCCTGCCGCGGTTCCCTTTTGAAAGCTGCCGCAGTTTTTTTTCTCTTGGAAGCTGCATATCCGCCAAAATCTGTTCCGCCTTTGTCCGGTTGAAATCCCCGAATTGCGACGCATAAAAATCAACCATTCCGGCAACCGTTAAATAATCGTAGAACATATCCAGCTCTGTCAGATAGGCGACTTGCTCGCATGTCCTCCTTGTAGCCGCTTTGCCCTTCACTTCCACCGTCCCGCTGCTTGGATAAACAAGACCGGTGATCATTTTCAGCGTTGTCGATTTTCCGCTTCCATTTGGACCGAGAAGCCCATATATTTTCCCAGGCTCGAATTGGATATTGATCCCATTCAGAGCCGTATCTTTTCCGTATTTTTTCGTTACATTTTTAAGCTCGATCATCGGTCGTGCCCTCCTTCAGATAAGCTTCCAGCCCTTCCACCATCTGGCTGTGTGTGTATCCGATTTCTTCCATACTTTTCACAAACTGACCGATAATCTCCGTCTGCATCCGATTCTTCAATTCGATGACAATCGCACCCTCTTCGACAACAAATGTTCCTTGGCCCCTTTTCGTTTCCACGACTCCCATCCTCTCCATTTCTCCATATGTTCTTTGGATTGTATTCGGGTTCACCCCTGATTGAATCGCCATTTCACGGACAGACGGCAGCTTCTCGCCGGGCAGGATATCTCCGCGGACGATCTTTTGAAAAATCTGCTCGGCGATTTGTATATAAATCGGCTTCGTTGCTTCGAAATCTTTCGTCATGGATTACACCTCAACTTTCTTGTCAAGCATCCAGCCCGCCAAGAAGAAAATGACTGCAGTGAACAGCACATAATAGAGCAATGGGATAATCGGAATATTCAGGGCTGTATATGTGATTTCCCAACCATGGCCTTGCATGTAATGCATTTTCGGAGAAATGTCCAGGCTGGCAGACAGGTTTCCTTTATCCACCCTATATTTCAAAAAGGTCTCAAACGAATTATAGAGAATGATGAGCAGTCCGATCAGCAAAATACGATATCGCCTGATTGCCGGATACGCACCCATCGAGTGGTAAAGTGTCCAAAGAAAAAAAACGATGACAGAAAGATAAAAAGCAGTAGCAAATAGTCCGGCATGAAGCACCATCCCTTGGAAAAGCGGCAGGGCGTTCTTACTGATAAACCCGCTTGATTGCATATGGGCAGTAGCTAAAACGGTATACAAAGCGACCAGTACTTGGGAACAGAGCTGCATGATTGAAATGGAACAAAGCTTGCTAAGCGCCAATTTCCAGCTGCTCTGCGGATTGTACAGCCAAAGCTGCGTCTTCCCCTCCAGTCGGAGCAAGGTGATCATCAAGATCGGCATAAAAATAAATTGAGTTGAAATGAACATGGCGGTAAACGGAACCAGCGATGTCACGTCTCCCAGCGTCTCTGCGATCACCCAGCTCGCAATCATTCCAAGTACATGGACAGCCATCCAGACGATAAATAAGAACTTGACGAGAGCCAAATCCTTTTTCAGCAATCCAGCAAAAGCGTTCATAAAGAGAACCTCCAGTATCTTCTTGTATTAGTGTGTTATTTAGATAGTACACTAGTACTCAAATACATGTCAATGCATTTTTGAAAAAAAGAGAAACATGAGTGGGGTTTTTTGGTGGCTCGATTGTTGGGGATGAGTTTTTTGTGATTGATAGGAGTGGGAACTAGGTAGCCGGTCATGTCGGGAACGCCTATGTAACCGACGCGATATTTCGGGCACATTGGAGACTTCTATGTGACCGACGCGTCGGGGTGGGCGGGCCCTCGGGCACATTGGGACCTTCTACGTGACCCTCGCAACGGTGCAAGCGGGCCCTCGGGCACTTTGAGGACTCCTATGTGACCCTCGCGTCGGTGCTGGCAATCCTTTGGGCGCATCGAGAACTTCTATGTGACCCTCGCGTCGGTGTGGGCACTCCCTCGGGCACATTGAAACCTTCTATGTGACCCTCGCGACGACATGAGCATTCCCTCGAGCACATTGAAACACCCTACTCACCGATTGAGACACGCCCTCTGTCACTCCGCCTCCGCAGCAAACAAAAAGAAGGCGCGATGAATGTTTCATCGCGCCTTCTTACTTCACAATCACTTAGAGACGAACCGGTTGCCTTTTTCCCAGTATCGGTAGGGGTATGCCTGTGCCTCTCCCGACCCGCCGATTCCAATCCTCGTTCCAACCGCAACCTCAGCTGGAGCCTCCCCCTCTGCAATAAATAGCGGCCGCTCGTAGAATTTTCGCCCGTAGTCCTCCATCGTGATTCCCAGTGCTTTTGTAAGCTTTCCGGGTCCGCTTGTCAGGTTTTGCAGCTTATCGACCGGGCGGCGGGCAAGCATTCCTTCGATTCCTTCCACTGGCTCGACTGCCCGGATGAGGACCGCTTCAGGCGTACCTTCCTCATTGCTGACGACGTTGACGAGGCAATGAGTGTGCATCACATACGTATACACAAGGCCCGGTTCCCCGAACATGACCTCTGTCCGTTTGGTGCGTCGGTTGCCAAAGCTGTGGGCAGCCCGGTCCTTCGCTCCCAAATATGCCTCTGTCTCGACAATCCTTCCGGCTGCCAGACCTTCCTCCGTTTCTTTCACGAGGAGGCAGCCGAGCAAGGACTGCGCCAGTTCCAGTGTTGGCTGGTGGAAAAATTCCCTTTTCACCGGCTGAAGTTCTTTCATGCTCGCCCCCTCCAATCCGTCATCTCTTGATTAGTTTTCCCCCAATGCCTTGCGGAAAAACGCATCAACCTTTTCAATGTATTCCTCTGAATTTTGTTCGTATGATTTTACGTGGCCTTCTCCTTCTGTCAGCCACAGTGAAAATTGATCGGGATATTTGCTTGCCATCAGTTCGCTTTCCGTATAAGGAATCGCGTCGTCTCCTTTATTATGAATAAAGAGGACCGGCCTCGTTGCCACTTTATCGAGGACGCTGACAGGGCTCGCTTCTTTGACATCCAGATCGGCCATGATTGGAATGATCGTCATAATAAGAGGCGTGAAAGGAAAATTCGGCAAATTTGTCCATACTGGCATGTTTTCCTTTAAGTAATCATTAAGGTCGCTGAACGGACTGTCCGCAACGACTGCTGTGACATCCTCTGTTTCCGCGGCAGCGAGAAGTGAAGTTGCTGCTCCCATTGATACGCCCAGAAGGCTGATCGGCTCGTCGTAATGTTCCTTTGTCCAATCGACTGCGCCTAATAGATCCCATTTTTCTTTTGCACCGATTGTCGTCATTTCGCCGCCCGATTCACCTGAATAGCGGAAGTCAAACATGATGACCCGGTAGCCGCGATCCAATAATTCACTCGACATCGGCAAAAATGGAATATTGTCCTGGTAACGATTTCCGCGGTAGCCATGCGCGAGCACGATGTTCATTTTCGCTGGTTCTTTCGGTTCGAGCACCCACCCGGCCAATTTTGTTTCTCCATCTCTGCTCAAAAAAGTAATGTCCTCAAACGGAAGATTGTAATCCGCTGGCGAAGCCTCAATCGGCTTTTTGGCTGGCTTTGTTAAATTGGTACCGACATATACGGAAATGGCAATGCAAGCCGCAACAGCTAATAGCAAAACGGAAAGTACCGTAATAATGGCTATTTTTTTCTTGTTTCTTTTTCGCGGCCCGATGTGGGGAGTTCCCCCCGTCGTTCTCACTCTTTGTTCCATTGTATCCCCCTAATTTTTAAAATTTTTTCAAGTTGATGATGTACAATTTTTCTGATATGTTTGTAATCGCAATCATCCACATGAACTCTTATAATCCTATTCTTTCTCCGTCGGCTTTTTCCCTGCTTTTTGCTTGAAGAAGCTCTATGAGAGGCAGAAAAATGGAAAAACATCCCTTGACTTTTACTTCTTTTCTGTCTACTATATAAAAACAAATGTATCTTACAGAAAGACATACGAGGTGAGGAGAATATGAAAAATTATGTATCGATCGGATTGCTCGGCTTAGGAACAGTCGGCTCCGGCGTTGTGAAACTTATCCAGAATCATCAAGAGGAACTCGTTCACCAGGTCGGCTGTGACGTGAAGGTGAAAAGAATTTTGGTTCGTGATGCGGAGAAGAACCGGTCAGTGGAATTCGACCAGGAGCTCCTCACCACTTCGGCAAGCGACGTTTTAGAAGATCCGGAGATTGATATTGTAGTAGAGGTAATGGGCGGGATTGAAGAAGCCCGTGAACATATAACGAAAGCACTGGAAGCAAAAAAACATGTGGTGACTGCAAATAAAGATTTGATTGCCCTCCATGGACCTGAACTGCAGAAGGCCGCCGTCCAAAACGGCTGCGACTTGTTTTATGAAGCGAGCGTCGCCGGCGGAATCCCAATCCTGCGCGGGCTGGCAGACGGGCTTGTGTCCGACCGGATCCATAAGCTGATGGGGATCGTTAACGGGACGACGAACTACATTTTGACAAAGATGGACGAAGAAGGCTGGTCCTATGAGGAAGCATTGAAAAAGGCACAGGAACTAGGTTTTGCGGAAAGCGATCCGACAGCCGATGTTGAAGGACTCGACGCCGCAAGAAAAATGGCGATCCTCGCCCGTCTGGCATTCTCTACAAATGTTGACCTTGACGACGTGGAAGTGAGCGGGATCAGCGGGATTGCCGTGGAAGATCTTCATTACGGACAGAAGCTCGGTTACACGATGAAACTGATCGGGCTTGCCAATCTTGCCGGCCAAAAGCTGGAAGTGAGCGTTGAGCCGACATTCCTTGCTACAAGCCATCCCCTTGCAGGCGTGAAAAACGAGTATAACGCCATCTATGTAAACGGTGAGGCCGTAGGGGAAACAATGTTTTACGGACCAGGTGCCGGCAGTCTGCCGACAGCGACAGCCGTCATGTCAGACGTCGTAGCCGTCATCAAAAACATGCGTCTTGGTGTGACAGGAAAAAGTGTTGTCGCTCCAAGATTCGAAAGTGAATTGAAGAAGGCTGATCAGCGCTTTGGAAAATTCTACTACCGTCTGCATTTGAAAGACCAGGTCGGAGCGTTCTCTCAGATCACTTCCCTGTTCAATGAGCTCGACATCTCCTTTGAGAAAATTTTGCAGACACCTCTCAGCAAAGATGAACTGGCAGAGATTATCATTGTCACTCACAAGATTTCACTTGATCGTTTTGAAAAAGCTTTGATGGAACTGCGCGATTTGCCAGTCGTCAAAGAAGTAATCAGTCACTATCGCGTAGAAGGGAATGGAGCCAAATGAACTGGCCGGGACTGCTAGCACACTACAAAGACTATTTACCAATTAATGAGAATACACCCGAGCTGACGCTGCAGGAAGGCAATACGCCGCTCGTCCACCTCGTCAATTTGTCGAAAAAACTGGGGATTGAACTCTATGCGAAAATTGAGGGCGCCAATCCGACTGGCTCCTTTAAAGACCGCGGTATGGTCATGGCGGTTGCCAAGGCGGTCGAGTCCCGAAGCAAGTCGATCATCTGTGCCTCGACCGGAAATACGTCGGCTGCGGCTGCCGCCTATGCGGCCCGTGCTGGCATCCGCGCCATCATCGTCATTCCTAAGGGAAAAGTCGCACTTGGCAAACTTGCTCAGGCGATGATGTACGGTGCGGAAATCGTAGAAATTGACGGCAACTTTGATGAAGCACTCAATATGGTGCGCACAATCAGCGAAACCTCGGCAGTAACGCTCGTAAACTCTGTGAATCCCTACAGACTTGAAGGTCAAAAAACTGCCGCGTTCGAGATTTGTGACCAGCTTGGAAATGCACCTGACATCCTTGCCATCCCTGTCGGCAATGCCGGCAATATCAGTGCCTATTGGAAAGGCTTTAAGGAATACGACGAGGCGAAAAAGACAGGCCTGCCGAAAATGTTCGGTTTTGAAGCGGAAGGAGCTGCGGCAATCGTGCAAGGGGCACCGATTGCAGCTCCGGAAACAGTGGCAACAGCAATCCGGATCGGAAACCCGGCGAGCTGGAACCTGGCAACAGCAGCAAGAGATGAATCCGGCGGTACGATTGAATCAGTCTCCGATCCGGAAATTCTTGAAGCCTTTAAACTGCTTGCCAGCACAGAAGGAATTTTTGCTGAGCCGGCTTCTTGCGCCTCTATCGCTGGCGTGCTTCAGCAGCTGAACAGCGGCGCCATTGAAAAAGGAAGCAAAGTTGTCGCCGTCCTGACCGGAAACGGCTTGAAAGATCCACAGACGGCCATATCAGAGATTAATATTGAAACGGTCTCCCTGCCAAATGATGAGAAAACCGTTTTGGACTATATTGAAGGTGTGGTCGCGCGATGAGTGATTTCTCCATCCGCGTCCCGGCAAGTACAGCGAATCTTGGCCCTGGCTTCGACTCAGCTGGAATCGCCCTTGCCCGTTATGTGACGCTTCATGCAGAGCGTGCGGACGCATGGTCATTTGTCCACCGTTCCGTTCATCTGCCCGAAGCGGACGGTTATGAACACCATTTGATCTACCAGTCTGCCAAGCAGGCTGCTGATACATACAGCACGGAGTTACCGCCTTGCCGCGTCATTGTAGAAAGCGAAATCCCTCTTGCCCGTGGGCTTGGAAGCAGTGCTTCAGCTGTTGTCGCTGGGATTGAGCTTGCCAATGAGCTGTGCAGGCTTTCTCTTTCCCAAAAGGAGAAGCTTGCCCTTGCCGTCTCCTGTGAAGGCCATCCGGACAATGTCGCTCCGGCACTTTATGGGGGCCTCGTCATTTCGGCGCAGCTTCCAGGCGGAGAAACGGAATGTATCCGCTGGAATGAAAAACTTCCTGAACTCGTCATCTGCATACCTGATTTCGAATTAAAGACTGAGGATGCTCGCAGGGTGCTTCCCGAACATTTTTTGCGGAAAGAGGCTGCATCTGCCAGTGCGATCGGCAATGTGATGATTGCAGCGCTCTTGACCGGCGATTATGAAAGTGCGGGCCGGATGATGGAAGCAGATCTTTTCCATGAGCCGTATCGTTCCCGTCTCATTCCTCAATACGAAGAGATAAGGGAGAAAGCAAAATCAGCCGGTGCGTTCGGAACCGTGATCAGCGGTGCCGGCCCAACGATGATCTCCTTCGTGCCTCCTGGAAAAGGGGAAGAGATAGCCAGGAAACTTGCGTCTGATTTTCCCGCCCATACAGTCGAAGCGATCGGTGTTGACCTGGAAGGTGCACAACGATTTACATGACAGATATTGGCGGATCGCTTAGCGGTCCGTCTTTTTTGCAATCTCCCCTTTCTTCCACGATAATGACAATGAAGGAGGCTGATCTATCATGAACAATTTTACATTCTGGAACCCGACAAAGCTGATTTTCGGAAAAGGCCAGGTGGCCGAGCTGAAAAATGAAGTACCGAAATACGGTAAGAAAGTACTTCTCGTCTATGGCGGCGGCAGCATCAAAAAGAATGGCCTGTATGACGACGTGAAGCGCGAGCTCGCGGAAATTGGCGCAGACGTTCATGAACTATCCGGCGTTGAGCCGAATCCCCGTCTCTCCACTGTCCGCAAAGGTGTGGAAATCTGCAAAAGAGAAGGAATTGATTTTCTCCTCGCTGTCGGCGGCGGCAGTGTCATCGACTGCACAAAAGCGATTGCAGCCGGTGCAAAATATACTGGCGACGCATGGGATCTTGTGACGAAGAAGGCCTTTGCCAGTGAGGCATTGCCGTTCGGCACGATTCTCACATTGGCCGCGACCGGATCAGAAATGAATTCAGGTTCCGTCATTACAAACTGGGAAACAAATGAAAAATATGGCTGGGGCAGTCCCGCAGTTTTTCCGAAGTTTTCAATACTCGATCCGCAGAACACAGTGAGTGTTCCAAAGGATCAGACGATATACGGGATCGTCGACATGATGTCCCATGTGTTTGAGCATTACTTCCATTTGACCGAAAATACACAGCTCCAGGACAGGATGTGTGAATCCGTCCTGCAGACCGTGATGGAAACGGCTCCGAAACTGTTGGCGGATTTGGAAAGCTATGAACATCGCGCAACCATCCTGTATTGCGGAACGATGGCGTTGAACGGCATTCTCAATATGGGTTATCAGGGTGACTGGGCAACCCACAATATCGAGCATGCGGTATCAGCTGTGCATGATATACCGCACGGCGGCGGCCTCGCCATTCTCTTCCCGAACTGGATGAAGCATGTAGCAGCCGAAAAACCGGCCCGTTTCCACCAGCTTGCCGTTCGTGTATTCGACGTTGATCCGACCGGCAAAGAGGATGAAGAAATCGCACTCGAGGCGATTGCGAAGCTGCGCGAATTCTGGAACAGCATCGGTGCCCCATCTTCTTTGGCTGATTACGGCATAGACCGCTCAAGCATTCCGCTTATGACAGAGAGAGCGATGGCCAACGGACCATTCGGCAAGTTCGCCACGCTTGAGGCGGATGATGTAACCGCCATTTACGAAAACTCACTTTGATTTTTCTTTAGAAAAAACAACACCCCGGGTGTGCAGATCAAACTGCTCGCATTCCGGGGTGTTGTCATTTTACTTTACTGTGACGGCATGTTCTTCATGTTCGTGAAGACCTTCATCGTTTTCTACATGGATCCGTACTGTATGCTCCCCTGTCTCAGGAAAATCATAGCTCGCGGAATATTCACCGGCTTTCGTTTCAGAAGCATCAATCCATTCATGCTTGTCCGGGTTTGCCTCATTCCAGATTTCAAAGCGGACGTCAGCCTTTTCAAGCGGTGCTTCCTTGTTCTGCAAGTGAACGACCATATCCGTTTTCGTTCCTGCTTTGATGTCCTCCGGTTTCATGAAATGCATGGAAACTTCTGTGCTATGAGCATGCTCCTCCTGCTCTCCATGTTCAGTTCCACTTTCTTCAACCGGAGCGGTTGCCTCTCCGACAGCGATCGTCTTTTTCGGCATATTGTGCTGGCCGCGTGCTGTCACATGGACCTGGACAGTATAGATGCCATCCTGATTGAAGCTTTTTTCTAGTTCATACGTTCCGTTTTTCTTGTTCTCCGCCTTGATCATTTCACTTTCGTCTTTCTTTCCTTCTGCCCATATCTCAAATTCTACTTCATCGGCATCTTTGACCTTTTCATTGCCCTGTGTGACTGTTGCTGCAAAGACGACCTTTTCTCCCGGATCTGCCTTTTCAGGAACAGTCAAATCGACCGCAAGAATTTCCGGTATCTCATCTGCGGGTGCATTTTCATTTTTGCCTCCGCATGCCGCCAATACCGCCACGATACATGCGATCATTAGTCCAAACCCTAACTTCTTCAATTCAGTTCTCCTCCAACCTATATAATAAATACATTTCGTACACTTCTGCATCATAGCAGTGTCTATTATCCACTTTAGCAAACGGATGTGAGGAAGTTGTGAAGCGGTTGTTTCCATTTGTTGACGGCGGTTTTATTCCCGCAGCAGCGGAAGGGTGATGAGCACTTCAGTACCGATACCCGGGGTGCTGCGAATTTCCAGCGTTCCGCCATGAAGTCCGGCAAGCTTTTCGACAATCGCAAGCCCGAGCCCTGTGCCGCCCTGGTTTCGGGTTCTTGCTTTGTTCACCCTGTAGAAACGCTTTGTAAGATGAGCAAGCTCTTCCTCAGGAATGCCTTTGCCGCTGTCGGCAACAGAGATCAGCGCTTCTCCTCCCCAGTCCAGCAGCTTCACTCGGATAGATCCACCCTCATCCGTATAGCGAATCGCGTTATCGAGTAGATTCAGAAACATCTGCATCAAACGGCCCTCATCCACTTCCGCGATAAGAGAGAAATCAAGATCTTTTTCCAGCCGGATCGCTTTTTCTGAGAGTTTCTGCTCTGCCTTCTCCACTGCATCTTCAATTGTCTGGGCAATAGCAATCGGCATTCTCTCCAGCTTGAATTCTTTCGACTCCAGCTTGGCCAAATCCAGGAGGTCATCGACCAAGCGTTCCATCCGTTTTGATTCCCGTAAAATGATGTCCTGGTATGTGCGGATGTCTTTCTCCTTGGCCACGCCTGTTTGGATCGCTTCCATGTATCCTTGAATATAGCTAATCGGCGTCCGCAACTCATGTGATACGTTTGCCAGGAATTCTTTCTGCTCCTCATCTTCTCTCTGCATCGACTCCGCCATCCCGTTGAATGTACGAGCAAGCTGTCCAATTTCATCATCCGGATATGTCGGAACCCGGACAGATAGCTTCCCTTCCGACAGCTGCTCGGCTGCCGTTTTCATCTCCCGCAGCGGCTTCATCAGAGAAGCGATCCACTTTGCCCCGAGGGTGAACAGCAGGAGCAGGAATACGATTGCCCCGACAAGCCAATAGAACGCATAAGTGAAGGTGACCTCGCTCACATTTTCCAGAGGATAATATAGATAAATGATGCCTTCAAGCCGTTTTTCATTCAATAAAGGGATGGCTCCGGAAATGACATCCCGTTTGAGCCTGTCCACATGGCCTTTTGAAAAAATCGACTTCCCTGCAAGAAGCTCTTCCCGTTCCTCCCCGCTGATGAGCGCTTCATAATCCATTTCGAATGGAACACACATGCTAAGCTCCCGCGGATTCCGAACTGCAAACACTTCAAACTTGGACAGAAATCCATATGACTCAATTTCCTTGATGAATGCATCCTCGACCGGGCCACCGGGATAAAGAGCGGCGAGCCGTTCGCCTGTCTCCAGCATTTCCTTTTCCATATTGTCAACATACAGCTTTTCATATAAAAGGTAAGATAAAAACAAGCCGTACAGAATGAAAACGAGCAGAGCTGCCAGCATGGCGAGTGAAATTTTCCGTGACAGCGCCATTTCAGCCTTCTTCCTCGAACTTATATCCGCTGCCCCAGACGGTTCTGACGCAGCCCTCAGCCTTTTTGCCAAGTTTCATCCGCAATGTTTTGATATGGGTATCAACCGTTCTCAGGCCGCCCTGATAGTCCATCCCCCAGACCCTGTCAAGAAGCTCCTCCCTTGTGAACACCTTGCCGGGCCGTTTCATCATCAACGCGAGCAATTCGAACTCCTTATATGTCACATGGATCTGCTCACCGTCTACCGTAACGGTCCGCTGCTCAACGTTCAAAATGACGGGGCCGAGGCGGATGTCTTCGGTTGCACGGGAGACGGGAACTCTCCGGAGGACAGCGCCAATCCTTGCAACAAGCTCCCCTGGAGCGAATGGCTTCACAATATAATCATCGCCGCCGAGCCCGAACCCTTTCACCTTGTCCCATTCCTCCCCCTTTGCGGATAAAAAAATGATTGGAATGCTGCTCTTCTCCCTGATTTTTGCACAGAGCTCAAATCCATCTTCACCGGGAAGCATAATATCTAGCAAGACAAGGTCGATTTCCTCCTTAGCCAAAACATCCGCCATTTGCTCCCCATTTTCAGCCTCAAAGGTCGCAAAGCCGGAATTATTCAAGTACATCTCTATCAAATGCCTCATATCCTCTTCATCATCGACAATCAAAATGGTCGCCAATCAGTTCACCTTCTCACGGGAAAAAATAATAAACGGCCCTTTTCCGACCTTTACTTGCCTCGTCAAACGCAGGCGCTCTGCATCAATCCAATACAATTCATCGCTATCATAACCGGCAACGACCACTTTTCCGTCAAAAAATCCGACGGAGAATGGATTCGCCCCGACTTCGAGCGACTGGATGAGTTCTCGATCACGGTTAAAACGATACAGCTTGTTTGTTCCATGACTGAGCGCATATATGCCATGTTCATTTTCAAAAAAATTCACCGGCATCAACGGGGCTGGCAGTTCTTTTTTCAGCGACAGGTCATCTAGCGAATAAATATAAATCGAGGATTGTGGCCTGTCTCCGCTTCCATGCCCGCCAATCCAAACTTCCCTCTCCTCCGGCCGCAGCAGCATGCCTGCCGCCGATGGGTGAATCGGAATAGAAGACTCCACTTTCATTGTTTTCATATTAATGACTTGCAGGCAATCCCCTTTATAAGAAGCAACATATAATCTATTGCCGTCCGCCGCCAACGACATCGGATAACTCTCCGTCCCGACCGCGGTTGCCTTTTTGCCGTCTTTGGCAAAGAAGCGGATTTCATTTTTATTTTTATCCGCAAACGCGAAAAGTCCCTGGTCCCCAAGGTAGAGGCCATTTACAATCCCTTTGCCCGTATCAAATTCTCCAATTTTTCCCCCTTCCTTCAACGAATACAGATCTGTCTGTTCAAGCTCTGTTCCGTATAAAAGCAAGGTGTCCCCGTCTTCTAAAAGCGTTCCGCCAGTATAAGCCTTGTCCAGTTTCCACTTTGTCAGCAAATCCCCATTTTTATCAAGAAAACTGATGCTGCCCTCACGTATATTAAGCGTGGCAACGAACGGAGCATCCGCCGGAATAGCAGGGAATGTCTCCTCCCTGCTGCACCCTGTAACTGCCAGCAGCAAAACCAGGCATAGCGTTAACAAATTTCGCAATCTATTCACCCTCAAACCATTCTCTCTCCAGAATACCAAAAAAATGTGAAATAGAAGTGAAGTGTACTTGCCCCTGCCATGCAAAAAAACCCGCGCACCGCAGCACGGGTTTTTAGCATCGGGCTCAGATGTACGCAAGTTCATCTTCTGCCGGCAATCTGCGGCCGTCGACAATCTCTTGCACTTCTTCCCCATCCAATGTTTCTTTTTTCAAGAGGGCTTCAATCAATTGATCGAACTCCTGACGATGCGAGTCGATCATCAGCTCGGTTTTCTCAACCGCCTGTGTGAATAGCTCCTGCATTTTCGTGTCCTTTTCCTGCTTATGGAAAGTGAGCGCAAAGCCATCCTGCAGCATGCCGGTATCCACCATCTGCTCGAGGAGCTGCTTTGCCTGCTGAACATCGCCGCTTACACCGATACTATGTTCACCAAGGTACATCCGCTCAGCAACACCACCAGCGACGATCATGCTTACCTGATCCAGCAATTCGCTCGTTGTGGACAAGTGCATTTCCTTTTGCAATGGAGCCACATACCCGAGTGCCTGTCCGCGCGGAATGATTGTCGCTTTGCGGACGGTGCCCGGTTTGGTCAGCGCTTGGATAAGGGCGTGACCGGATTCATGGATTGCAACGCGCCGCTTCGTATCGGCATCGTTAAGCGTCCTTGAAGTGCTGCCGAGGATCGTCCGGTCAATCGCGTAGTCAAGATCTTCCATGCTGACTTCGTCTTTTCCCTCACGGACCGCTTTCCGGCTTGCTGTTTCAAACAGCGAACTGATTTCTGCACCTGAAAAGCCTGTCGTGCTCTCAGCCAGTGTATCAAGCGATGCGGCCACTTCAGGAGCAAGTCGCTTGCCTTTCGTATGGATGTCAATGATTTCCTTCCGTCCCTGCGTATCAGGAAGCGGCACTTGGAATGTGAAATCGATCCTGCCCGGACGTAGGAACGCGTCGTCCAGCATGTCTTTCCGATTCGTCGCAGCGATGAAAAGAATGCCATCGTTAGAATGTCCGCCGTCCAGCTGTACGAGCAGCTCTGTCAGTGTCTTCTCCGCTTCTTCGCCGCCATGCTGTTTCCGTTTTCCAGCTAACGCATCGACCTCATCGATGAAAATAACTGCCGGAGATTCTTTGCGCGCGTTTTCGAACAGCCCTCTTACACGGGAAGCTCCGACGCCGACGAACAGTTCTGTGAAGGCCGATCCGCTGGCAGAGAAAAAGCTTGCGCCTAGTTCTTTTGCTATCGCTTGAGCGAGCAATGTTTTCCCCGTTCCCGGAGGTCCGTAGAGCAAAATCCCTTTCGGCGCCTTGATACCGATTTTTGCAGAACGGTCCGGATTTTTAATGATTTCCAATGTTTGATGAATCTCATCAATCATCTCTTTCGGAAGACCGCCGATATCATCGAGCGAAATGGATGGAAGCGGCAAGGATTTTGAAGTGGTGTTCTTCATTTTCGCCATGCCGATTCCCCCTTTTTTCTGGGCAATGAAAACGCCCGCGATCAAAGCAAGGACCAGGCCGCCGATGATCCAGTTACCTGCCTGGCTGCCGTTTGAATAAGTGTATTTTACATTATATTTACCGACGAGTTCCTCCACCTTTGGGCTGTTTGGCCTGAAGTGGGAGACGAACTTGCCGTTTGGTGTCGTCAAATAAATTGTGCCGTCCGGATTCTCTTTCAAAGTAACCACTTTTCCGTTTTGCGCTTGAATGGTTTTTTCAAGTGCTGAAAACGGGATGACAGTCCCTTTATTGGCTGCCACGGCTGCCCACACGATTACAGACAAAATTAAAGCAAGACCCATGGCTAGAGGAACGATCTTCGATGTGATTTTTGAATTGGATTTCACTCTTCCATCTCCTTCTAAAATATCAATCTAGCCTCTAGTATAGCACTGCAAAAGGACTAGGTCAGCATAAAATATATGAATTTTTCATGAAGATGGAAGAAAAGCTCAACCCCTTGATTCTACGGCCTTTATAAGCAATTCAGCGGTCCCTGTGTTGCTTGCAAGCGGTACTCCGTACACGTCACAAAGCCTCATCAGGGCGGAGACATCCGGCTCGTGCGGCTGTGCTGTCAGCGGGTCGCGGAAAAAGAAAATCATGTCCATTTCCTGCTTGGCGATCGAGGCGCCGATCTGCTGGTCGCCTCCAAGCGGACCGGACTGAAACCTTTCGACATCAAGTCCTGTTTCATCAATGATTCTTTTTCCGGTCGTTCCCGTTCCGAACAGCGAATGACGCTCGAAAACATGCCGGTATTTTTGCACAAACTGGACAAGATCATCTTTTTTTTCATCGTGGGCAATCAATGCGATATTCATTATCTCACCTGCTTTTCATTCTTTGGCCGATCCGTAAATTCGCCTGTTCTGCGGCATTCATCCATTCGTATTGCCGGAGCCTCATTTCAAAAAGGAGAATCGGGCTGCGGAAAGCGTCGGGGTTGGCCAGCATTTTTGATAGTGCCGCCTTATTCGCTTCGGCCTCAGCTTCTTTCTCTTTTACCGCCCTCCTCAATTCAGCTGCAGGATCTCTGAAGAAAAAGGAAATGTCCCGTGCAATTCCTTTTTCAAATAGTTCAAATTGGGAAAAGAAACTTTTCGCGACGGATTCCGCTGTATCTTCATATGGTTCGTTTTCTACAAAGCTTTTATACGAGTTGACAAGCATGGAATTGTTTTTCGGCAAAGCGCCAAACAGTTTTCCGGCACCCTTCAGCAGTACCTGTCCGGGCGTTCGTCTCAGCAAGATATTCTCTTGATCGAGAATGACACTGCTCATCATTCGATCTGCATCTCGCTTCCAGTCTGTAAAGATCTGATAATCGCAGTCAAGACGGACTGCTTCCCCTTCGAGCATCGCATTAAAGCTTTCCTGCCATTCGAAAAGCTGGGCCTGACCGACGTCAAGCTCGGCTCTCGCAAATTCAATCCAGTCTTGAAGGGAGCTCGTATAAATCGGCAATATTTCCGTCTCTAAATACGCCGTAATCCGATTATTCATCTCACTATTCAGCTCAAGATGCAGATTACGGAAATCACGGTCATCGGTAACCAGTTCGGCTGTGCCTCTTAAAATCGAAGGGATTTTCTTCAGGATCGCCGGCTTGATCTCCTCCATAATCGAACGATAGGCGGTTCTGATCGAGGAAATTTTCTCTTCCTCCATGTCTTGCAATTGATGGACAGAGCCTTGCAGCCTGCTCAAAATTTCACCTTGGTACTCGATTGTTTCGGCCAGTTCTCGCTCCACTTTCTCCTGCTGACCGAGCAGGCCGGAAATCGCCCGGCGTGTCTGGATCAAGATCATCCCTGTCTTCAAGCTCTGTACCATTTGACCAGGGATCGTTTGTTTTACCCATTCGATAAGCCCTTGGTTGTCTCGCCCGATTCCTTCCGGGACGGCAAGCAGTTGGGATTCAGGGAAGTAAACGCCTATGCGCTGCGCCGTTTCTTCATTGAGCAGTCTAATCGCTTCTTCATCCATTGCCACTTCAACGCTCAAGATGAAATGGATCGGCAATTGGGGCTGCTGCTCCCTTACTGCCATCAGCAGGCTGCGCTCATGATTGGTGAACGGCGCCTGGGAGCCAAGGACAAATACCAGACTTTGTGGCAAGTATAGGTAGTCGGGCAGCGTACCGTCATCGAGCCAATCAAGATTTTTCACATCGAGCACGGATAATCCATTTTGACTCAATACGGAATTCAAAGAACTGGTCTCTACTACATCTCCGTTGATGTCGGCAGTTCCTTCTCTATCTTCATACATAATGGCAGAGCGATCCTCAAATGCCGGTTGGCCGGAAACCGGTAGAAGCAAGTCAAGCACCTTGTCTTTTCCGTTCCCCGGAAGTCCGGCAATCGCAACTGTTTCGCCAGCAGAGGCAAGCTTGGCCACCGCCCATTTTTGTAAAGGATCAACATCGAGCTGGTTGTCCTTCGCCCATTTTTCCACATCGGCAAACAGAGCAAGTGCCTGTACATGGAGATCGCCGCTTGGATCTGAGTCGGATAAAATCCTTTCTGCAATCGGAACAGTTCCTCTTCCGATCGTTTCCGGAAACTGGTCATTCCACGCTAGAGCCGCTGCAGCCGCATAAAAGCGGTCCTCATTGGCTGCGATTGAAAGCCATGCATGGAGGAGAGGCGGCATATGCTCTTTTGTCTCCTCAATCGGATACAACCCGCAAACCAATCTGCCAAAAGCCTGTCTATATAAAGATGACAGAAGCGGCCAACGGTGCTCAGCCATTCCATCCTCCTCTTCAATCAGCCGGTTGAACGCACCCAGCCAGTCAAGCTCCTCGCGTCCATTCCCATAAGCAAGCCAAAGTGCTGCCGCTTTCTTTTCGAATTGGGAACGGTCCATTTCCGCCCAGACTTTTAAGACTGGCATGAAAAAATCAGGAGCGAAAATGTTCGTCTTTCCCTGTTCGGCGTAAAACTCGAGCACATCAAACCAGTAGACCCGCTTCGTACGGATAGATTCATCAGACGCAAGCTGGATCGCACTCTCCCAGTCCTGTCTTTCCTCAAAAAAGGCCCTCGCCAATTTTGTCACATTTGGGTAATCCGGATACATCGCAACCGTGTTCTTGATCAAGCTGTCCGCCTCATCCATTCTTCCCTGCTCAAGGTACAATGTGAATAGTTGAAGCGCCACTTCAGCTGTCAACGTCGGAGAATCGGCCTCAATGCTCTTATAGACAGGTTCCGCCGCATCCCATAGTTCAAGCTCCATATAAGTATCCGCAATGTTCTTTTTTGCCCATGGCATCAGTTCATTATGGACATGTTCCCATTTATAAATTGCCGCCTCATAATCCTGTGCATGGAAATACACTTCCCCTTGAGCAAACCTGATTGCGGACAAATCCGGCATTTCCTCCTGCTGCTCCTGAAAAAACATCCGGCCAAGCAGTTGCACCGGTTCCTCCTGGCTATTTCCTAAAAATGCTTCTTCATAGAAGGTTTTCTGCAGAAGTCTCTCTTCTTTTTCCATTCAGGTCACCCGCCATTCATATAATTACACATATCATTTCTATTCCACCCGGTCTGCCGGATATTCCAAGCCGATCTGTTTTCTCACTTGGTCGGCAACCTTCAGCGTGATAGCCGACGTTTCAAATGTATTAATGGAAGATTCCGTTTTGCCCTCTTTGATCAAACGGATGAATTCCTCCATCTCATAGTACATCGTAGGATGCTCCTCTTCGATGGCAATCCTTTCCTCCGACCCGTCACGGTACCTGATAAACGGGTTTGCCATTTCTGAAATCCGCTCGATGACAATCGTGCCATCCTCGCCCTGAATTTCCGTCGGTAACTTTGAGTCGGTAATTTTCGAGTACATGATCACCGCTTCGAACCCGTCATAGCCCATCAGGATGCTGCCTTCCCCGTCAACACCTGAATCAAGCATGACTGCATTCGCCTTCACGCTTTGCGGTTCTCCCAAAAGAGCGATCAGCGGATAAAGGCAATACACACCAAGATCCATCAAACTTCCATTTGAAAGCTCGGGCTTAAACGCATTCAGCACTTCGCCATTTCGGTAAGCGTCATATCTTGAAGAATACTGGCAGTAGCTGGATACGTAACGGCGGACTTTTCCGATTTTTGGTAAATTGGCTTTGACGGAAGCAAAGCTTGGCAGCAATGTCGGCTTCATTGCCTCCATCAGCAGCGCATTTCCTTTCTTTGCGGCATCGATCATTGCTCTTACTTCCTTCTCGTTTGAAGCGAGAGGTTTTTCACAAAGCACATGCTTCCCGTGTTCAAGGAAAAGAATCGATTGCGGCGCATGATACGCATTCGGACTGGCAATATATACGGCATCAATCTTGTCGCTCTTCGCCATTTCCTCCAGGCTCGTAAAAATTTCGCTAACTCCGTAGCGTTCTGCAAACTTTGCAGCTTTCTCCTCCGTCCGCGAAAAGACTGCGGCGAGGGTAAAATCATCGAGTTCCTTAACAGCTTCCAGCATGCGCTCAGTTATAAAGTTCGTTCCGACAATTCCAAAACGGATCAATACACTCACTCCTTAGCTTCTTCTCTATACCGTTAACTATATTTCATTTTCCTTATATCTGCATGCTTGAAGCCTGCCTCTACACCACTTTGTCCATAAAGAGTTCGTACGCTCTCTTGCTTTTGCTTGGGTCGGATACCCTGTTGCATACGTAAGTAAAGTCTACAATATAATTTTTTCTAAATTTCCGTGTGTCATCCCTTCCCCTCCTGAAATACATGTGGTAGAATGTTCTGTATATTATAAAGGAAAAGGTCATGATAAAGAAGGCTTGCTGGAAATTCCCCAGAGAATCGGTGGTTGGTGTGAACCGATGTTTTTCCAGCAAATCGCCCAGCACTTTTGAACCGGTCATTTGACCCGGCAACCGCCGTTATCGACTCGAGATCGGAAATGAGGCACATTGTTGTCCTATTTCCGGTGAACGAGGGTGGCACCACGATGATACGTCCCTCATAACGAAGCATAATGCTTCCGTTATGAGGGCGTTTTCATTTTTTTTGGACTAAAAAGAAATTCATTTGAAAGGATGAGGAAATATGCTGTTGAACCAAGAATACTTGTTTACACCGGGGCCAACCCCTATACCTGACCGCGTAAAAACTGCGATGAACCGCCCGATGATCGGACATAGGAGCAGCGCTTTTCCGGTTTTGCTAGAAAATGTTGCGACAAGGCTCCAGCCCGTATTCGGCTCTGAGCACCCAGTCACACTGCTTTCAACAAGCGGTACAGGCGCCTTGGAGGCAGCCGCTGCCAATATCGTCGAAAACGGTGATCATGTCGTCGTTATCGTCACAGGTGCATTCGGAGAGCGATTTGCGAAAATATGTGAAGCGTTCGGTGCCAATGTACACCGGCTTGAGACTGAGTGGGGCAAACCATGCAGCGGAGACGAACTTGAAGCCTTTCTTAAAAAGACGGACGAGAACATCAAAGCCGTTTTTGCTACCTATTGCGAGACTTCGACAGCCCTGATCAATCCAATTAAAGAGCTAGGCGCAGTGACGAGAACGAAGACCGACGCACTTTTCATCGTGGATGGAGTAAGCTGCATCGGCGCCGTTCCTGTCGATATGAAAGGCTGGAACATCGACATCCTAGTCTCTGGCTCGCAAAAAGCACTGATGCTGCCGCCGGGACTCGCCTTTGTCGCAGCAAATGACAGGGCAAGAGATGTGATCAAAAAGAATGATTCCGACCGTTTCTATCTGAATCTGAATGCTTACTTCAATTCCTATGACAAAGAGCATTCAACTCCGTTCACCCCGCCTGTTTCCTTGATTTACGGTGCCCAGGAAGTTTGCGCAATGTTCGAGGAGGAAGGCTTTGAGAACGTCATTAAACGCCATCAGCTGTTGAAAAAGATGACGAGGGAAGGCATTAAAGCGCTTGGCTATGAGCTGCTCACTTCTGATGAAGACGGTTCGCCAACTGTCACAGCCGTCAAGCCGCCTGAAGGCTTGGCCGATAAACTGACATCGATTATGCAAGAGCAATTTTCTTTCTCATTCGGAGAGGGGCAGCAGAAGCTGAAAGGCCAGATTTTCCGGATTGGCCATATGGGCTACAGCACACCTTTTGATGTACTACGCGTTTTGAGCGGAATTGAAATGGCCGCAAGCAAAGCGGAAGGCAAAAATAAATTGGGCATCGCCGTAAAAAGAGCCGAGGAGGTCTGGCTGGACTATGTATAATGTATTGGTATCCGATCAGATAAGTGACAATGGACTGACCGCTTTAACAGAACATCCTGATTTTGTTGTTGATAAACGCCCGGGACTTTCGCCTGAAGAATTAAAAGAGATTATGCCGAATTATGACGCTCTGATCATCAGAAGCCAGACACAAGTGACGGCGGACATCCTGAATAACGCCGACCGTCTCCGGGTCATTGCTCGTGCCGGGGTGGGTATCGACAATATCGATGTCCAGGCGGCAACCGAAAAAGGAGTCATCGTCATCAATGCACCCGGCGGG
Organism: Lederbergia sp. B243.17; assembly: GCF_057657925.1. NCBI lineage: Bacteria > Bacillati > Bacillota > Bacilli > Caryophanales > Bacillaceae > Lederbergia > Lederbergia sp. B243.17. Next base: position 85,676 of record NZ_JBWBKF010000082.1, read on the forward strand.
AATACCATCTCTGCAGCAGAATTGACGATGGCAATGATGCTCTCTCTTGCCCGCAGCATTCCGCATGCACATATGTCGACTTCTACCGGCAAATGGGAACGGAGCGCCTTTAAGGGCGTTGAACTGTACAGCAAGACGCTTGGAGTTGTCGGAATGGGAAAAATCGGGACTGAAGTGGCGAAAAGAGCGAAAAGCTTCGGCATGAGCATTCTCGGTTATGATCCATACTTAACGGCTGAGCGGGCAAACCAGCTTGGCATCCAGAAAGCTTCGCTTGCCGTCATCGCCGAGCATTCGGACTTCATCACCTTGCACACTCCGCTTACGAAAGAAACACGCGGGCTTGTCAATGATGATTACCTCGCTTCAATGAAAACCGGAGTAAGAATCATCAACTGTGCACGTGGAGGAATCATTGACGAAGCGGCGCTCCTCAGGGCGCTGAATTCGGGCAAAGTGGCAGGGGCCGCACTTGATGTATTTGAATCCGAGCCTTCAGCGAACACAGAACTGCTGCAGCACCCAAATGTGATTGTCACCCCTCACCTTGGAGCGTCGACTGTTGAAGCACAGGAGAAAGTAGCGCATGAAGTGAGCGAAGAACTGGTCGATATTTTCGAAACACAGACGATCCGACACGCTGTCAACATGCCGCAGATTTCCAGCGAAACGCAGAAGAAACTGCAACCCTTCCTTGAACTCGGGGAACAAATGGGCATGCTCGGCATTCAGCTTTTACAGGAAGCCCCGGATCGTCTGGAAATCAATTACCATGGCGAGCTGGCGAAAGAAAACACAGATCTTCTGACCCGAACCATCATCACTGGTGTTTTGAGCCACCATCTTGGCGATACGGTCAACTTGATCAACAGCTTGCATTTCCTGAAAGACCAGGGCGTCGCCTCCAATGTCGGCAAACACCCGGACAGCAAAGGATTTGCGAGCTACGTCGAACTCACCCTCTATAAAAAAGATAAGCAAGCGAATATCGGTGCGACGATGCTGAATGGATATGGGGCAAGGATTGTGAAGCTTAACTCGTACAGGGTGGATGTCCGCCCAGAGCCGCATCTGCTCTATATCGAACACCATGACATCCCCGGCATGATCGGACGTGTCGGCTCGATTCTCGGCGACTACCATGTCAACATCGGCACGATGCAAGTCGGACGTGCTGCCATGGGCGGAGAAGCCATCATGGTCCTCACACTGGATCGGCAAGTCGAGCAAGAAATCATCACTGAACTCGTTGGCCTGAAAGGACTCAAATTTGCCCAGTTCCTTGAACTGCCGCAAAAAGGTGTGCCAGTTCACAGCTAAACGGGCTTTGATCAGCTCAAAAAATAAGCACAACCCCAGGTTCCGCGAGTGAAGCGGGATCAGGAGGTTGTGCTTTTTCGGTATGTTTATTTTTAGACGGTAGCGGTCGCTTTCCGTTTTTCTTGATCCAGCTCCGGCGCCTAGCTGCTCGAGGTCATAAGACAAGAAAGGATAAAGGCTGAAAAGCGCCTTTTTCCTTTCTCGCCTTATGCTTGTCGCAGCTGGGCAAGGCGCCTCCGCTTTTCTCTGTCCAGCTTCAGCTGCCAGCGACTAGCAGATTTCAGGATTCTTCCTACGATAAGTCAACATCGGCTCCTCCGTCGCCGTGTTTCCTTTATCTCGTCAGAATCCTTCCAATCTGTACGTCGCTAAACGGCAGCCTCCGCTTTTCTAGTGTCCAGCTTCAGCTGCCAGCGACTAGCAGATTTCAGGATTCTTCCTACGATAAGTCAACATCGGCTCCTTCGTCGCCGTGTTTCCTTTATCTCGTCAGAATCCTTCCAATCTGTACGTCGCTAAACGGCAGCCTCCGCTTTTCTTTGTCCAGCTGCGGCGGCCATCGACTCGAGGTCGCTTCGAAAAAGACCAGGTGGATTGGAAATCATCCACCCAGTCTTTTCCTCCAGCGCTTGTCGTCGATAAGCGGGCCCCCTCCGCTTTTCTTTGTCCAGCTTCGGGCGGCAGGGGCTCGAGGTCATAAGCCATAAACGGATAAAGGCTGGAAAGCGCCTTTTTCCGTTTCCGCCTTATGCTTGTCGCAGCTGGGCAAGGTGCCTCCGCTTTTCTCTGTCCAGCTTCAGCTGCCAGCGACTAGCAGATTTCGGGATTCTTCCTACGATAAGTCAACATCGGCTCCTTCGTCGCCGTGTTTCCTTTATCTCGTCAGAATCCTTCCAATCTGTACGTCGCTAAACGGCAGCCTCCGCTTTTCTTAGTTAGCAGGTGTTGCAACAAGGTCTTTCACGTCCAGGACGCTGTCGAGGATATAATCTGCTTTGTGCTTTTCGAATTCGGCTCTGGCGGCTTTGCCGGAGAGTCCTGTGAGGACTGCGGCGAATGTGCAGCCCATCGATCGGGCCGCGAGAAGATCTGCAAGCGAGTCGCCGACGATCAGCACGTCTTTGCCTCCTTCAACCGGCAAGGGTTGTGCCAGGCATTCTTCCGGGCTCTTCTCTTTGGCTGAAAGTGCGAGCAAATACGTATATGGGTGCGGCTTTGCCAGCGCCGGTCCACCTGGGTTGGAACGTTCCGCTTTCAGGACGTCATCTGCTGTCGCAATATACTTTTCATCAAAGTGGCCAAGCCAGCTTAGATGGCGGAAAGGCTCAATCGTTTCAAGCTCCGGCCGCCCGGTGCCGATGCCGATAACGGCTCCTGCTTCCTTGAGACTTTCAAACAAGGAAGAGATCTTTTCCGGCGGACTTAGCGGCTGCTCCTCTTCCATGAAGCCGGTTTTTCCTGTCTGAACAGAAGGACGGCCTGTTGATTCGAGAACATGGCTGTCGCCTACATACCACTCCTGTGAAATATGTTCGCAGACCGACCATAATGCTCCCTTTTTGCCGAACATTTCGGTATCGATCCCTAATTTCTCTTTTGCAAGAAGATCAAGATGATCGAGCAGCCCCTGCTTATCAGCCGGCGCACCTTCAAAATACTCGAGGAACTTTCCGAAATCGAGCGATACGTCCTTCTCTTGAAGAAAACGGCCGATCTCCAATAAAACTGGCCGGTCAATTTCGTTTTGCAGCCAAGCGGAAATGTGATCCCTTTCACTCTCATCCACTTGCGTCAACAGATGGATCAACTGGCAGCCGACTGTCAGATAAATCATATCCCAGTTCGCATTCAATCCATGTGATTTTAAGAAACTGAGAACTTTATCGCCTATGAAGACCTCATTCCGGATATTTCGGATTTCTTCATCCGTCAACACCACTTTGAACTTCTCAGGGCCCAGTCCAATATAATTAGCGCTATGGAACACTTCCCAGACCGTCAGCGCTGAAGCGTCAAAATAACGCTCTTCACTCAATAGAACTCCATCCACATCAAACAAAACTGTAGTAAACATCCATTCTCCCCCTCTTCTCCCATGCTTCTTTACGTTAGTGTACCACAGTAGCGCACCAGTTTCCTTAAAAGTCAGATTAATAATCGTCTGACTTTCCACTTTTAAAGATAAAACAACAGATAGCCTGCTACATTTCTGACATTGCCGATTATTATACAGTTGAAAAGTGTGCTTCCATTATTTCTCTCTCACTTATTGAAACTGAATAACATATGGTTAGTAGACTGTATCTCTACTCAATAAAGCCAGGATTCATTAATAGAATAGGGATGCCTGATTTTTGAAGGAGTTTAATGAGGTGACATCAGATATGGAGCCAAAATACAAAAAAAGAGCGCTGCGAACGAGTCAAGATCCAAACCGGCAAACCGGCATTCATCCCCTCTTATCGCTATATTGCGCTCTTCATCCGATTCGGTCTCTGGTGAAGAAGAATATCGTTCCGTTTACCACTGAAAGCTTAAAGAGGATTATCCTCTTCCGAACCTAACCTGACGATTTGTCAGTACACGTAATGCCCTCCGAGTTTTTCTGGCAAAATCCAGCGGCCGGTCGATTGATAACCAGTGGATATACATGAGTCTTGGATGTTCAAATAACCAGTGATTATGGAACGCAGTGACCAGAATTCCTTGTTCTCTTAGCCTGCTGATAAAAGGATTCAGTTCCTCCTGTAAAATAACTGTTTCACCTGCACAAAGTGCACGGCCGTCCGGAGACATGGATTCAAAAGTAAACATTTGCGGTATCAGCAGGAATGAACGGCCTTGTCTGCCTAGAACGACTGGTCTGATATTATGTCGAGATCTCATTACGAGACATATATCATCTTCGAACGTATGCATTTCTCCTGAAAGAATCCGGCTAAATTCATCACAGAGGCTGCCATCCGATTGCCCAGCCATGTGTGCATTAGCATATTGATCATCTGTTTTTTCATAAGATCCATGCATACCGGATTCAATTTCGTGGGAACCGTGTTCAAGCATATTTGGTTTGGATTCGGCCTGGTGAAGAGTGGATTCAACCATAATTTGTTGCGTAGTCAACACCCGCAGGGCATCCCTGACTTTTCGGGCAAAAGTAAGCGGCTCGTCAATTGACTCAAAATGCATGTACATGAGTCGGGGCTTATCGAAAAGCCAGTGGTTATGCGTAGCAGTTACAATAATGCCGTGCTGACGGAGCTTGCTCATAAATGGATTTACTTCCTCCTGAAGAAGAACCGTCTCTCCAAGACACAAGGCTTTTCCACTACTATTCATATTTTCAAACGAAAAAGCTTGAGGTACAAACATGAAAGATTCTGCAGGCCGTCCCAATACGACAGGATGAAGATTCGTTCTAGACCTGGTTGCCGTACATACGCCATTTACCACACTTGGGGTAGAACCAAGTATTCTCGCAAACTCTCTACAAAGCCTAGATGGATTCGTATCCATTTTTCTCACTAAAAAACCCCTCCCAAAGAAAATGATATTCTTAGCCCTCTGGTAAGGTATGCCCCGCTTACTATTTCGGAAGTGCAAAATACCTACTTGTTGTAAATTGGGTTAGGGAGAAAAAAATAAGAGAATGCTAAAAAACTGAAAGGTTTGCCATTGGCCCAAATTAGGCGAGGAGACCTTGAAATGGATATTGTTGAATGGATTGGAAAGACTGGAATTACATATTTTATACACACAGTCTTTACAAATGCTGATAAACCTTGATATGATAGCCCTTGTTCAACGTGGTTCGAAACCATCCCACGATAAAAAACTAGGAGTGACAAAAATGAATATCCGCACAATTGCGATAAACGGGATCATTGCCGGCCTTTATATTGCTGTTTCTTTCTTTATTCAGCCATTTGGCTTTACGAATGTCCAATTCCGTTTATCCGAAATGTTCAACCATCTTGTTGTCTTCAACAAGAAATATCTTTTTGGGATTGTTGTCGGGGTGTTCCTGACCAATCTGTTTTTTTCCCCGCTTGGCCTCTATGATCTTGTTTTCGGGGTCGGGCAGTCTTTGATAGCCCTCTCTATCACGATCTTGAGCGCTCGTTTCATCAAGGGGATCACCGAAAGAATGATTGTGAACACCATTGTTTTTACGGTGACCATGTTCATCATCGCGATTGAATTGAACCTGGCGCTCGGCTTGCCATTCCTCTTTACTTGGCTGACTGTCGCAGCGGGTGAATTCATCGTAATGGCAATCGGTGTGCCGCTGATGAAGGCAATCAATCAAAAAGTTAATTTCGATAAATTGATCGGATAAAAAAAGGCCTTCTTCCTTTGAAGAGGGCCTTTTGCTATTTTACAGGTCGTTCCCGGTTATTCTGTAATATACTTTCTGAGTGCTACTTCTAATGTCCCTTTCAGCTCTGCTTTGTTTTCGAAGGATACGCCAAGGCTGATCATGTTTTTGACCACATCCGGTCTCAATCCCGTAATGACCGGCTTGCAGCCCATCATCGTAATCCCGTCGATCATTTTCATCAGCGGGTCGATGACGATCGCCTCCATCTGGGCAACCCCTGACAGGTCAAGAATGAGTGTACCGATCCGCTTATTGGAAATTTCCATCAGTACTTTTTCCATAATTGTATTGGCACGATATTCGTCAACCATGCCGATCAATGGCAGGACAGAAGTGTTTGCTGTGACCGGAATGATAGGAACAGAAAGGTTTTCAACAATTTCCCGCTGCTTTTCGAGCAGGCGGTCTTTATACTCTGTATAGCTGATAAAAAAGCAATTGAGAAACTGGTCAATCTGCTCATTGACACTTTTCTCCATATCAAAAAAGTCATTGAAATCCATGACTTCCGGATGATCGTTCAAATACGTCTTGAGGAACCTCCAGGCGGTTCTGGAAATCGCCTGCACCCACTCCAGCTTAAAAGCGAGGGTCATGGAATGCTTGGCCCAGATTTCGCCTTCTTGCTTCGCAAAATCGACCAAATCCTCTTCTCGCCTATCCAAGACATACATGATGACCTTATAAGCATTTTCCAATAAGTTAATATTGCCGATTCGGTGGATCTCTTCAATTTTTTCACGGACATTAATCGCTTCATTCAACAATCCCTCTTCGAATTGCGATTTATTTTCCTCGAAGAAAGTCCTCATATTTTCCTTGAGTGTTTTTTCCATGACAACCACCTTTTTTAGCTTAGTTTGTGAATCATATACGAAAAATGACATCGTCATTTAAGGGTTAGAAAATGGAACATGGCCGATGAACGTACCCAGCGTTTATCGACCAGCGGACATGCAGCGGCTTTTCAGTTCTGGATTGGTGCGATTTCTTTGTTCAAAGCCTCAAAGAATTTCATCGTCGCAAAATAACTCAACCCCAAATCCCCATAACCTTCCCGATAGGCCGCAACCAAATCAACTGCACACTTGCGCGGCTCAACCTGATAGACCGTAATAACGAGCTGTAAATGCCGGATCCCCTTTTTCTCTGCGAGTATTTCCCCTCGCTCTTCATCTGTATGGGTAATTTTCCAGCCTGGCATTCCCGCATTGACGACCTTACCGATCTTCTCGATCAAATCACGCCGACCAGCCTTGTAATAGCGGGTCTTCAGCCGCGGATCCGTTGCACGATCAGATGTTTCAGCGCTGTTTCTCCAAATTCCCGTAAGTACTCTGGTAAAAGACAATGTATACACCTCTTAGTCACCTTATGTTCATATTATAAGACTTTTCGATTATCATTGTCTATCATCCGCTCTCTTTCGGTTCGGAGAAGTCTGACTTTCTTCCTAAATATATGTAATTTGAGGTTCAATCCGCTTATCCGCCTTTGCATCATCCTCCCTCCTATACCCAGTGTTTCTCTGCGAAAACCATATTTGCATAAGTAATATCTTCCAGTATAATTACTCCCAGCTGTTTTCTTGATATTCCCTGTCCTGATTGTATACTCTAATAGAAGAAAGCGAAGAAAGAAGGGGTAGAATGGATTTTAACGGTTTTTCCTCAGAGGATTTTGCCTCGTTTGAAATAAATGGATTGGATAATCGAATGGAAGCGATCCAAACGAGAATCCAGCCGAAATTCCGTGAGATCGGCGGCCTGCTGACAGCGGACTTAGCCTCAATGCTTGGGACGGAAATGTTTCTCCACATCGCCAAACATGCGAGACGGACAGTGAATCCGCCGAAAGATACTTGGCTTGCCATTGCGAACAATAAACGGGGGTATAAGAAGCATCCTCATTTCCAAGTAGGATTGTTCGATGACCGTGTATTCGTCTGGCTTGCCTTTATTTATGAGTTGCCTAACAAAGTGGGAATGGCAGACACTTTCCTCCGCAATGCCGATGAATTGGAAAAAATCATTCCCGGCGATTATGTCGTGTCCATGGACCATATGAAAAAGGATGCTGTGTCAATGGATGAGCTGGATTTAGAAAAAACCCTTGTCCGTTTCCGCGATGTCAAAAAAGCAGAGTTGCTGATCGGTCGGCATTATATGAAGGATGACCCGCTTCTCAAACAAGGAGAAGCCTTTGTAGAAGAGACAAGGAAAACTTTTGAAACCCTCGTTCCCATTTATCAGATGTCCTATCAGTCGTAAACAAGCAAACTCCCGCCGGTATGCGGGCGGGAGCTTTTGAAAAAAGGGGCTGTCACTGAGTGTGGCAGCCCTCTTTTCTTATGTAAAAGTCTTATTTCCAGTGTCTCTCTACTCTTTGACACCTCAAGAAATCAAAAATCCAGATCTTCACGTGTCTATCTTTGAAAATGCGTAAGCCACGCCACTACCACCACAGGCAGGCCGAAAAAAGAAAAAGCAGGGGAAGAAAACGTCCCGTTTTTCTTCCCCTGCTTCATTATTATTTTGCAAGTTTCGGATTTTGTTTCGCCATTTTCACTTCTTTTGTTGCGAGGCGTTTGAAGTTTTTATCGAAAGCGATCAGCGTTAATGGTTTGCTTGCATCCACTTTGCTGAAGTCGATTTTCATATCCCATGGCTGGGCATAGGATTCTCCTAGCTTCTTTTTGCCTTGATAAGCCGCCACATAGTATGGTTGCTTGCCGAGCGGAAGCTTCACATACATGAAGGCGTTCTGCTTGCCGGATGCAGCAGTTGCCGTGTTGACGGGAACAAACTGCGTCTGGATCTTGTCAATGTTCGATTTTAGGGTAAGCTGGTCGATAAAGTGTGGATTTTTGATCATCCGCTGGTACGCTTTGTCGACGATCGGGCTGTCTCCCAAGTCGTAGTTGTTGTTTTGATTGTCGTACGTTGTTGTCTTTTTGTCGAGATTGAAATACGTGATGGCCTTCAGCTTCGGATACATCCGCGGCATGAAGCCGTACATATTGCCAATCTGGCTCGCTGCCCACTGGGAATAATCCTTCTTCTGTTCATAGGAGACGTGGGAAACGGCACCTTCTGATACCATCATCGGCTTATGGCTGTATTTCTTGTAAAGCGGATCCAGGTAGTCAATCGGATTTCCACCAGGCTTTTCTTCGCCATGCGAGAATGGGATTGTATACAAGGACATGCCGACCCAGTCAACGGCGTCATCACCAGGGTAATAAGGGTCGATATTATGGCGCGGAAGGAAGTTTGGCGACCAGACCATTGCCACATTCGGCGCTTCTTCTGCCATGATGTCATGAATCAGTTTGAATTTCGCTTTGTATTTTTCCGGAGTGTCGTGCCATGGCACCCACTCACCGTTCATTTCTCCGGCAAAACGCAGGAATACAGGAACGCCGCTCTCCTTCGCTTCCCGTGCAAATTGGCGGACGTATTCATCATCCTTCACATCGTCCAGCCCGTTGCTTGGCTCCCAAGCGACTTGGATAGCCGCCCCGTTCTCTTTCGCTTTTTTGGCAAAAGTCATCGGGAAGTAGGTGTCGGTGTCCGCATATTTTTTCCGCCAATGCGAATACGTCAAATACATGGCATGGCTGCGGCCGTATATTCCCTCCACGTTATCCGGATTTGCCTTCTCGCGCTTACCTGCAAGGTAGAAGCCGAGATAGGTTCCGCTTGACGGCTCAAACTTTCCTAGTTTCTGTTTGGCAGGGAGCGGCTGCTCAACGTATAGATTAACCTCTGTCCGAATATGATCGGCGCGAATGTTGTTTTCAATGCCCCAGCTTGGATGCCCGGCCTTTGTCCAGTATTCCGCTGACTCATCATAATATTTTGCTGCTTTATCGTAAGATTTCTGCTTGTCGTACAAAACTGCGAGCTTCTTGCTGAATATGGCAGCGTTTGTCCAATTTTTCTGCTTGAGCGCTGACTTTAAACTGTTTTCCAGATTAGTCGCTTCTGACGCCGCTTCGGCCGGCTGGACTTGGAAGCAGGCCATCAATGCGATCATGCCGATTATCAACCATTTTTTCAATGTTAGCACCCCTTATCTAGATTTCTTTCATAGCGTTTCCGCCTATTCATGGGCAGAAGTAGATTCCTTGAGACTATGTGCTTCATTCCAATAAACTTGCCGGATGGCAATTTGCCTGCGGATTTTCCTGACCGTTTCAAGAGGAACAGCCTCGACCTCATACAACCGCTGAATTTCATTCCGTTCAGCCTGGAAAGCTTGGATCTCCATTCCCCGCTTCTCTTGATTATATCGGACGGCAGCCTCTTCATTTTGAGCATTTTTAAAGGCGGTTATCATTTTATTGTACTCGCTGATAATATTCAATGAAATTGTTCCATTCCAATCATCTGTCTCTTCCTTTAATACCGAGATCGCCGCTTCGGCCATTTTGATTTTGCAGATCCATTGTCGTTTCCTGTTCAGCCTTGCACGCCCCATCCTGCCCTCCCGCTTTTCGGAAAAAGAACGGATGAAGAGGAGGAACCACCTTTTCATCAATGCCCAGGTGACGAGGAGCCTGTACTTCAAACCACTTGAGACAGCTGTTTCCATCCGCCGCACATGCTCCTCCAGCAAATAAGCCAGATCCCGGGAAACAAAGCCCTCTTTCACTAGACCTGCGATGCAGTGCGATTCCGCCTTAAGAGCGAGGAATCGGAGCCGTTTCTCTTCTTTCTGATAAGCAGGACTGCGCAAGTTTTCACGCCCAAATTGCAAATCGGCGATCATTCGATTATAGGAAGCCAGAACGGCAATCGCCGCTTCCCTGTTCTGCTCAGTCATCAATTCCCTTACCCTTGCTTCGGCTGCTTGATAAACCCGTACTCGCACTGCTTTCTCCTCATCCGCTGATGCTCCGGTTTCTTCGGGCCTGGCAATAATCGGCAGTACGATACTCGCAATCGTCAAGGTGGCGAGTATGACACCGCCTGCAATGAAGAGGATCAGCGACCGTTCAGGAAACAAGGTCCCATCCCCGATTACATAAGGAATCGTAAAGGCTCCGGCCAGTGTCACTGCCCCCCGCACGCCGGAAATGGTCAATATGCTGATCGAGACGAAGGTAGGATACGGCTCCTGGTCCTTTTTGGCCCCGAGGAACCAGGAAAGCGAAACCCAAATAAAACGGATAAGCAAGAGAGCAACGGTGATGAGGAGAACATGCCGCAGCGCCTCCAGGTTGCTGACAAAGGGGTTTTCAAATGTTTCCTTTGCCACATCGGGCAGTTGAAGGCCGAGAAGAACAAATACCATTCCGTTTAAAATGTATAAGATGACAGACCAGGTGCTGTTTGACACGATTTGCAGTTCAATCGATGGTGTTTCTTCCCGATCCCGCTCAATTGCATGGACGATGCCGCCCGCAACAACAGCGAGAATGCCCGACAAATGGAAATGCTCGGCTACGAGAAAGATTAAAAACGGCGACAGGATTTGGATGAGCATATGGATGGTGACGTCTTCCATGCCCAGCTTTCTTATGTACATTCTAACCCTGATCAGGAAATACGCAAGGATCGCTCCAGCAATCAGCCCTCCCAAGGATATGACAACAAAACTTATGCTCGCTTCTGTGAATGAAAATACACCGGTTACCGCAGCAGCGACGGCAAACTTAAACGCAACAAGGCCCGAAGCATCGTTCATCAGCCCTTCGCCTTCAAGTATATGCATCAAGTTCCCAGGAATGTTCAGCCGCTTGGCAATGGCTCCGACGGCCACGACATCTGTCGGTGATAAGATAGCTGCAAGAGCGTAAGCGGCAGGCAGCGGTATTGAAGGAATGAGCCAATGGATGAAATGTCCCAAGACAAAGACCGTGAGGAAAACGAGCCCCAGTGCAAGCAGCAAAATCGGCTTCCTGTATTTCCATAATGCGGTTCTCGGAACATTTTTCCCGTCGTGGAAAAGAAGCGGTGCGATAAATAAAACAAAGAACAGTTCGGGTTCAAGCATAATGTGCTCGCCCGGCTGGATGAACGCAGCACCTATCCCGAGAGCAATCTGGATGATTGGCACAGGAATGTACGGCACAAAATGATTGATGAAATTGGATAATCCAATAATAAGCAAGAGCAGCAAGACGAGAATAAAAAGATCCACGATAGTCTACTTCCTTTTATTTTTCTAAAGATACCATACCCTAAATGAACAGTCATGACTCCTGAAAAGGCCTGGCGCGGACAATTTTTTTCAAGACAACATAAAAAAGCAGGCTCTCATAAAGAGAGCCTGCTGGCATTATTTACGGTTCTTTTCAATTGCATCGGCAACAAATTGTACGTTTGTGCCAACGATGACCTGGATGCTGTTCGGGCCGACTACATTGATGCCCGGCACCCCAGTTGATTTGATCTTCTGTTGATCGACAGAATTCATGTCTTGGACTTCAACACGAAGGCGTGTCGCACAATAGTCGATAGACTTGACGTTTGCATCTCCGCCGAGACCATCATAGATTTTGGATGCCATTGAATCGAAACGGCCTTCCCCTGCTGCAGGGGCCTCCGCATCTTCTTCAACAAGATCGTCGTCTTCACGGCCAGGTGTCTTCAAGTCGAACTTCGTGATCAAGAAGCGGAACAGGAAGTAGTAGATCACCGCGAATACCAAACCTTGGACGATCAGCATCCACGGCTGATTGGCAGTCGGAATCCGCAGACTCAGTACAAAGTCAACCAGACCGGCACTGAAGCTGAAACCTGCGGTCCAGTGGAAGAAAGCTGCGATTGCGAGTGAAATACCCGTCAGCAAGGCGTGAACGAAGTAAAGCGCCGGAGCCAAGAACATGAATGAGAATTCAAGCGGTTCTGTAACCCCTGTGAAGAAAGCGGCAAACCCGGCAGCGAGCATAAGGGAAGCAGCCTGCTTTCTCCTCTTTGTTTTTGCTGTATGGTACATGGCAAGAGCTGCAGCCGGAAGACCGAACATCATGATCGGGAAGAATCCGGCCTGATACATACCCGTCACACCTTTGATTCCAGTACCGTCGCGGAATTTCCCGATGTCGTTGATACCGATTGTATCAAACCAGAATACGGCATTCAGCGCATGGTGAAGTCCCGTCGGGATCAGCAGGCGGTTGAAGAAACCGTAAAGGCCGGCACCGACAAAACCTAGCTTACTGATCGCCGTACCGAAGGAAACAAGCCCTCCGTACACAACCGGCCACAAGAAGAACAAAATGCCTGAAACAATGAGCATGGATACGGCTGTCATAATCGGCACGAGCCGTTTACCGCTGAAAAACGCGAATGCATCCGGCAGCTGGACATGGCTGAACCGGTTATACATACCTGCAGCTACGAGACCGGAAAGAATACCGATAAATGCGTTGCCGATTTTTCCGAACGCAGCGTTAACGTCTCCCGGATCAATCCCTTGGAGCATCGCAACTGTATCAGTTGATAGAAGCGTTGTGACAACAAGATAGGCGACAAGACCGCTGAGAGCGGATGAGCCGTCTTTCCCCTTGGACATGCCAAGTGCGACACCGACAGCGAACAGAATCGGTATATTGTCGATAATCGATCCGCCGGCTTTGATCATAAATGCAGCAAATGCGTTGCCTCCGCCCCAGCCATCGGGATCGATCCAGTATCCAATTCCCATTAGAATGGCTGCCGCAGGCAATACAGCTACCGGCAGCATCAAGGAGCGGCCGAGCTTTTGTAAATATTTCATCATGATTCTCTTCCCCCGTTCGGAGTTTTATTGTTTCCGTAATCTTTCAATGTGAAGCGTAATATAGCCGAGCTCTTCAGCGGGCAAGTCTACGTTATGCCGGAGGTGTAATTCCTTGGCGACCGTGGCGGCACATTCATATGATTCTACGAATTTCCGCTTGATCATCGATAGCATTTCCTCATCCATCGCATGAAGCTCATAATGGTTCAGGCGGACGAGAGCAAACCGAAGATGGGTGATCAGCCTCTGATAGGAGATGTCATCTTCCTCGATTGTAATCTGCAGGCAATCTTTGATCGATTGAACCATGTCCCTAACAATCGTCGTCTGCTTAATCGTCTGATGCAGCCCCGTGCCCTGCGGCTTCATCGTATGGATATGAAGGGCAATAAATGCAGCTTCATCGACAGGCATTTCGACCCCGAACTTATTTTTGATATGCTGAATCGCCCATAATCCGATTTCAAATTCCCTCTTATAAAGAATTTTGATTTCGTTCAGCAGCTTATTTTTTAAATGAATTTCTTCACTCGCCCTCTCGATTGCAAAAGAAACATGATCGGTCAGTACGATGTGGATGTGTTCATTCAGCTTTGTGCCAAGAACCTCTTCAGCATAGGAAATAATCTCTTCGGATACAGAAAAATGTTCTTCCGGAATGCGACTTAACAGCTGCTGCAGTTTTTCATTTTCTTTCATGCTGAACAGCTTCTCTATTTTATGAACGTTAATAATATCATTTTTCTTTTTGTGAAAAGCGATCCCGGATCCGATAGCGACTTTCTCTTGCTGTCCGTCCTCGACGACAACTGCATTGTTATTGAGTATTTTTTTGATTCTCATTCGCAGCTCCCCCATCCACACTGTTTTTTTATCAGTGTACCACAAAGCAGCCGCCTATTTATCCTCCCCTCCTTCCACAGTAAAAAGGCATGGAGGTGCCTGAAATAAGGGAATCTTCCTTATCAGTTACCGCCATGCCTGATCGTATCAGTAACATGTGATTCATTTTATAAGCTGCTAACGTAATAGTACCATTGAACTGAATGAATTGCAACAGTAAGCGTTTTCTTTTTTCATCCAGCGGTTGCGATACGTTCAGGTGCAGTATGCCTGTACCATTGGTAGCAAAGGATCGTGATGAGAATCGCATCCACAGCATCCCCTCCGTAGTACATGAGCATTCCCCCGATCTCCGCTTCTTCCTTCGGCACACCAGCGGGCGGATAGGCATAGATGAACTTTGAGAGAATGCCGTGACCCGCCAAAGCGAGAAGAAAGACAACCAACCTATACATATACGAATATCTGTGTGCAATGGGATCGATATAGATCAATGAAACCGTAAATAGAAAGCCGGCGAGAAAGACATGAACATGGACAAGAAAATTGATTGTCGGGTAGTGATGCGTCATTGGAAACAGGTTTGTCGTGTACAAGAGCCAAAGACCGCCGATATTCAGGATCGAAGCTGTGACCGGATGACTGATGAACCGGACGTAGCGGCTCCTCAAAAGGGTAGAAACAATCCTGGCCGACCTTACAGGGAGAGTACGCAATAAGAGTGTTATCGGGGCTGCGAGCACCAGCAAAAGCGGACCCAGCATACCGAGCAGGAGATGCCCTTGCATATGCGCAATGAAATTCTGATGAAAATAAGCCGCTGTTGGCGGCAATAATACAAGAAATGTACAGGCAAGACCCGATAGCCAAAACAAATAGCGCCAAACCGGCCATGTCCTCAGCCTAGAAGATGAGCTTGTACGAAGTGCTGCCCACACATATGCTGCAGCCAGTCCAACAACAAATATATAGCTTATGCGGACCTCCCCCTTTGCGAATTTTTCCGGTCTGCTGCAATCATTAGCGCCCCTGCCGCCATTAAAATGACCGCTGCCAAATTCCAAACGATATCATAAATGACCACGTTTTCTACATAGCGGATTTGATGAATTTCCATGAGCTTATGATGGACAATACCGTCATACAGTTGAAACGCTCCGGCACCGATTAAAACACTGCCCCACCATCTTGTCCAATGCAATACATTGCGTCTGCGCAAATCGGCGAGCATAAAGAGACCCCCGATCGTAGCAAACCAGCTGAAAGCATGAAACAGACCGTCCGATACCAAGCCGACGTTCTTCGTTGCCCCGTCATAAAAATGATGCCAATGAAGGACCTGATGGAATACCGCTTCATCCAAGAAGGCAATGAGACCGACGCCAAATAAAAAACCGGCCCAGAAGGTTTTTGCCGGCATTTCCATCTTACTACTGCCCACAGCATTCACCCCTTGGCTTTTTTAATATTATATCCATGATTGGGCCCGTGCAAACAGATGGCGGGGATCCGCCGCTTTCCTGCATACGCAGCATATTTTTAGGTATACTACCGTAATAAATGCCGCTCGAAGGGAAGGTGAAGCAAACAGATGTCGCAAGAGCAGGCTTTTGAGCAGATTTTTTCCTTATATACAAAGGTTAACGAAAAATTCGTCGCGTATTGGAAGGAATACTCTTATTTTGATACATGGCAGTTTTGGGTTACCGTCGCAATGCTTGTGCTGCCGCTTATCCTTCTCTACCTGGTGATTGACAGAAGAAACATTCTCCTTATAGGGTTCTATGGCTTTAATGTACATTCCTGGTTTGGCTATGCCGATACGTACAGCAATATGCAAGGATGGATCAAGTATCCCTATTTTATCGTGCCATCTTTTCCGGCCTACCAACTGGAGGCATCGCTTATTCCGGTATTATATATGCTTGTTTATCAATGGACGTTGAACAACAAAAAAAATTTTTATATATACTCCGCCCTGCTGTCGGCAGTCCTTGCCTTCTTCTTTAAACCGGTCCTTGTTGCACTCGATCTCGTCGAGCTTGGAAAGGGGAAGAACTATTTACATATACTGTTTGTTTATATTGGCGTCTTCCTTCTTTCAAAAGCCATTGCAAGCCTTTTCCTCCACCTATCCGGCAAGAAACAGCCGTTTGCGAAAAAATCCGGTTAACAACCCGGGGAGAAAGCTCTTTGAAGTTACGGAAATAAAAAAGGACCGGTGCTTTGTAGTGCACCGGTCTTTTCGTGTTTTAGAATGGGTTTGTTCCGATCAAAGTCGCATTTTTAACGTAGATGCGAGGGTGCATCTTGAGCTGATTTACGATAAATTCCGCAATGTCTTCAGGCTGCATATATTTACTCTCATCCCCTTGAATGAGATTTCCTTGCTCTGCAAGCTCAGTGGCGACAGTGCTTGGCGCGAGTGCCGTCACACGGATATTGTTTCGGCGTACTTCCTGGGCGAGCGATTCAGTCATGCCGATCAGGCCAAATTTTGATGCGCTGTAGGCACTTGAAGTCGCCGCTCCGTTAAGGCCGTTTGTCGAAGAAATATTGATGATGTCTCCGCCATTTTTTTCAATCAGCTGGGGAAGAACGGTGCGGGTGACATAGTATGGTCCAAGCAGATTCACTTCGATCGTCCGTTTCCATTCTTCAGGGTCGGTCTCAGCAAGCGCGACAAATTTGCCGATGCCTGCATTATTGATGACGATGTCCACTTTGCCAAGCTCCCCATTGATCTTGGCAATCGCTTTTTCGACCTGTTCCAGCGAAGAAACGTCCGCTGTGGCATAAGCTGCCTGCGCACCAGCCTCTTCGACTTTGCGAACCGTTTCCTTCAGCTCGTTTTCCGATCTTGCGAGAAGGCCGACGTTCACGCCTTCTTTTGCCAATGCGATTGCAACCGCACGGCCAATCCCTCTGCCTGCACCTGTAACCAATGCTACTTTTCCATTCAATGATTGTGCCAAAGTAAACAACTCCTTCAATTTTTCGCATGAATTAATTGGGGATAGTGTTCCCGGACAGTGAGTAAAGATGCCAGCCTTTAGTTACTCGATCCATCCACAACTTCGGCCTGCGTGTTTTCGGACGGGATGGATTCTTCAGCTTGGCGACAGCCGGCCTGTCTCCATAAACCGGAAATCCTCAGCATTGATTTTTTTCGTCCAATCATATGCCTTGTTGCATGCCGAAATTGGAATGCCTCAACGAAGCTTTTTGATCGTCTCTTTCTCTTGCATACTCGCATCCCCAATTCAGAGAGCCGTCAAAACCGGCGGCCAGCCCCTCTATCATATAATCACTCATTGATTCTTTCCAGAATACCGCTCTACTCGTTAGCCCCCCGTATAAAACTTGTAATTGTTCCGTCCTGACTTCTTAGCCGCATATAGAGCGGTGTCAGCATTTTTTAACAGACAATCCCGCGTTGTACCGTTTTCCGGATAAAAAGCGATGCCGATGCTTGATGTCACCTGAAGACGCCGCCCTGAAATTTCCCAATCCTCCTGAAGAGAGCCTAAAATCAGTTCCGTAATGTTAAACGCGTCTTGCTCCGTCTCAATTTCAGTCAGCAATATGATAAATTCATCCCCGCCCTGTCTCGAGAAGAGATCGCTTTTTCGCAAGGAAGACTGGATCCTTTTAGCATACTGCCTCAACAACTCATCACCGGCATCATGACCCAACGTGTCATTGATCTCTTTAAATTTATCAATATCCATGAAAAGCAGCGCCATCTTTCTCTCGAATTGCTCTGCTTCGTTCAGCGCCTGATCAAATTGGATTGTGAAAAGCCTCCGGTTCGGCAATTCTGTCAAAGTATCATGATACGCGAGATAGGAGAGCCTTTCCTCATATGCAAGCCTTTCCGTCATATCCCTGGAAACGACAAGAAAATGCCGGAAACTTCCGTCATCATCAAATATTGGCGTTGCCTTGCCTTCAAGCCACACCCAGTTACCTTCTTTGTTTCTGAACCGGAAATGCAGCACGCCCCGCTCTTTCGTCTCTATCATTTCATCCATTTTCTGCCTGACAGGCAATCGGTCCTCCGGATGCAGCAGCTCTTTCGCCCATTTTCCCTGATAGGATTCTCCGGAGTAGCCGAGGATCGTCTCGTGTGAAGGGGATGCGTATGAAAAATATCCCTCTTTTGTGATGACACAAACGAGATCAGTCATATTTTCTGTGATGATCCGGTAGACCTCCTCACTTTTCCGAAGTGCCTCCGCTGCTTTTTTCTGCTTGGTCAGGTCATGAACCAAAAATAAATATGCCAATTCTCCCTCATCGTCAATCGCAATCCCTGACACTTCCACATCAACGATGGAGCCGTCCAACCGTATGATCTGTTCCTCATCAGGTCCGACAGATTTCCCTTCCTCATCCAGCTCCTCCGCGTGCCTCTTGACGACGTGATGGGATTTCTCGGGCATAAATTCAATGATCTTCCGTCCGATAATTTTATCCTTCTCGGTCGCGCCCAGAAGGTCGAGACATGCTTTGTTAATGTAGCGGATGCTTCCCGACCGGTAAACGACGACCGCTTCGGGTGATGCCTCAAACCATTTTTTCACAACCCTTTCCCCATCTTTATTCGTCATACATTCATCATCCTTGCTCCGTATTTAGCCTGTTGGCAGCCTGCTCGATCCGCTATGGGCAGGCTATCGGCAACTGTTCCCAACCGGCATTTTCTAACAGTATTCCCTCTATTCACAGAAAAAGTGCCAAAACAAAACATTTTTAAATAGCCGGTGGGCTGACCCTCAAACAAGTTATTGTTCAAAGTCAGGGTCGGATTCATTTACGATAATGAATTCGATTGAGTCATTGTTTCCTTCTTCATTCACCATATATTTCAAGCCGTCTTTTTCCGTCTCCGCAAACGTTTCCTCTTCATTTTCATCAGGGATAAGTTTCAAGTCTTCCAACAGTCCATCAATATCACCGTTGCTCAGTGATGGATTAGTCGTGCCAATCATCGTTCGGATCAGACCCAAAACTGTTTCGCGGGAAAAGGTATCACCCCCGGCTTCGAGCAGGAGTGCTTTTAATTCCTCTTCTCCTGTTATGACCATTCCATTGATGACATAGTTATCGTTGAACTTCACCTCTGCCGTACTGACCCCTTTGGCACGGTCAAACCATTCATACTCTCCAACTTGAAAACCCAGATTGTTTTTTCCCGCCAGTTCATTGAACCGGTCTTTGAAGTCATCCATTGTCAAGCCGATTTTGCCATCTTCCAAATCCGGCATTTCGCCTCTATCCTCTTCTGAAAGGTATGTATTTGAACGATCATTAGTCTCCATAGCCTCGCTATTACGTTTCTTTTCCGTTCCGGCAACAGCGGATTTGTCCGCGGCCTTCTCTCCATTTTCGTTGTTTCCGCAAGCCGCCAGCCCGACTAGCAGCAATGCACTTACGAATAAAGCCTTCACTTTCTTCAACAACCTCAAACTCCTTCCATACCATTACAAGAATCCACTTTACACAAACAAAATAAAAATGACAATCACACAATTCTTATTACTCAAAAAACAAAACCAATTACATAGGTCTTTCTCCCCAAAAAAGGGTCTGTCCCCCGCCACAGTAACGCGTTAATGCATTAGCTTGGCGGGGGACAGGCCCCTCATATCGTTTGCTTGATTTGTTTAATATAGGTATATCGCATTATTGTAAAGTAAATGATCTGGATTACCAAGAAGCTTGACAGCACGGTTGCTGATTCCCGAAACAGGTTGAAATCGAACATATGGGATAATGCTGTTAATGCAACAGCCCCGTGAATAAGTGCAACCATCATTGGTGCGAAGAAGAGGATGGCGGTCTGCCGGTTAATGACCTTTTTCATTTCCCCAACAGTGAGCCCCATTTTCGCAATCGCCCTGAATTTCTGTTTGTCATCGTCCAGGTCTGAATAGAGCCTGAAATATAGGAAACTTCCAGCTGAAACAAAGAACACAATCCCGATAAACAAACCGATGAACAAGATCGGGCCGAATGCCCTCTCAATCTCATATAACGTGTAGTCTATCGACATGAACGTACCCATATCAAATTTGTTCTCCAGTTTTTCACCCGTTGCAATCAGCTTATCCTTTGATGCATCACTGGCAACCCAAAAATAATTATCAAGGCTGCTAGCAGGTTCAGGCAATTTTCCAAAGACTGCATCACTGACGATATAATAGCCGTAAACGTTTGGCATAGATTCTGCGACAACCATGCGTTCCGCCCGAACCTTACTTCCGTCCTGTAATTTTATCGGTGATGCCAGAAGCTTCTCATCCCGACTGCCGTCCATCAGATTCGCGACACTCTGCTTGCCGACAATCGCATCGGCCCCGTCTAAAGACAAAGGTTTTTTTCCGAGAAGAGCCCCAGCCCGGTTGTAATCAGAAATGCTGACAATCCTAGCATCTCCGACTCCTTCAACCGAATAAAAGTTCTCCTTGATTACTTCCTTTTTCGTCTTTATGCCTGCTTCGCGGATCATCCTGTCGGCTGTCTCCGCATTTGCAGTCCCTTTTTCTGGTGACGTGAATGGGGTATATGCAAAGGTGAATGGGTTTGCCTCGGTGACGCCTTTCGTCAAATAGGAATGTGTTCCATATAAAGCACCGATGGCACTGAAAGCGACGGTCGAAATGATCGCTACCATGAAAAACGAGCGGGCATTGTCTTTCATCCTATACGAAAGATCAGAGAAAAGAATCATATTCGTTTTCCGCCAAAAAACAGAGCGATTTCCTTTCAGACGTCTGATGATGAATACGCTCAACTGTGAAAACAGAAAATAGGTGCCGAAAACAACGAGCAGAATAACCGGAACCATCGCTACGACCACTTGGAGTCCCTCTACATAAAGGGCAATGGCATAGCCGGAAAACAGCAGTATGGCTGCTAAGATGGATAAAAATATCGAAGATTTCGGCTCAGGTTTCTCCTTTTTTATCCCCTTTGATCAATTCAATCAGCTTGCTTGTGCGCAAAATGAGCGAGACGAAAAACGAAATGGACAAGAACAGGATGACAAATGACGAAAACGTCACGATGATCGCCATCCATGGAAGATAAAAATTAAGCGACTCGCTGATTAGCAGCACATTCTCCGCGACGAGGAGAATCAGTTTGGAAAAGACGAACCCGAGCAAAATCCCGCTTATCGTAGCAAACAACCCGATCAGCATATTTTCCATAAACACCATTTTGCGGATTTGTCCCGAACTCATCCCCTGCATCATCAACAGTCCGAATTCCTTCTTCCGCGACTGCAAAAAGGAACTCATCGAATACATCACGAAAAAGAAAGAAAACACGTAAATAATACCGCCTGCCACGCTCATGCCGTACATCACACTCTCATTCACCGATCCCCCATGCAAAGCCGGATGAAAGGCGAACATCGCAAAGGTGAAAAAAACCATCACGGTGAACAGGCTGCTTAGAAAATAAGCGGTGTAAAGACGCTTGTTGCGAAGGACGTTATTAACCGCGAACTGACGAAAAGTCATGGTCATTCCCTCCCAACAAGGAAAGTGTATCAATGATGTTCTGGAAAAATCCCTTCTGGCTGTCACCGCGGTAAATTTCGGAGAACAGTTTGCCGTCCCGTATGAACACAACCCGTTGGGCATAGCTTGCAGCTTGCGGATCATGGGTGACGAGCAGCATCGTCGTCCTTTCCTGTTCATTGATTTTCGTCAAGAGCTCCATTACATCTTTGGACGACTTAGAATCAAGGTTTCCTGTCGGTTCATCGGCTAAAAGCAGTGAAGGACTGTGTATCATCGCACGGGCAACAGCCGCCCGCTGCGCCTGTCCGCCCGAGATTTCAAAGGTGCGCTTGTTCATGATCGCTGAAATTCCGAGCTTCTCAGCTATTTCTTTCGCCTTCGCTTTCATCTCTTTTACGCTCTTCCCGTCAAGTGTAAGCGGCAAGACGATGTTTTCCTCCACTGTCAATGTATGGAGCAAGTTAAAGTCTTGAAAGACGAAACCAAGTTCACGGCGGCGGAATTTGGCAATCTCGTTTTTCTTCAACCGGTGCGGATTCTTTCCTCCGATCAGCACCTCGCCGGTTGTCGGCTCATCGATTGTGGCAATCATATTAAGCAGCGTTGTTTTTCCGCTGCCCGACGGCCCCATAATGGCGACAAACTCTCCTCCTTCAACTTGGAGATCGATATCTGTCAACGCACGGTAAGCTACTTTTCCCTCATAAATCTTACTGACTTTTTTTATTTCAAGCATCATTCTTTCTCCTTCCGCTCAATTTCTACTGTCAGTTTACCTTTTTGAGCAGAGAGGCTGCCATCGAACTTCCTTTCAGTTGCCTTACATTCATGTAAGGTTTTGTGTTTTGCTGAAAATGATCCGGAACGTCGTGCCTTTCCCGGCATCACTCACCATTTCCAGTCTATGGTCGAGCCTGTTGCATACTTCTCGGGCCAAATATAGTCCCATTCCTGTCGACTCACGATATTTCCGGCCGTTTTCTCCAGTAAAAAATTTATCATATATCCTTTTTTGATCTGTCACCGGGATGCCGATCCCTTCATCTGCCACCTCCAGCACCGCCTCTCCATTCCGTTCATAAAGCGCGATGTTTACTCGGCTGCTCTTTCCGGCAGAGTATTTCACCGCATTGTGGATAAGCTGGCCGACAATGAAGAATAACCATTTCTCATCCGTCTGTACAGTAAGGCCCTCTTTCTCCTCAAAGAGGTGGGGGTAGACTTCATTTCTGATAAAATATCTCCTATTATCAAGATTTACCTCTTGAACCAATTTTGCCAGCTTGACAGGGCGGATGTGAAAATCCTGTTCAATCGTCCGAAGCCGTGCCATATACAGGACCGTATTCAAGCCTGTCCGCATCCGCTCCGTTTCCTCACGGATGTTCGATGAATCTGGTTCATCCAATCCCTGTGCCGTCAGTTCAATGACAGAAAGCGGTGTTTTCATCTGATGCACCCAGCGATCCATGAACGTTAAATGCTCTTCCTGCCGGTCTTGCGCAGCAAGCATATTTTCCATATAAAGCTTGTATTGTGACTTCAGCAGTTCTCCAAGCGCCTCCGGAGCAGGAGCGTGTCCTGCTGCCTTAAGTGCATCATCCATTTTTTCAAGTCCGTTGGACAGCCGCTCGTAAAAGAGGCGCCGGCTTACCCATTGATATACAAGATAGCCCGTGAAAAAAAAGAGGCATAGTCCGAATCCATAAAAAAGTAAGGACATTTCCCGAAAGCCCCCCAGCGCCAAAACGGTAAAAATGATACCGAGCTGAAAAAGCTCCAATACTATCAAAACGAGATGCTCACGGAAAAATAACTTCATTCGCCATCTGCCTCCCAGCCGTCACGGAGCCGGTAGCCTGCGCCTCTGACCGTTTCAATTCCATTTTCAATTCCGAGTTCCTGTAATTTTTTACGGACGCGGGCCATATTTACGTTCAATGTGTTCTCGTCGACATACGCCTGCTCATCCCAAAGCCTTTCCAGGAGATCCTCCCTGCCCGCAACCCTTGGGTACCGCTCAATCAACATTTCGAGTATGTCTGCTTCTTTCTTCGTCAGCCGGGTTTCTCTCTCTTTGTAGCGAAGCTCGAAACGTTCTGTAAACAGCTTCAGGCCTTGCATCTCCAGTACACGCTCTTCCTGCTTTGCCGCATATTCGCCGTAAGCCCTGCGCAAATGGCTGCGAATTTTTGCCATGACGACATCGGAGTGGAACGGTTTCGTAATAAAATCATCACCGCCATTATCAAGTGCCATTACCTGATCCATCTCTCCCGTTCGGGCAGAAATGAAAATGACCGGGCAAATAGACTCAATACGAATCTGCCGACACCAGTAATAACCATCGAACCTCGGCAAATTGATATCAAGCAAAACCAAATCCGGCTTTGCCGCCCGGAACAAGTCCATCACATTGTCAAAATCAGAGACGATGACCGCCTCATATCCATACTTCTCTATAAAATCCCCGAGCAACCCCGCAATCTTCGGATCATCCTCCACTACGAGCACCTTCACCATCCAAATCGCCCCCCCGAACCAAAATCTGCAAACATTATAACATTTTTCATGAGAAAAGAGCCTGTCCCTCCTGCATGGCAACGTTTTACCAATGCAGGGGAACAGGCCCCTCTTTACATGATTTATTGGCCTTCTCCCGGTGGTTTCTGGTCCTCTCCCGGATTCGTTTGGTCTGTTTCCGGCGGGACTGTGCCCGAACCTTCCGGCTGGTCAGGTTTAGGCTTAGCAGGAGGAGGCGCCCCGCCCGAACCGCCGCTGTTACCCGGAGACGGGCTCTCTGGCGGCTCTTTCTCCGAATCTCCTTTTTGGTCCGATTCGTCTTTTGGCGGCTGCGGCTGATCTGGTTTTTTTATACCGTACTCGTTATCCTGGCCGTCAGGTTTTTCCTCGTTCCCGCTATCCTCCTCTTTCTTTTCGTCATCCTCTGTCTCGGCTGGTTCAGATACTTCCTCATCAGCAGAGTTTTCCGGTTTTACAACAGGCTCATTCGTTTTCACTTTTGCGGGCCTTTTTCGTGCTTTCAGCGTATCCCGTCCTGTATCAAGCGAAGTGCCCTTGACGAATAGTTCTTTAACTACCCGGCTTTCCGGTGTGTACCTTGTCGCCTTTTGCCCGGTCTCCTTGTCATATTTTACTTCTACGATCGAATCCGGCTTCCTAAATTCAGGCGTTTCTTCTCCATCTGATACTTCCGAAACGATTGTTTTAAAAATCAATTTGGCAATGTCTTCGTCCTTTTCTTTGACGTACGTTTCCTCGGTTGTTTTGTCATAGCCTGTCCAGACTGCTGCCGAATATTTGGTCGTATAGCCGGCAAACCAGGAATCTTTCACTCCTTCGCCGCTGAAATGTTCAGGCAGCTCATTCGTCCCTGTTTTTCCGGCAAGCGGAAGCCCTTCGATGTTTGCGAGCTTTCCCGTTCCTTCTTGTACAACAGTTTTCAGCATATCGGTAATCATGTAGGCGGTGTAGTCGCTCATCGCCTTAACCGGCTTACTGTCGAATTCAAGTTCCTTTCCGTCTGGATACACGACTTTACGGACAGCATGCGGCTTGTTGTACATGCCGTTATTGCCGAAAGCGGCATAGGCGCCAGCAAGCTGCAGCGGCGAAACACCGTATTTAAAGCCGCCGATTGCGTACGGAGGGAAGACTTCCTCAAGTTCTATCCCGAGCTTGGACGCAAAATCTTGCGCTGTTTCTTCGCCTGCTTCTTCCATCGCTTTGATCGCGGGTATATTATACGACCATTGAAGCGCGGTCCGGATCGACACATCTCCATGGAAACGGTTGTCCCAGTTCTTAAACTTTTTTCCGTTCAATTCAAGTTCTTCGTCGGTAATCACTTTTGCTGTCGGCCATTTCATTGTTTCAATTGCAGGCCCGTACGCCATGATCGGTTTTGCCGTGGAGCCTGGCGGGCGTTTTAGCTGAACAGCATAGTTATAACCGCGCTGTACGTCTTGTTCACCGGGAATCCTATCGCTTCCGATCGCCCGGATTTCCCCTGTTTTCGTATCCAGGAGCGCCACTCCCGCCCGGAACTCATCATCCGGGTACGTTATGTATTCATCGGTCGTCAACACGTTGTCGGTCAATTGTTGGGCAGCGGCATCCATTGTTGTATAAACGTGCAGGCCGGATGTATATAGTTCGGTTTCGGAGATGCCTTTCGTTTTCAATTCGCGCAGCACCACATCGATAAATCCGTCATATGCCGTTTTCCGTTTCTGTTCATGGATCATCTCATTCACATGAACAGCCTGGGCCGACTTCCGCTCGGTTTCCGAGATAATCCCGTGTTTGTGCATGAGCGCCAGAACAGTATTCCGCCGTTCCTCCGCCAATTCCGGATGTTCATATGGGTTGTAGCCACTTGGCCGTTGAGGCAGACCTGCCAACAATGCTGCCTCACTTATATCCAGATCACCGACAGATTTATTGAAGAATACTTGTGCCGCCGTTTCCACTCCATACGCACCCTTGCCAAAATAGACATTGTTCAAGTACATTTCCAGTATTTCTTTCTTCGTATATTTCTTTTCAAGCTGGAGTGCAAGGTACGCTTCGTTCACCTTCCGCTTGATCGATTTTTCCGGAGTAAGGAAGGATCGCTTTACGAGTTGCTGCGTAATCGTGCTTGCCCCTTCGGCACCGAACCCATCCTTGAAATTGGCGGCGACCGCACCGGCAATCCGCTTTACATCGATACCGCTGTGTTCCCAAAACCTAACATCCTCCACAGCAATGAACGCATCCTGGACATGTTTCGGAACTTCCTCCAATTTGACCGCCTTTCGGTATTCCGTTCCGGATAAGTCAACGACGGCCTGTCCATCCATATCATAGAGGGTCGATGATTGCGGTGTCTCAAGCTGTTCGGTATCCAAGGTAGGCGCCCCATTTACATACGCGAGCACCGTAATTCCGACACCGGCAACGATAAAGAAACCAATGATCAGCACCGTCATCAGTAACCGGTAAAGGATTCCTTGCCGTCTCTTCCCTTTGCTTTGTTTCTTTTGTTTTTTTTCTTTCTTCATCTGTTCTCGAGTGAGATTTCGATCCCCCATCCAAATGCTCCCCCTTCACTATCACCTAACGAAACACATACCCGCTCTGCTGGCCGTTGAAACCTGGATTGACTGGTCCAAGAGTTGTAGTTATAGGGATAAAAAAAAGCCCGCCTGGGCCGTTTCCCCTGCGGGATTTCGAAGATGATGCAGTGAATCCTCAAGCAGCTTTTTCCTTTCTCTGCAGCAGTACCGCAGCGATGACTATAAACCCTTTAAATGCCTCCCGCAAAAATGGCGGCACACCAAACAAATTTAGAAGATTATTCATGACCGCAATGATCAGCATGCCGTAAACTGTTCCGAGGATAAATCCTCTCCCCCCCATCATGCTCGTACCGCCGACAACAGCTGCCGCGATTGCATCCATCTCCATCCCCCTGCCGGCATTCGAGAAATCCATGGAACCAATCCGGGATACCTGAATGATCGCCGCGATGGAAACGAGCAAGCCCATCAAGGCATAGACACGTACTTTCACTTTTTGCACGTTCACACCTGACAGCTTTGCGGCTTTCTCATTCGAACCGACGGCGATAATTTGCCTGCCGAACGTTGTCCGCTTCGACATAAAGTAAAGCAGATAAGCGATAACCGCCCAATAAAGGATCGGCAAAATCATATAATTTCCGATTTTGAAGCTGGCAATCTGTAAGAATTCAATCGGCACTTTTGGATTATAGCCTTGCATGAAATGCTGGGTAATACTCCTGAATATCATCATCGCGCCAAGCGTGGCGATAAATGGGGGGACATTCCCCTTTGTCACAGTACCGCCGATCAACGCACCGAGCAGGCTCCCGAATAGGAGTACAAGGACGATCGTTACCAAAAAAGCCGGAGCCCCTGCGATTCCAGCAGCGGCCAAAATCCCTTTCGCTCCTTCGTCCAAGAGCATCATGGCGAATGCGCCTGTAAGAACAAGTGTCGAGCCGACTGCAAGATCGATTCCTCCCGTCATAATGACGAGTGTCATGCCGAGCGCAATGATTCCGATCCCCGCATTGTTCCGCAAAATATTTATCCAATTGTTAATCCAGGACTGAAACCAGCTGCCAAATGAATCATAATCAAATCCGAGCACCAATGTCTGTAAGATGACCATTATGACTAGGGCAATGGCAATGCTGAACAGCGGATCGCTTGACCACTTCTGTCTGAACCACCCGATAAAGCCCCATTTCGCTTTCTCACCCGCGTACTCCATATTCCCCCTTCTCCCCTCCTACTGAGACAGCCGGCCGCCGGTAGCAAGTGTCATGATCGCATGTTCGTTCATTTCTTCACCGATTATTTCGCCCTGGATTGTCCCGTGATACATCACTATGACTCTGTCGCATATCCGGATGATTTCCTTCGCTTCACTAGAAAGGACAATGACCGCAATGCCTTCTTCGGCCAATTTCATCATAATGTCGTAAATGTCTTCCTTCGCTCCAACGTCCACTCCTTGCGTCGGGTTATCCAAAATCAGGATTTTCGGGTTAACAGCCAGCCACTTTGCAAGAATGACCTTTTGCTGATTGCCGCCAGAAAGGCTATCGATTCGATCCGTCAATTGCCCCATTTTCAGTTTCAATTGTGATCGGTGTGTTTGAAACAATTCCCTATGCTTTTTCCTATTGATGATTCCTCGCCTGGAGAACGTCGGCCAAGCGGCAATAGAAGCATTCTCGATAATATTCAAGTCTTTGATCACTGCATTCTCTTTCCGATTGCGCGGAAGATAGGCTATCCCCTTACGGATTGCATGGGCGGTATCCATTATAGAAACCGTTCTACCATGAATGGAGCAAGTTCCAAACTCCGGTCTTTCCAACCCGAATAGAATCTGAAAAAGCTCGCTTCTTCCGTCACCGAGCAGACCGGTGAATCCGATAATCTCTCCGGCTTTAACGCTAAACGTAACCCCTTTAAATACATTTTTATAAGAGAGCTCCGTTACTTGCAGAACGGTATCGCCGATTCTTTTCACGCGTATTGGTTTTTCTGTCCTCACCTCATAGCCGACCATGTAACGTGCCAGTTCATCCGCGGTAACATCACAGACCTTCCCTTCGGCCACTTTCTTTCCATCACGGAGGACCGTATAGCGTGTGCAGATGTCCATTACCTCATTTAATTTATGCGAGATGAAAATGATACCGACTCCATGTTTTTGCAGCATGCGCATCATTTCGAAGACACGCTCGACTTCCTGCTCCGTCAGCGAGGTTGTCGGCTCATCCATGATGATGACGGACGCATTAGAAAGCATTGCCTTGCAGATCTCTACAATCTGTTTGTAAGAGGCGTCAAGTTTTCCAACCTCGGTTCTTGGGTCTAGACGGATCTCCATTTTGGCAAAAATCTTCTCCGTTTCACTTATCATCTTCTTTGTATCCAGGAGTCCCCTCTTTGTCTTCAATTCCTTGCCTAAAAACATATTTTCATAAATTGGCAAGTCGTTGATCAAGTTTAATTCCTGATGGATGAAAGCAATGCCAGCTTCCTGGGAGTCGGCTGGGGTCTGGAAATGTGCCGTTACGCCATCGAGAGCAATTTCTCCATAATCTTGAGGGAGAATCCCTCCCAATATGTTCATTAATGTTGACTTGCCGGCACCATTTTCCCCAAGGAGTGCGCAAATATCGCCTCCATTAAGGGAAAGAGAAACGTCCTTCAGCACAGCATTGCTGCCGAATGATTTCTTGATTTCTATCATTTCAACCTTCATTCATTCACATCCTATTGTCAGACTGCCGCAAAAGAACAATCGGGCGCGGCAGTCCTTGTTTCATTAATATGGTGAATGTTCATCAAGAAATTCCGTATGATTTTCCCGGTCGACAATGGTTGTCGGAATGATCGTTTCCTTCTCAACGGTTTCACCTTTTAGGACCTTCAGCGCCACATCAACGGCATCTTTTACCATAGCCGGGCTGTAAAGTGCTGACTGGATCCAGATGTCCTCGTTTTCAGGCATCATTTTGAAGTATTCCTGCATGCCTCCGCCACCTGTCACCACTTGAATGTCCGTTCTTCCTGCTTCACGTATTGCCTGCAGAACACCAATCGATGTTTCATCATCCAACGAGTAGACCGCATCAATTTTTGGTGTACTCGTCAAAATGTCGGCAAAGTCTTTCAGTCCGTCTTCTCTCGTAAACTTTGTCGCGTAGGTAGCAATTTTCATATCAGGGGCAATCTTCTCCATCGTTTCGACAAAGCCTTTTTTCCTCAACTCTGAAACTGATCCGGCTGTAGGGACCTCCAACATGACGACATTTCCTTCCTTACCGATCTTGTCGACAATGTAATTTGCGCCTTGGACACCCATATCCTCATTGTTCCCGGCAACCCGGTACACACCGTCAGCGTTGATGACGATATCAAAATTCACCACTTCCACGCCTTCATCAAGCGCACGCTGGATCGGTACTTCCATCCCTTCCCATTGCGGAAAAGCAACGATCGCTTTTGCCCCCCAAGTAAGCAGGTCATCCAGTTGAGCAGTCATTTCCTCGGCATTGCTGCTCGTCTGAATTTGGTAATCGATTTCGCCAGATAATTCCTTTGCTCTCGCTTCTGCATGATACGCGACGGCCGCCACCCATCCGTGCGTGACGGCTGGTGCAAGGATACCGATTTTGTACTTCTCTTCCTTCTCTGTGTCCGGAGCTTCCGTCTGCCCGCCCGGTGTCTCAGCGGGAGCCTCACTCGTTGATTTCGTTCCGCATGCGCTGATGACTGCGGCGAGCAAAAACAGGGACAAAAACAATAAATATCTCATCTTTCTCATCAAAATTCGCCTCCCTATGATCGTCTTTAAAGCCGGACTTCACTTCCCGTCTCAAGCGACTCCTTAATTGCGGACAGCAATTCCAGCGTATAGTGAACCTCTTCCAAAGGGATCACGTCGTTTTTCTCTCCATTCTTGATGCAGCTGAGAAAATAGTTGAGCTCTGTAAAGAACGGATCGGCCCTTTCGGGATTAACCTCTATTTTCTGGCCCTCTTTGTAGACCGTCAGCTGTCGCGTCGCTTCTCCCATATTTTCGATATTCCTTCCTGCTGCAAATTCAAATTCAAGCGCTCCTTCAACTCCGGCGGCACGGATATTCATCGTAAACGGGAAGCCCGGCGGCATACGATGGGATGCTTCAGCAAATGCTGTCTTGCCGTTTTTGAATTTGATTGTCGTCATCACATGATCCCAGGCGCCCCACTCATTTTTGCCTCCCGCAGCGTAAACGGAAGCAGCCTTGCCAAGCATATAGTGGAGAAAATCTATATCATGGACATGAAGATCGAACAGGACACCGCCGCTCTTTTCAGGTTGCCGGAACCAGCCGCTCCAATGCGGAGCCTGACCCAGCCTTGCTGCATGAACAAATTCGATATCATTGAATGGCGGTGTTTCACTGTACGATTTGATCAGCTTGTATTCCGGCCAGAAGCGGAGGATATGGCCGACAAACAATCGGACTCTATTTTTAGTAACTGCCTCAAGGATCCGCTCCATCGAATCAAGCGAAAGGGTGAGCGGTTTTTCACAGATGATATGCTTTCCGGCATTTGCCGCTTTGATGATGTATTCCTCATGCAAGTATGTCGGCAGACAAATATCAATAACATCGAGCTCCTTATCCAGCAGAAGTGCATCATAGTCATCGGTAAAGCAGTCTGCATATCTCACAGCCACATCAGCATCTGTCACTTTTTTTCTCGACAAAATCGCCTTTACATCGCATGCTGAAATCTTCTCATAGGTTTTTAGATGGGCTTTGCCAATAAAGCCGAGTCCGATAAGAGCAACCCTGATCATATTTCCCCCTCTCCGGCTGTAATCCATTTCATTTTTTCTAACAGCATTGTAGTCGACTGGTAAAACTGCACCGGTTATTCACACTATATGAAAATGATTTCAGCTTTAGTATTTAGAGAACCCCAGCCTAGTTAACTTTGAAGTATTTTTTCTATGATCTTCATGGCTGCCAGTGCATCCGTTCCTGTAACAGGAGGCTTGGTATTGTTTACAATGGAGGTGATAAACGCATCAATGATCCCGGTATTCGTCTGTTGCTCGTTTGTCTGGATATGCTCGATTTCATATTTGATAATCGTTCCATCCTTCTCCTCGATTATTAACGGGTGGACGGAATCTTGATAAAGCTT
Organism: Lederbergia sp. B243.17; assembly: GCF_057657925.1. Classification (NCBI taxonomy): domain Bacteria; kingdom Bacillati; phylum Bacillota; class Bacilli; order Caryophanales; family Bacillaceae; genus Lederbergia; species Lederbergia sp. B243.17. Next base: position 117,738 of record NZ_JBWBKF010000082.1, read on the forward strand.
GATAACGCCTTCTTGACAGTAAATAATGGTCGAATGATCTTCGGTGCCGTAATTTGTCCAGGAAAAAACAGCCGTTCCCAACCGTCCTTTCCGTGTCCTTAATGCACAAATCACATTATCGGGTACATCTATCGGCTCCCCCATTTCATTGACTTTGTCAAGGGTGCCGCTGAAGGATAGAACATCCTCGATTTCATCATCAAGCAAGTAATGGATTAAATCGATTTTATGGATGCCGAGGTCCCCGACAACTCCTGAGCCGGAGCGTTCTTTTTTGAAAAACCATGTACCCTTTGATTTATCGACCCCCCAGCTTTCCGGGCCGCCATGCTGAAAATGAGTGGAGAAGGTGAGCACCTTTCCAAGAGTCTGCTTTTGCAACATCATTTTCGCCTTCTGATGAGCTTTTGCAAAACGCTGATTGTGGGCGACCATCAATATCTTCCCGGATTTCCGCTCTGCTTTGAGGATTTCTTCACCATGCTTGACACAGATAGCGAGTGGTTTCTCGCAAAGGACATGCTTTCCGTGCAGGAGAGCACTCGCTGTATAAATGTGATGAGCATCATTTGATGAACAATCACTGACCGCGATGACTTCAGGGTTGCACAATAGCTCTTCTATCGTTTGAACGGTCCGGCCGCCAAATTCTTTCGCCAATGCCTGCGCCCTTTCGGGATGGCGGTCGTAAAAAATAATTTCATCAACTTGCGCATGGGCGCGGTATTCCGGGGCATGCCGGAACTTGGCGATGGAACCGCAGCCGATAATGCCAACCTTCATGCCCATGATCCTATCCCTCCCGTCCCGTTTTAGCCGAGTGTTGATTCCCGGATGATCAACTCGTGATCAAGTACAATGCTCTCGACCTTTTGGCCCTGAATGCGGCTGATCAGCATTTCTGCGGCCAGCCTGCCCATTTTATACATAGGCTGGGCAACAGTCGTCAACGTCGGATTCGTCATATTCGAAAAGCTGATGTTATCGAATCCCACGACAGAAAGCTCCTCAGGTACTTTAATACCACTGTTTTTCAAGTATTTAAGCGCTCCGATCGCCAGGGTATCCGAGACGGCAAAAACGGCAGATGGCTTCTCTGCGGCTTGCAGTAAAATCCTCATCGCTTGCATTCCATCTTGGAAATCTAGCCGTTTCGTAGTATACATCCACTCCTCCTTCACGACGAGCCCAAATTCACGAAGCGCCCGCTCATAACCATTCCGGCGCTGCCTTGAATATAAGAATTTCTCATCACAGTTGATCAATGCAATCGAATGGTTTCCAAGCGCAATCAGGTGTTTGACTGCCTGGTATGCAGCCGCTTCATGATCAATGGCGATGTACGGAATCCTTCCCCCCTCCTCATATTCACTGCACAATATGATAGGATTCTTTTCGGCTATTTCATGGACGGTTTCCATGTTGACAGCCGGATCCATTGAGATAACGCCGTCGGCCAATTTGTTCCTTACCATTGCAAAATAAATGTTTTCACGCTCTGCCTTGGAATCCGTTTCACCTAGTAGAATTGTGTATTGGTTCTCGGTTGCCACCTCTTCGATCCCATTGATAATTTCTGAATAAAAAGGATTCGAGATGCTCGGAATCAATACGACAATTTGCCGGCTCTCAGAATTTCTCAAATTCCGTCCGAGCAGGCTCGGCTCATAATTCAGAACGGCAATTGCCTCCTCCACCTTCCGCCTCGTATGCATACTTACGGCTTCCGGTGCATTTAAAACCCTGGAAACGGTCGCTATGGAAACGCCCGCTTTTTTCGCAACCTGCTGCATATTCGCCATGACCCATCCCACATTTCCTCTTTACAATGTAATTGTTTACAAGGTACCTACTAACCACTTTATTAACAGCCTTCTGTTTTATTCATCCTCCTCCAACAATAACGCGCAAAAAAATAATAACGATTACAGAACTAGAACATAAAAAAGGGTCTGCCCCCTTGAAAGGGAGCAGACCTCACGTGTTTTTTCCAAGTAATTGATTTGTCCAAAGGACGGCTTTTCTATAGACGTTAAGAGCGGTTCCTTCATCAATGTTTATTTTGTGGCAAAGCTCGCCGATCTCGTTCCAATTGGCTCTTTCCATCCCCTTTACCAAATCAAATATCGCTTTGTATTCCGTTTCGTCCCCAAGGATGGTCGCCTGGATTTCCTTATCGAGCGGCATTTGTGCAAGCACAGCTTCAAGCGGCCTTTTCATTAAGGCATCAATCAATGACAGCAAGCCAATCAAAAAATAGCTCGGTGCTTTCATCCGGTGCCCTTGCTCGATTGCAATGGATTCAGCCGCCCTGGCCCGGATAAAACTCATTTTTACAATTTCATTTGTTCCTATGTATTCTTTCCCGACGTGATCCTGAAAAGAAAGCACGAACATCCATTTTTTCAACTCGATGATCCCTAAAAATACGATTGCCTGTTTGATTGTCTTGATCGGTGCCGGCCGCAAGAGAACGGAGTTGATCAATTTCAGTAATTTATAGGAAAGGGAAATGTCCCGTTCAATCACGTTTGCAAGATAATTAATGTCAGGGTCTTGTTTTGCAAGCTCCCCCATGACGAGCAGCAAGCTATAGTTCTGGATTGGAACATCACCTGCAGATAGCATGACGGGTTTGCTGAAAAAATACCCTTGAAAATATGAATAGCCATCCTCCAAACACTGGAGGTACTCTTCCCGCGTCTCCACCTTCTCAGCCAAAAAAATTAAATGGAACGCTTTCAATTTATCAATGATCCTAAGCTGCTCGCTTCGGGGAGTCTGGCGTATATCAATTTTTACAATATCTACAAATGTCAGCAGTTCTCTTACATGGTGGTTATTTTCCCGAAGAACAAAGTCATCCAATGCAATCCTGTACCCTGCAGCTTTCAACCGGCGGCAGTTCTGGACTACCCTTTCTGTTATCTCTACTGTCTCCAGCACTTCAATGACCGTTTTGCCCGCTGGAAGATAAGATGGAATGCTCTGCTCAAGAAATTTCTCCGTACAATTGATATAACAATCTTTCCCGTCTGCCAGTTCCTCAAATCCCATTTGAAGAATGCTGTTCATGACATCAGATGTTGCCTGCTCTCCCGGAACTGGAAAAGCAATGTTCTTTTCACTGTTCCGGTATAAAAGCTCATAGGCGATGATCTCTTGTCTTTTATTTAAAATCGGCTGTCTTGCCACATAAATTTCCAATTCCAACACCATCCATGAATTAGAATACAAACTATGCTCCTAAGACTATATTACCAGCATTTCACAAGATTGGCAGTCAAATTTGTAAACTTATAAAAAAATGCCTTTCCTGACAGATAAACTATCAGAATAGGCATGTTGATACTCATTCAAATCGGCTGCATCTTTCAGTAAATAGAGTATAAAAAGTGATACAGAGCGCCTGCCAAATTCGCATCATTGCCCAATTCGCAAGCTTCCACTCTTATATCCAATGTTGATATTTCATCTTTTAGCAGTGCCAGCTCTTCATTTATTCCTCTTATCACTTCAAGGCGTTTACTGATTCCTCCCCCGATCAGGATCTTTTGGGGATCAATCACATATTGGATGTTGTAAATACCTGCAGCAAGCTTCTTATACCAAAGGCGTACGCTTTCTTCAGAAATTCTGTCGCCTTCTTCCACCATCCGGAATACCTTCTCACCGTCCAGGCTCCCTAGTGGTAAAGACTTTCTCTTCTCTACCTCTTTTACAAGCGCGTTCGTCGAAGCGACTTGGCTCCAAGTCGTCGCTAACGGGTTTTCCAGCGGATTTCCTATAATCATATAACCGAACTCACCGCCATGGAGCGAAGAACCGCGGAGAATTTTGTTGTCTTTAACAATGCATCCTCCGATTCCGGTTCCGACAACGATACAAACATAGTCATCCACATCTCTAGCAGCACCTAGCCATCCTTCAGCCAAAGCAGCGCAATTCGCATCATTTTCGACCGTTACTTTTAGTTGCGTGCGCTCCTTTAGCATCATGGCAATATTATTGCCATGGATATAAGGGACGGCACTAGAGCCGCCTACATACCCTGTATCGGCCTCCACAGCACCGGGCGAACTTATGGCGATGCCCTGAATATCATATCGGCGCTTTTGCTCTGCCACGACTTCCGACAACTTGCTCAGAAAAACCTCCAGTCCTTCCTGGGGAGTGGCGATCTTTCCGCTATTCAAAATTCTTGCGTTTCCATCCATGACAGCATGTTTAATGAATGTGCCGCCAATATCAAATACCATGTATTCCACTGTGGTACCTCCTTTTAGACAAGACATGCCTTAAAAATTATTGTGATGAATAATCGCCGAGGCGATTTTCATCTACTCAAATTTTTCTCCATTCACTTGGTGTGGCTCCGACGTTTTTCTTGAACTGTTTATAGAAGTATGCGGTATCGGAGTAGCCTACCATTTTCCCGATTTCTCCTGCCCGATTATGGGTTGTCTTCAGCAATTCCTTCGCTTTTTCCAGCCGGATTCGATTCAAATATTCAGAAAAGACGACACCGACCTCCTTTTGAAAAAGCTGGCCCAAATAAATGGAATTGACATGAAACTGCTGACCGAGAACTTTCAATGAAATACCCTGGTCATAGTTTGAGTGAATATAACTAAGTACATTTTGTACTATCGGAGAGCGCATCGTTGATTGTTTTTGAATCAAAGACAGCAACCCGCATACATACTCTTCCATTATCGTTTTCATTTGACCTGCGTCTGTGCTGTACAGCATTCTTTCAATCGCTGCTGTGTAAAATGAAATATCCTCCGATTGGATTGAATGATGAATATAGGAAAGCAGGTCAAATGCATATTTTCTGGCGGCCGGTGCCGATAGAAACGCGGAAACCCTCGTAAGATCCTTGAAAAAGTCGTCAATCATGGCCAATGCTTCTTGATCCCCTGCCATGATCAATTTTGAAGTATTTTCTTTGAATTCTTGCAGGCGCCTGAATTCCTCTTGTTTATCAAAGTTTGATTGATCCGTGATCAGCTCGTTTGGTGGAAAATAGATTTGGTGCAAACTTCTTTCTCTAGCCTGGGCATAACTCTCTTCGAGTGTGTTGATTGTTACCGACGGTTCCCCCATTGATAAATAAAAGAAGCCGATATTGGCACTCTCTTTTACCAATTCCTCCGCCAGCTGCTGATTTTGGCGCAGCAGCTCCTCTTTGCTTTCGCCGCCGAAGACGAGGATCAATTCATGGCTTGGGCTGAAGAGACAAATGGTTCTATAATTTTTTTCAATCATCGCTCGGATTCTTTTTACCGTTGCCAGATTATTTGTTTCAAGATCCAATACAGAAACGTTGTAATAGGAGGAAGTAAAGTGAACATCATATAATGAAAGTCTTTCAATCAAATCGTTTTTTTCGATCTCGCCATGCAAATAATTCCATAATGCATTATCCTTTAATGTTGTTTGTTCTTGGGTAATTTCCATACCGGCAGAAGCGTTTAATTTCTTGCCGATTGCTTGCACAGTCTTCTGGAGTTCCTCTTTGTCGACAGGCTTAACAAGATAATTCTCGATACCAAGGAGCAATCCTTGCTTTATATAGTTAAAATCCTGATAACCTGTCAGCACAATCGTTTTCAGGTGAGGCTGATAGTTGAGCGCCTCCTCAATCAATTCGAGCCCTGTCATTTCCGCCATCATGATGTCTGTGATGAGAATATCCACTTTATTCTCTTTTAAATAGGCGATCGCAGCCTCGCCTGAGTCAGCCGTTGCACATACGGCAAAACCAAAATCCTCCCAATCCAGCAGAACTTGAAGTCCTTTTGTGATAAGCTGCTCATCATCTACAAGCATAACTCTATACATTTTTGTCCTCCCTGCCAGGCATGCGCAAGGTGACAGTAGCCCCCATATTCTCATTACCTGCTATCGTAAGCCCGAATTGCTTTCCATACTTCAATCTAAGACGCTGATGGATGTTTCTTAAGCCGATTGACCTCACTTCATCACCCTCTTCACTATTGATATGGTCTTGAATGCAGGCAAGCCTTTCTTCTGTTATTCCCGTGCCGTTATCGTTCACTGTGATTTCCAGGCACTCCGTAACCTTCGCCTCCAGAATCAGATGATTATCCTTTTGGTGTTTGCGGAACCCATGTACAAAATAATTCTCGATGATAGGCTGTAAAATTAATTTCGGAACGAGCAGCTGTTCCGCTTCGCTATCGATGTCGATTGATACTTTGAGCTTATCCGGGAACTTGTACTGCATTAAGATCAAATATTGATTGACATATTCTACTTCTGTACACAAGGGAACGACATCTTTCGACTCCATTGAATACCTGAATAGCTTGGCAAGATGGAATATCATCTCGCTTGATGTTTTAGACCCATCCACCACTGCCACCATCCGGATCGCTTCCAGTGTGTTAAAGAGAAAATGTGGATCAATCTGGGCTTGGAGAGCCCGTAATTCTGCTTGCTGCTGTTTAATATTGCTCAGGTAAAATTTTTCAATATAATCATTCAGCTCAGCAAGCATCGTATTGATATTGGTGCCAATCTTTGATAGTTCATCTTCATGCTTCGTTTCCGGCACCCTCGCTTGGAGGTTGCCTCCCTCTACTTGGCGGATCGTGGATACGATCATATTGATTCGTTTGGAGTAGTTGCGGATGAAAGAATATATGACTAGGAGTGACGCTGCCAAGAACAAAATAATGAATAGCCACATGGTTCCTCTGACGATCGACAGCTTCTTCAATGCCTTGTCAGGAATGATACTGATATACGTATAGTCCCCTTTATTGGCAATCGTGTTGATATAATAGTTTTCACGTTTATAGGTGACTTTCTTTTCGTTTGTTTCTTGTTTTGCCTGCTTGATAATCTCTGCTGGAATCCCCCTGTTAAGAGAGTAGACAATTTTCCCGTCGGAATTAGCCAGAAAAAATGATGCCGGTGTTCCTTCGTGGCGCTTCACCATTTTTTCGAGCCTCTCCGTGGAGTAATAAACGGATACCATGCCGATTTTTTTCAATGTAACCGGATTGTTAATGTAAAATTCCTTAATGAGTGTGTTTTTGTACTGACGATTTGGCGGGAGAACTCCCGGGTCGGCAAAAAGCGTATCCCCCAAAGGATCTTTTCTCTTAGGACTCATGCTCTCATTCCAGCGGATGTAATTGTAAATCAACAAGTATTCAATCGAACGATTCTCAAGCGAACGCAGGCTGATTCCATTTATATCCGGATCCTGGGAAAAGTAGCCGTTAAAATATGTATCGATATTACTCGGCATGAACGAAGGAGAACCAGCAAACTTATCAAGCCGGTAATTCAGGTATTTTTCATAGCCGTTTTGAAGTGCGTATGTAATGTCATCGAGCATATCGCCCCGAACATATAAATCTCTCTTAGCACGATTGATTTCCGCTTCCTTTGAGGATATATAATCCTCAATTCTTTCCAATGTTCTTGTATTGATGTTGAGCTCTTTTTGTATGATGATATCCGAGTAATAGTTTGTGATAGTTACAACCAAGACAATTACAGTAGTGACAATCGTTAAAGCAGAGGTAATAAAAAGCCTACTGAAAATTTTTGATTGAGAACGCTTCTTTTGATTTCTTTTCATGTTGCAGCCTCATTTGTCAAAAAATGATAGATAGAGTTTTTCTGCTTTACTGATTGTAGTCCGTGATCCCATATAACTAGAAGAAATCAAGCTGGAGTTCGATACGTCCAGCTTGATTCCGCTCTTTTATTTTTGTGTGCTTTTCCATTCGTCATATTGCTTTTGAATCTCTTCCAGCACTTTATCAATGCCTGCCTTTTTCAGCTTGTCATTGAATTTAGGCAAGTACTCTTCCGGATCGACAGAACCGGTTGCGAGAGCCGGATAGAATTCTTTCGAAATGTTTGTGATCGAGGCAATCTCTGATCTCACCGGATCACTATTGAAGTGGAAGCCAAGTGTTGGCGCAGGTTTTGCACTTTCGTTAAACTCTTTGAATTTATCCCACTTATCTTCCGGATCGTCTTCATACAGATACAGGACGAAGAAGTTTCCGAGTGAGTATGTCGGCATGTTGTAATTGTCGATACGCGCCGGAAGGTCTTTGATCGTATCCTCACCGACTTTTTCATAATGAACGCCTTCAAGTCCTTTATCAACAAGGTTCCGCAAATAAGGATCTGTGTTAAGCAGGTTGAGGAACTCCATTGATTTTTCCGGATTTTTTGATGTCGCAGAAATCGCTTGAATTGATCCGGAAACAGAGTCGTTGAACGTTGTCGGCTCTTCAGCTGGTACGGAAACTACATCATACTTAGCGGAGCGGCTCCATAATAGGTCTGCATATGGCTGGGAATCTCCCATCCGTACGAACCAGTTCTCCACGTCCATCGGCCAGCTGTCCTTGCTTGTAGCGGCATCTTCTTTAAGATAGCCCGCTTTGTAATACGAATGCATCGTTTTGTAAGTCTCCATTGCCAAATCCGTCTCGAAGAAGTTGATTACTTTCTCTGTGTCGCCTTCAAGCGGGAAGCCGAACGGCATTTCATTATTGAATACATAGTCAATCGGCAAGTATGCTTTGAATGTCGCCATCGGCGTAATATCAGGCTCGTTTTCCTTGATCGCCTTCAGCATTGGCTCCAAGTCCTCCAGGCCTTTTACGGTCGAAAGATCAAAACCATACTTGTCAACAAGGCGTTTGTTGAACGTATAAACAGTTTGTCTCGCAGCTTCTTTATTCGTAGGGACTCCGTATGTTTTTCCATCTACTTTAATCCCTTCAAGCAAGGAAGGGTCGATAATTTGTTTCAAATCCTTACCTTCCTTATCGAGCAAATCATCAATTGCATAAAAAGCGCCTTTTTGTGCATTTTGCACATAGTCTGTTCCGTTTGTGAAAATGATGTCAAATGGTTCGCCTGAGTTGATCATAACCTGGGATTTTTGTGCCCAGTCTCCCCAGTCGATCTGCGTCATTTTTACAGTAGCATTGATCTTTTCTTTCACATATTTATTTACCTCTTCAAAAACCTTATCAGTGTCTTTCTGAGGTGTACCAATAGTATACCATTTGATTTCATATGGCTGGCCGTCTTTTCCGTCCTTTTCCGAAGCGCTTTCTTTGCTGCTGCATGCGCCCAGAATTGTGCCAAGCAGTAACATGAAAGCCAGCAATAAACCGAATTTTTTCTTCATTCTCTTTCCCCTTTTCTTTTTTTATTCCTTAACGCCGCCAATCGTCAACCCGCTGATGAAATACTTCTGGAAGAAAGGGTAGGTGACAGCGATTGGCAAAGTGGCGATAACGACCATGGCCATTTTGGCAGAATCTTGCGGGAGTGTGCTAAACAAGCTGGACTGCATCAATCCGACTTCTGCATTTTGTCTCATAAACTCCAAGTTTGCATCTATTTTCATCAAAAGGGCTTGGAGCGGCACTAGCTTTGGCTCATCGATGTACAGCAAGGCGGTAAACCAATCATTCCAATAGCCCAATGTACTAAATAACGCAATCGTAGCAATTCCGGGCAGGGAGAGCGGAAACACGATCTGGAAAAACGTTCTCCACTCACTCGCCCCATCAATTCTAGCAGACTCCAATATCGATTCCGGCACCGATCTCATAAAGAATGTGCGCATGATAATGATATAAAATGCATTCATTGTCAGCGGCAATATTAATGCCCAAATGGTATCTTTCAAATGAAGAAATTGAGTGACAACGATATAGGTCGGTACCAATCCGCCGCTGAACAACATCGTGAAAAAGGCGAGAAAGGTGAAAAACCTTCTATACTTGAATTGAGGCCTTGATATGGCGTACGAGTAGAAAGTGATCATTAATACACTGATGATTGTTCCAACGATCGTCACGAAAATCGTCACGCCATAAGAGCGTACTAGCTGCTCTTTTACATTCCACAAGTATTTATAGGCATCCAGGCTCCAGGCTTGCGGAATGATTTCAAAGCCATTCCGTACAATGCTTTCCTCACTTGTAAACGAAATGATGATGACGTAAATGAATGGGAAGATGCACATGAAAGTGAATATTCCTAGAAATATGCTGATCAGCATGTTTGAAACCGGATGGATCTGCTGATAGTTCCTTCTCCTATTCCTCTTTTTACGGCCCTGCGGATCTACAACCGTTTGGGAGACAGCAATGGCTGCTTGGCTTTGTGTATGATTTGCTTCATTCGGCATATGGCAGGTCCCTCCTTTCAGAGATCAAGCACTAAAACAATGCACTCTCTTCATCAATTTTCCTTACGATATGGTTTGTGATAATGACGAGTATAAATCCGACAACTGACTGATAAAGCCCTGCTGCTGTACTCATTCCGACATCACCCAATGTCATAAGTCCCCGATAAACGAATGTATCGATAACATTTGTAACAGAGTATAGGGCTCCGGAATCCCTCGGCACCTGGTAGAATAGCCCGAAGTCAGAGTTGAAGATCTTACCAATGTTCATGATGGTCAGAATGATCATGAGCGGCTTAATCATTGGAAGGGTAACATGCCTGATCTGCTTCCACTTGGAGGCCCCGTCAATCATCGCCGCTTCATAATAGGTCCGGTCGATTCCGACAATCGCAGCGAGATACACAATGCTTCCATAACCGATCCCTTTCCACAGGCTCATGAAGACAATGATGAATGGCCAATACTTAGGCTCGCTGTACCATGAGACAGGGTCTATATGGAACCAGCCCAGAATATTGTTCAACAGTCCGCTGTCCGAACTGAGAAAGGTAAAGACGAAGTAACTTCCAATCACCCATGAAATAAAATGGGGAAATAGCATCCCGGTCTGGTAGAACTTCGATAATTTCTTGTTTATCATTTCACTCAGCAGAATGGCTGTCGCCACAGCAGCTACGAGTCCCAGAACGATAAAGACAAGATTATAAAGAATCGTATTTCTCGTGATAATGAAAGCATCATTAGTACTAAACAAATATGTAAAGTTATCAAACCCGACCCATTCGCTATTGAAAACACTTGCAAAAAAGCCGTCAGGATGAATCCTGAATTTCTTAAATGCCAATACTTGTCCAAACATCGGCAAGTAGGAAAACAATAGCAGCCAAATTGTTCCTGGCAATACCATCAGGAACCAGATTCTGTTTTTATAAAGATCCGAAAAAAACTTTTTCATAATTTTCCTCCTCTCACCGTTGGATGTAAGCACTTCCATACCTCTATTTTATAAGGAATACCTGCCTATTTATAGTTGACTAATTTTCGTTTCGATGCAAAAATCTTAGAAACCCCTTACATTCTAGATTAAAATGTGACTTTCCAGGTAGTCAGTGAATGCTGGAACTTCTGGAAAGCTCTTCTTCTGTGTATGAAAAAAAGTCGATGTGCGGTTCCGGTTGCTTTCCGTTCCGGGGCACGCAGATCCACGGTTTCAAACTAAAAAACCGAGAAAGGGGAATCGGCCCATTCTCGGTTTAAGGTTCTGTTATAACTTTTTCAGTTTCGGGACTGTTTGAACAGATCCTTCGCTTACATAAGAATTCTAAAGGTCTTGATTTCATACGGTTTGATTTCAAATTCAATTTTTTCCCTGGAAGGATCATGCAATGGCTGTTCCATTAGGTCGGTTTCAATCCATTCGCTGTACTTTTTGTGAATAGCAAGGGCAGCCTTGCCGCGTCTTCCTTCATATTCATGGACTCGGATGATGATTCCATTTCCGTCGTAGGCTGGTTTTACTGCATCGATCCAGATATGGTCAGACTGCAAGTCGAGGAATGATGTTTCCTTTTGCCATTGTCCTGCCAAAGCCAAAACCGGATCATTGAGATCCCATGCTTTTTCAACGGTCTTCGCCTTTCGCCAATCTCCGAGATGCGGATAGAGTGAATAGACAAAGGAATGGCTGCCTTGATCTGCTTCAGGGTCAGGATGAGTCGCTGACTTCAGCAGCGTCAAGCGCATGTTGTTTTCCTTAATATCATAGCCATATTTCGAGTCGTTCATCAGGCTGACCCCGTAATCCGGTTCAGACAAATCGGCCCATTGATGACCGACGGATTCAAATTTCGCCATATCCCAGCTTGTATTCCAGTGGGTAGGGCGTTTCACATTCCCGAATTGAATATCGTACGTGGCCTCGGTCGTCCTGATGTCAACAGGGAAGGCCGCTTTCAGCAATTTCCTTCTTTCATGCCAGTCCACCTTCGTTTCAAAATCAATTCTGCGATCATTCTTATAAAATACTGCCCGCTGAACGATTTCAGACAGATGGTATTTCCAAGTCACTTCCACAGCAAATGAAAGCTCGCCATCTTCTACGACGTCAAACGATTGAATACTTTTGATCTCTTCCATTTTTTCCTGGTAAAAAAGATCAATATCCCACGCATCATGAGCAAGCGGCTTGTCTTCAAATATTTGCAGTACATTGCCGTTTTCACCGTCTGCAAGGATATTTCGCTCTGCTTCCTTATCAAATAGTCGGCTGATTTGGCCGGACTCATTCCATTGAACTGAATAGAACGGCGTCTCCAATTTTCTGTCCTGGTAAGTGAAGCTGCTTTCCTCAGCTTTATTTGCCAGCGCAGGCTCGAATCGGACAGTCTTTGCCCCGAATGACGGGAGGCTGTCCACCTCTACCAGCCAGCTGCCATTAGCCTGTTTTTGATGAGGCAAAGCCGCCCCTTCACTCGTTTTCCAGATTCCATCTTTGAGTTCAGCATACTGATCGATGACTACATTCCTTTTCCCTTTAACATGTGAAGCATTCACAAGTGCAACCGAATGTTCCCCTGCTTCTATTCCCTCTTGCAGGATCGTATTTTCCACCCCATTGACGATGTCGGCTGCCTCTTCGTATTCAACAGCAGCATCTTCATATACTTCCCGGATCGAGGATCCCGGAATGATGTCGTGGAACTGGTTGCGCAAAATGATTTTCCAGCCGTCTTTCAGCTCGGAATCACCGATCCACTGTTCCGGATTTGATATCCATGAAGTGAGAAACTCCGCTCTTCGATATAGAAGTTCCAGTCTGCGGTTCATTTTTTTCATGAAAGCCTGACTCGTATAGGTGCCGCGATGATACTCTAAGTACAATTCGCCGTCCCATTTATGGAGATAGCCATCCGCTTCCTCGATATTCTGATGAAGCTTTGCGAAAAATTCATCCGCTCTCGAGGTCTTCACATTCGGCATGCCCGGCAGCTTGTCCAGTCGCCTGCGCATTTCGAGCATATGGCGGTTGACACCTCCGCCGCCGTCGCCGTATCCATAGGAAAGAAGGAGGTCCTTCGACAAATCTTTATCACGATAGCCGTCCCATGCTCCTTTTACCGTCTTGGCCGTAATGTATCCATTGTACGTATAGAACCAAGAATCTAGGGAATTCCAAGGCTCAGGTGTTGTAATAAAATGCGTCAATATTTCCGACCCGTCGATTCCTTTCCAATGGAATGTATCATGGGGCATTCGGTTATATTGATTCCAGCTGATTTTTGTCGTCATCATCGTATTGATGCCGGATTTCTTTAGGATTTGCGGCAGGGCCCAGCTGTAGCCGAAAACATCTGGCAGCCACAGATACGTGCTGTCCACACCAAACTCTTCTTTGAAAAAGTTTTTTCCATGCAATATTTGCCGGACGAGTGACTCTCCGCTCGGGATATTGCAGTCCGCCTCAAGCCACATCGCTCCGCCGGCTTCCCACAGGCCTTCCGCTATCCGATCCTTCATCTGCTCATATATTTCCGGGTAATCGTTTTTAATATAATCATAGAGCTGCGGCTGTGTCTGCAAAAAGACATAATCCGGAAACTGCTTCATCAAACGCAAGACCGTCGAGAACGAGCGGGCCGATTTTTCACGGGTGTTCTTCAGTCTCCATAGCCAGGCAACATCGATATGTGTATGCCCGACCGCATGGATCGTAACGGCTGCATTTTTCTCGGCAGAGCGGATCGCTTCCTCCAGATTTTCTTCGGCCCTGTAGCAGGAATCGTAAAATGCCAAGCTCCCAGGCTCTGTCCAATCAATGAGGAACAAGGCGTCAGAAATCATTTTTTTCAAGGTCGTATAGGCAGGGTCCGTTTCACTAGTTTCACGAAGTACTTCATATGCCGCTAAAAGAGAGTAATATAAATTATCAACTCGCCGGTCGAGCCAGCCGATTTTTGCCATTTCGAGTTTCAATTCGTTCTCAACAGGAGAACCGCCGCCTTCATAACCAGACCAAAGACGGAAATCAAGCGTTAGCGGAACGTTTTCTGTTACGTCATCGAATAATACTTCCTCATGATTGGAATCGACACCTTGAAATGGTTTCCCGTTCACAAACAATAACGATTCAAACCCTGAATTATTGCCGCCGCCAGTCTTTCCGAAAGAAAACAATCCGACTGCTTGGAGCCCGCTTTGCAATTGGGAAGAATCTACTGTTGCCTGAAGCCAAAGATAGCGGTCACGTCCTCGCCAATAATCACCGATTTGCATTTTCTTTTCTTGATCATACTGTTTTGGCGGGGCGGCTCCGATTTCCCCATCATCCTCGTGGACAAGGAATTCAGTGATCTCTATACAGTCACGATATCGGAACGACTCCAGCTCATTGATCCGTGCTTCAAATTTTCTTTCCGTGAGAAACATTTTTCTTCCTCCTTATCAGCATTGCTGACGGTTTTTCTTCCATTCTCAAAGTGAGAAGTTCCCTGCTGTCACGATCCGATGATATACATTCCCGCCAATTAAGCCTTCGACAATTTCCCAAGGTCCATCATGCATCAGCCTCGTTTCCTCCAATTCAGCCAGCCCAGGCACATGGCCATCGACCCAATCGGAGATCCGGTCAATGACAGAGCCTATCCGGATAATGACTCCGCCGTAGCGGATATCGATGATTTCCCAGCCAAATGGTTTATTTGCAGAAAGCCACAGCGTCCGATGTTTTTTACGAAGAAGGTCGGTCTCGGTGCGGATCCAGCTTAACTTCTCCAGCAGTACTTTCATGCCTGCCTTATCTTCCTGGTCATATGCCTGTTTGACCTGGATTCCGATTTCCGCCTTTTTGCTAAGTACTCTGGCGAGTTGCTCATAAAAATCAAATAGATGGTACCACTTTGCGTTCCTCTGCTTAGCCTCTTTGATTTCCTCTGCCAACCTTTGATAATGTTCATTCAAGGATAGTCCTTTTATGTTTTCATCGTAGAGCCCGATCAGAACGTCTTGGTAAAGCAGCACTTTTGATGTCATGGAAGTGTTCATATTGTCCTTCATGACTCCCGGTGTTTCGTCTAATCGCTTGAAAAGCATAAAATCCTCAAACTGGCCATCCGAACAAAAAGCAAAACGTTCTGCGACCTGTTCAAGTGAAACGTGCTTATGATATGTATGTTCTGCGAACAACTGCAGGATCGGCAGGGACGTTTCAAATGGCGTTTCAGCGCCGTTATCGCCCCACATGGTCACAAATACTTCCTGAACCCCTTCTTGCTTGCTGGCAGCTAGTCCCGCTTCCGTTGTTACGATTGCTTTACCGTAATTGGGGGCGATCCCATTCCATGTCCAAGCACCACCGGCAAAAATAGTTTTCGATCCGAGCAGTCTATGATTCTGGAAATTTTGTACATACTTTTCTTTTTCTTTGTTGTAGTAGTTCCAATAGACAAGTTCGACATCCGGGATCTCTTTTAAAATGTCTTCACGGATCTTCCCGTCTTCATCCTTATACCGGCTGTTCTCGGCGAATATTGGAAGGTACATGTCACTCCAGATCATGGGCTTTAAGTTGTATGATTCGGTGATGGCCAGTACTTCCCGCAAATGTCTATTCATCAGATCCACATGGTGCTCGTAACCATTTTGCGCTAAATACTTTCCAAGCCCGAGTTGGAAGGTTTCATCCATGCCGATATGGATCCGTCGGGATCTGAATGGCTCCGAAGCTGCTTTAATACAATCCTCTAAAAACGCATAGGTCTCACGGTCCCCAACGAGTAAAATGTCATCGGTATCCCGGATTGGGGCTGCGTAATTCCATTTAAGCGCTTCCCTCAAATGCCCGAGTGCCTGAATGCAAGGGATCATTTCGATACCAAAGGAATATGCATAGTCGTCGCAAGCTCGCAGCTCGTCCGTTGTGTAGCGGCCGCGCATATAGCCAAAATAGGGGTGTTCTTTTACTTCATATGTATCTTCCGTGTACAGCATCAACGTATCCAAGCCCATTACCGCCATGTTCCTAACTAGCTTTTTCACTTCTTCAACTGTCGGGACGGCATTTCTCGAAGCATCGAGCATGACACCGCTCATGTGAAACTGAGGAGTTTCCATGATTTCAAAATCTTGTCCTGCTTGATAATGCTCAAGCCATAGCCCCAAGCCGCGGAAGAAATGTATCGGTTTATCAAAGACGATTTCTCCCGTCCCATTTTTCCAGCTGAGCCGCAGTTGGCCGGGCTGCTGCAGTACTTTGATTGGGAATCCACTATCATCCAGCTCAATTCGCAAATGATCGGTGATCTCACGCAGCCCTTTCATAATAGAGTCCAAGTTTCCAGTAAGCTGAAGTTGCATATTCATTCCTCCAAAGGTGTCGGGGCAGTTTCTTCCGTCAGTTAACCGGCTCGTTTACCACGGAGAGAGGAATCCACTCCGCGGTGAAAACCGGTCTGCAGGACATTCACACCTGCTGCAATACTCTTTTCTCCAAAAAGTTGAATCTTGTCATGCTGATTCTCATCATCCAATAAGCCGGAGCGACTCCGGATATGAAAGCGATCAACCCGGGATACCTGACAAGAAGGTAACCGATCATCGTAATCCCCAACCCGATGAATACCGTCGAAGGCAGGCTTGTCACAGTGAACAACAAGGACTGCTTGACATACTGTAAATTATTCGTGTAATCATAATGAACATATATGGCGAAGAAATAGCCGACTGCAAGCATCAATCCGACTGACAGAACATAAAGGATCAACAAGAGGAAGCTGGCAAATACTCCTGACATGATTTCCTCGGCGATCCGTATATCAATGAACAGAAACAAGGCCAGCGCGAAGAAAACAGCACCAATCTGATTGGATCGTTTCCATTCTTTCTTATATACAAGTTTAAATGTTTGCCAGACAGGTGCATCGGTATCCTTTCTGATCCATTTGCGAACGAGTGTAAACAAGGCGACCGTTGACGGAAACAATCCAAAAACACCAAGTCCCAGCAAAGTGAAAGCAATCCAGCAAAGATTTGCCGAGACGATTCTCCATATCCACGCACAAGCAGTGATCATCCAGGGATCCTTCTTCATTTCCGGTCATCCTTTCCGCTTTTTCAAACTGTCTTACTTGTCCTGAAGCTGTGAATAAAGCGGGCTTCCTTTGACCGCTTTGCCTGTCAAACTCAAAACAAATTCACTGAACATCGTATTCGACCATGCAAACCAATCTCTTGTAAATTCCTCAGGACAATCGGCGTTGAACCCCTCATGCATAAATCCGGTACCACCGTCTGTGTTTTTGAAGTACTCGAGGATTTTTTGTTTTTCCGCTTCATCATTTGTCGTCATCCCCTGGATGGCAAGTGCGATATGCCAAATATAATGGTCAGGGGTATGCGGGCTGCCGATGCCTTTTGCGTATTTTCCCTCATAGTAATAAGGGTTGTCACGGCTCATGAGGAAAGAACGGGTATTTCTGTATGTCTCATCGTCATATGGGAGATAGCCGAGATACGGCGCTGCCAGGAGGCTTGGCACATTGGCATCGTCCATCAGATTGTAATGGCCTTGTCCATCCGTTTCGTACACATACATGTCGCCATGGATAGGATGCGCCAACTTTGCATGCTTCTCGATCCCGTCTTTTATTTCATTTCGCAGCCCCACGCATTCCGCATGAAGTTCCTCGTCGTTCAAAAGGTCACGGCAGATTTCCGCCGCATATTCCAGCACGACTACAGCAAACATATTGGCCGGAACCAAGTATCCGTATGTGCATGCATCGTCACTTGGGCGGAAGGCGGACCAGGTCATGCCTGCCGGAACTGTATAGCCGCCTTTCCCTTCCCTCGTTAACGTATCAGATTGCCGGCAGTCCGAACGTTCGAAGCGGTAGGCTGATTTTTCTTCGTGGTATTGTTCTGTTTTCCAGACATCAAGGACAGTGCGCAGCACTTGCCTGAATTGGCTGCCTAAATGGTCTGTACGGCCCGTCGATTTCCAAAATAAATAGGCGAGCTGGATTGGATAGCAAAGAGAATCAATCTCATACTTCCTTTCCCATGTTTGCGGCGTCATGTCTGTCTTATCGCTTTGATGGCCTTGTCCATTAGCTGTCTCATTAAATGCATTTGCATAAGGATCGAGGAGAACAAATTCGAACTGTTGACGAATAACGCCAACGAGCAGGTCTGCCAATTGCTCATCTTCCTCGGCAGCTATCAAATAGGGACGCACTTGCGCCGCTGAGTCCCGGAGCCACATCGCAGGAATATCACCCGTGATGACGAAGGTCTTTCCGTCCTCCAATTTTTTCATCGTTGTCGTATACGTGTTGACGAAGCATTGTTCGAACATCTCTTGCAGCTTCTTATCTTCAGGAAATGACCTTTTCACATGGTCGATTAGTTTCTTCATTGATTCTGGAATTGTCTTCATCATAAAAGCCCGCCCCCTCTTTTTTTCACAAACCCGATCGTAATAATTTCATGACCTTCGACCGGATATTCGTTCTCCTCTTGACCTGCCTGTCCTTCGATAATATTGCTTTTAAAAGAAGCAAACTCAGGACTGATGGCAGCTGAGACGCCTTTGCTTCCGCCGTCAGGATTGTACCAGCGAATCATGATATCATCCCTGTCTTCAGCCAACTTCAATGATGTCCAGACGAGCCCTTCTGCCTCCGTCCGGATAAATTGCTTCGCCTCCGGCAGTTCTCCTTGATGAGCATCTGCCTGTACGACAAGAAGCGGTTCCTTGAACTGGCTGGCTGTGATGTATGCCCCTGAGGAAATGGCGTCCTTTTGGTGTGGAATGACTTGCCATTCTGCTTTTTGCGCCCCTAAGCATTGCGCTTCCGGAGTCGGGAAGTATCCCCAATCCCCGAGTTCAGCGACCGATCGGAGCACCGTTACCGCAATCGTTCCGTTCTCAGGAAGAATTTCGTATTCCTGAAGCCCATCCGTTGCGACGGTCAAGCCATCCTCTCCATCTGACACACTCGAAAATCTTTGCTGATGATGATCGAAGCTTGGGTTTTCCCACTCTTTCTCCGGCGTGTTCGGCCTAGCCGCAATTTCAAATATGCTGTCGGCCAAATGGGTCTGTGACTCAAACCCTGTCGGGAACAATACCCTTAGCCGGTGATCTTTCGCCCGGTTGTCGATGTCCAAGGTGAAGCTTGGCCCTTTCATCCCTTTATCAAGCGTGACGGTCGTTTGTAGGGAAACCTCGACTGTTTCCGCGGATCGGCCGGCTTTTCGCTCCTTATGCCAGATCAGCCGCTTCCTTTCCTCTTCCAGCTGGCTATCGGCCTCAGCCGGCAATTGCACAAGATGAGTGAAGCGGATAACCTTACGCAAGCTGTTATCCTCAAGGACTTGGAAATCGGCCATCACGTTTTCTGTAGTGATCGTTTCGGCCTGCGCTTTTTTGTACATATACTCGTTTCCGATATCTCCTGTATCCTCGTACACTCCTAAGTTACGAAACACTTTTCCGTTTTCCTTATTCGTCAAATCATATGTGCCGTCTTCATGGAACTGGACAATGACAAATTCATTTTCCATCTGCAGGATCTTCTGGTCCGCTTCTTCTTCCGGCATTGTGTTTTGTTCACCTGGAACGAGATAATAAGTTTGATAGCTGAATGGAGCAATACCTTCCACAAAAAAGGAGACCGTTGCCCGCTTTGCGAAATAGGGCTGGCGGAATTTGTCATCCGGCAAATCATAGCCAAATTCAATCTTCGGCTCGCCCATTCGGAACTCGATCGGCTCCCCTTGCTTATCGACGAGCGTAAAGCCTGGTGTCTTCTGCTCCTCAAGATAAGCGGGAATGCTTTCAAAATGCATGTCTCTAAAGTAGACCCGCTCCAAATCTACCGTTTTGGTGACGACTTCGCTCTTCTTCCATCCGCCCGTATTGAGAACAACGAGAGGGATTCCTCCATGCCCCTTTTCAGTGTCTATCGCTGAAGCGAGTTCAGCCGACTTCTCCTCAATGAACACTTCTGCCATATGCGAAACGCTTTCAAAACGGCTGACCATTTCCCGATGGACTTCATCGACGCTGCATCCGCAAATGCTGTCATGCGGGTGATTTTTCATCAATGATTTCCACATGAAACGCAAATACTCCCGCGAGTCTTCCCCGCCGTTCAAGTAGGTCATGACGGATATCGGCTCGGCGTATTTTTCCAATAGAGTTTGGCAGAGGTGATTCCACTGTTTCAGATAGATTCGGCTTGATGCGGTGTTGACAAGAGTCGACCAGCCGTCGGTTTTTTGATTTCGGAGCTCTCCTTCAATGACTTGCAGCTTTTCAGGAAGATTCGTACGCACCGCTTCCATATATTCTTCAAAGCTGGAATGCTTGAACGCATAGTCTGGATAAAGCTCGGAAGCCGTTTCAATCGCTGCCGGTATGTCTTTTTGAAGAGGCTGGTGGTCACAGCCATTCATGAACAGCAGCTGATTTGTTGATGCATATTTCTCGGCATCCTGCAGTTTCTGATCCCAGAAAGCCTTTGCCGCTTCTTTGTCAGCAGGGATTTCGTTGCCGTTCGAATACCAGTTGGCGAATAAAATGCCCAAAACGCTGGATCCATCTGGTGCTTTCCAAATCATCTCAGAATAAGGCGATTCGAAATTCGCTGTATCAGAAACGGTATTATTAAAGCCTGTCGGTTTGACCCCTCTGCCAAATGCGGCGGTATTAATACCCGCTTGTTTTAGTATCTGTGGTGCTTGCCCATAGACACCGAACGTGTCAGGGAAATAACCGATCTTGGACATTTCACCGTATTGTTTTGCATCATGCATCCCGATCAGGAGATTGCGGACGTTCGCTTCCGAGCTTGTCAGAAAGGCGTCCTGCAATACATACCAGGGTCCGATATGCAGCTTTTTATCTTTAATTAATTGTGTGACAATCTCACGATTTTCAGGATGCACGGCAAAGTAATCTTCTAACAGTACAGTTTGTCCATCTAAATGAAAGGACTCAAAAGCATTTCCTTCCTTCTTGAATTGCTCAATTAAATTATTCATTAATTTGATGTAGTAATACCGGTGTTTTTCAAAAGGTAAATACCACTCCCTGTCCCAATGGGAATGGGATATGATATGTGCAGTCTTTTTCTCCATTTGCTTCCACCCCTATACAAACGGCCGTAAATAGAAAACGCTATCATTCTATTCCAGCTTCTTTTCTTTAACAATAAAAAACATGATCCAAACTGGCAAGTCGTTCAGGGAAAGTCATAAGGATATTACACTGGATATTAAATAAATTCACATGGAACAGACCTCCCCGGCCTGCAGGGAGGTCTGTTCAGATTGGAATACTAAAAACCGAACACTTCGAACTCGTAAATTCTTGCAGCCTGGTCCCCGCCCTGGGTCGGCTTGTCAACCCACAAGCGGACATATTGAGCCTGTTCAAGCGTGATGCTGTGCTCAGATACTCCCTGTGCATTATCGGACACGTTTACCGCTTCTGTCCAAGTTTCCCCATCAGTGCTCAATTCAACTCTGAAAGCCCGGGTGTTGAAGGCTTGAGGCTCACCTCCGGCTTGAGCATGGTGCAGTGTAAATTTGGACAATGTATATGGCTCTCCAAGGTCCACCATCAGCCAATGAGGCGCGTCGCCTAGTGCACACCATTTGCTGTTATCCGTCACCTTGCCGTCTACAGCTGCCCCTGCTCCCTCTGTCGGGGCACATTGCCCGCTTGCTGTGGCTGTTTTGCCTTGTGCTAGATTTGTAATATTTTTCGCATCCTTCGTGATGGTGATGAACGCTTTCTTCGTCACCGTGCTTTCACCTGCACTGTTTTTCGCAACGAGCGTGACAGCATATGTCCCCTCATGGTCATAAGTGACAGTTGGGTTTCGGTCACTGCTTTCTGCTGGTGTACCTCCCTCAAACGTCCAGGTCACTGTCTCTGTCACTTCCGATGAAGCATCAGAAAAACGGATGGTTTCTCCTGGAGCAGCAACGGTTTTGTCAGAACGGAAATCTGCTTCCGGCTTTGGATAAGGAGGCCATTCAAAGGAAAGCTTTTCTGGCTTGCTCCGTTCAAACCCTTTGCTTACGGCCACGATTTCCAGTTCAGTCCTGTTCTCCTCGCCGATCCGTTTCAAATCCGAAAGGAAATAGACTTGATTCGTTGTTGAGCCGAGATACTCCCGTTTGTTGCCCGGAAGCAATCGGTATACTTCATAATGGGAGACATCTCTTTCAGCAGGCTGCCAAGAAAGGGCAAGGTCCCCGTATATTCCTTTGCGGAATGTAACCTCCTCCACTTTCGCTTTAACAGCAGACATGGATGATTTCTTCTCATCATGCTTGTTAGAGACTTTGATCTCGCCGATATTGATTTCATAATCAGGCAGGTTTTCATCGCTCTCGATGAGAAGGGAAATGGAATCGATCGTTTTGCCGCTGAATTTATTCAGCTTTGCGTCGTCTGTTATCCACTGTCCGCGGCTTTGCTTTTTCATGTCAAAATAAGTAGTCTGCTCCGGATTATCAGCGAAACTGACGCCCAGTTTGAAATCCGGCTTTTTCAAGTCAGTTTTATAGGTCACGGAAATCTCTGTATCTTTCTGAACAGGAAGGTTCGCTTTATACAAAGGAACTTGGGCAGGTTTGCCGGCCTGTACGGATCCGGACAGCTTCAAAGAACTGCCGCCATAATAGGCCGTCTCCCAATCAAAGTCGGCACTCAGTCCGTTTTCATTTGACCGCCAGGTCGGAAGGATATCTTGAAGGCTCCGATTGTTCCATTCTCTTCCGCTCATCACCTCTCCGTTAACGGCAAAGAACTTTCCGCTCCCCGTATTGAAATGAGTGACAAAAGGAAGTTCCTGGACAGAGGACTTCGCTGAAAAATACTTGGCAATCCCTTCCCAGGCAGGAGAACTTTCAGAGCCGGATTGATTTTCAACGCCAAGCCAAAACTCCTTCTCCTTCTGATAATACTCCTCCATCGTTTCGGAGGATTTAAACGCCCAGTCCGGACGGTAAATTCCTAAGGAAGTGAGTGGGGCCTGTCCTTCCGGGAAGATCCCCTGCCAAGGAACCGGCGTTGCTGTCCCGTTCGCTTCCACATCGATACCTGCATAAAGATCAAATGGACTTCTGCCAATTTCTTTCGCCTTTTGATTGGAGGCGGTTTGATCCTTCCACCAGAAGTTTAGGAACATGCTGTCCGCTACAACTGTATTTCCGTCTTGCAAGTAACTGCTGTTTTTTTCTGTCAGGGCATTCTGCCATTTAATTTGCCCATTGTCGATCATGGAGTCATACCACATGATGTGCATGCCTTCAGCTTTTTTCTGCTGGAGATAGATCAGAAAATCCTTCATTCTCTTGGCATCCTTTTCTGTGCCTCCCTGTGTCTCCTGATTGATGAACCAGCCGTCAAAACCATAATAGCTGGCCACTTCCAGCAGTTTATCCGCTGCAGGAAACGCCCCATCTTCATTTTGGCTGAGCATTTGGTCTACCCATTCGAACTTGCCGCCATATTCGGCCGGCGGGAAAAAGATCGTCCCCAAAATCGGAACGCCATTTTTGTGTGCAGCATCTATCACATCTGCACTTGGAGGAACGACAATCCCTTCCCCGGCAGAACCTGCCCAGTAAACCATCAGGTCTACATACTGCCAATAGCTGAAGGTATTCGAAAAGAACTCTTTTCCGCCTTGAGAAGGCACGCCGCTCGTGTTGGCATTCAAAGCGGAGAGAGCCACTACCTTCGCTTCTTTCCCATCAGCCGCCCCTACCCGCTTTGCCAATGGCACCCGGCTCCGGTTGTATTTTGAATCGGGATCTTTGTCAGATGACCACTCCAATAACTGTTCCGGATACCAGTAGGACGATTCCGGCTGTTTTGCAGCTAAGGCATTTGGTGCCGACATAAGTAAGCACAGACCAAGAACCAAAGCCATCAGTGAAAAACGATTAAAACCCTTCAGCATTCTTCTCTTCCTCTCCATATGTATTCCCCTCCATTGGAAGGGCTTTCAATTAGTATAAAATTCAAACATGCCACCTCCTAGTGTACATTCCATAGCTTTACTGGCAAAACCTTAGACGCGGATAAAAACAGCCAATTG
Organism: Lederbergia sp. B243.17; assembly: GCF_057657925.1. NCBI lineage: Bacteria > Bacillati > Bacillota > Bacilli > Caryophanales > Bacillaceae > Lederbergia > Lederbergia sp. B243.17. Next base: position 142,071 of record NZ_JBWBKF010000082.1, read on the forward strand.
GGCCCCGGACCTTTCTCCCAGGCATTGTATACCCCCTCCTCGGTAAAGGGGTTAAAGCTTAACAACGGAAAAAAGCCCGCTCGTCCTTTTTTTCAGGAACCGAGCGGGCTTTCGCTTTCTTATTGCTGGTACAGGATGTCCATGATTTCTTCAGGCACATATGTTTTTTCCTTGTACAATTCTGGAGTGTTCTGCAAGCGCTGGAGGCTGCGGTTGTAGCCGTAGTCCTGCTCTCCAATTGTCAGGATAATTGAGCTGTTTTCTTTGATTAAGGTTACCTGCTTCGAGGCTTCCTCCCATTTTACCTTGTAGCCGAGCGCATTGGCGACGTCACGGATGGGAATCATTTTTTCGCCATTTTTCAAATAATGGTCCTTGTCAATAATGGCTTGTGCTTTATCATTGATTTCCGGTGTTTCGTTTTCGGACTTTTTAAGAACAACGATTTTTACCGGTGTCGTCTGTTCTGGAATGCTCTTGGTCGAAGCGGAGAAGAATACAAGTGATTCCTTGTCATACATATCTTTCTCTTCCAGCTTGGCTCCGTGCTCATCGACAATTTCCGTATCCGGGCCGATATTCAGCTTTAGCTGTTTTTCTTCGCTCAGCAGCTTCTCATTGAATTTTGCAACTTCCACTCTCATTCCATTGCTGTCATTCTTCACGATGAGGATATCCGGTGAAATCACAGGTGGATAAATAAGAATCGTCGGTTTGTCTTTATGGACATAGGCAATGACTTCCTGTCCTTTTTTTAGCGACTCTTTCGTCATTTGTTTTGTACTATCGCCGTCAAATAAGAAAGCCCCGTCCGTGATCGGGAAAAACATTTTGTTGTCCTTTTCTTCACCTTGGATTTCCAGGACAACATCTCGTTCTTTCATTTCAACATTGGCAATTTTCCCTGTAAACTGAATATAATCCGACTTCACTACTTCATTCTCCTCTTGTTTGCCATTCTGTGAGAAAACCGGCGCAGCATGTTCAGCAGCAAATGCTGGCTGTCCAAGCAAAAAACCGGTGGAACACACACAGGCAATCGCCAGCGCACCCATCTTTTTTTTCATGATAATTCCTCCATTCCCTAAACCATTCATTTCTTTCCCTTACTTTACCACAAAACCAATATTGCAACACTTCGAGAGAGCCGTTGTTTTATTTAGGCTGGAATTGCATAATGATAAGAGATTGTTTTTTTGTAAAGGAGTTAATTGGATGAAGAAATCAAGTTCGATACGGCCATTTGTTTCACTAATCTTATCAACGAATGTGCCGAAAGCGACGCTGGCTTTCGGCTTGCTTGCGAGTGTCATCACTACAATTGCCGGCCTAATCGTACCACTTTTAACAAAAAATTTGATCGATGGGTTTTCGGTATCCTCTTTAAGCGTACCTCTGATCCTGGCCATCGGCGCCGCCTTTATTGCCCAGGCGGTTATTAGCGGTGTCGCGTTCTATCTGCTGATCGCGGTGGGACAGAAAATCGTCGCGAGGCTTCGCGAAAAGATGTGGCTGAAGCTTGTCCGGCTGCCTATCAGTTACTTTGACCTAACGGCCAGTGGAGAAACGGTAAGCCGTGTCGTCAATGACACAAGCATTGTCAGGGATTTAATTTCACAGCATTTCCCACAATTTATATCCGGCATCATCTCGATCATTGGTGCAGTGGCCATCCTGCTTGTCATGGACTGGAAAATGACGCTGATCATGCTGCTCGCTGTTCCTATTACAATGGCGGTCATGTTTCCGCTCGGCAGGCAAATGGCGAAAATATCTAGGGGCCTGCAAGATGAAACGGCGCATTTTACCGGAAGCATCCAACAGACGCTCGGTGAAATCCGGCTGATGAAAGCATCAACTGCTGAACATAACGAAGAGAACAAAGGGCTGGCTGGCATCCAGAATCTCCTCGTCTTTGGACTGAAGGAAGCCCGTGTCTTCGCCCTCATCGCTCCGATCATGCAGTTCATTGTCATGCTGGTCATCGTCATGATCATTGCCTATGGCGGGTTGCGGGTCGCAAGCGGAACGATGTCCACCGGCTCGTTGATCGCCTTTTTGCTTTACCTTTTCCAGATCATCATGCCGATCACCAGTTTTGCAATGTTTTTCACCCAGCTGCAAAAGGCAAAAGGGGCAACAGAGCGGATCATTAGCATTTTGGATTTGCCGCTCGAAGAAGGGCAGCAAGGGATGGAGTTGGATATTACCGACAAGCCGATTCACCTGAATGCGGTCTCCTTCGCCTATAGCGAGGAGGAACCAGTCTTATCGGATATTACATTCTCGGCCAGCCCTGGGCAAATGATTGCCTTTGCCGGGCCAAGCGGCGGCGGAAAAACAACACTGTTCGGCTTATTGGAGCGTTTTTACGAACCGACTGCAGGCGACATACGGGTTGGAGAAACAGCGATCAGCGACTTGTCGATGGAGTCTTGGCGGAGCCAGATCGGATATGTCTCGCAAGAAAGCGCCATGATGGCAGGTACAATCCGTGAAAACCTATGTTACGGACTTTCAAACCAGGAGCAGATTTCGGATGAAAAGCTTTGGGAAGTCGCCAAGATGGCGTACGCAGATGGATTTATCAAGGAATTCCCAAAGGGGTTGGACACAGAAGTCGGAGAACGGGGTGTAAAGTTATCAGGTGGCCAGCGCCAGCGGATTGCTATCGCCAGGGCATTCCTGCGAAACCCTAAAATCCTGATGATGGACGAAGCGACGGCAAGTCTTGACAGCCAGTCTGAGGGTATCGTCCAACAGGCTTTGTCCCGCTTGATGGAAGGCCGGACAACATTCGTCATCGCCCACCGGCTGTCGACGATCGTTGATGCAGACAAAATTATTTTTATAGAAAAGGGAACAATCACCGGAACAGGCACCCATGAGGAACTGATCCAATCACATGCCCTGTACCGCGAGTTCGCACAGCAACAGTTGGCATGAATCGATGTCCAACAGAAAAACCGCTCATTATGAGCGGTTTTTTTCTGCAGTTATTTCAACCTGCCGTATGCCGGGCTTATATTTGGAACTGTGGCAAGTATTCTTTATGTGCCTCGAGCATCTCATCCAGTACCTGCTTGCTCCGTTTTTCATCTGCGAGCAGCGGATTCATTACGAATGCAAGATAGGCATCTTGGTAATTTCCTGTAACTGCCGCCCTGATTACGAGCTCTTCAAAAGCTTTCATCTGAAGAGTAATCCCTTTAATCGCATAAGGCAAGGCACCGAGGGAAATTGGTTTTGGGCCATCCTTCGTAATGACACAGTTGACTTCGATAACCGAGTCATCCGGAAGATCCGAGATCGCACCGTTGTTCAACGTATTGACCGTTTGAATATCCCCTCTGTTGTTGTAAAGGGAATCCATTAGACTGCAAGCGACATCACTGTAGAATGCCCCTCCCCTTTTCTCCAATTCTTCCGGCTTATCCCGCAGTTCAGGATTCTTGTAGATTTCAAACAAGGATTCTTCTAGTTTCTGGACTACTTCTGCACGTGTTCCATGCTCTTCGTATGCTTTCATATCCTTTTCAAGCACGTCGCGTGTCTGGAAGTAATATTGATGATACGGATTCGGAAGAAGTCTTGTTGACTCGATGAATGTTTTCGACCAGCCAAGATTTACGATGTTTGCTGGCGAGTAATCGAGATCGTCACTGACAAGCTTCTCCAAAACTTCAGCAGTCCGGTCTACCCCTTTCACGTATACGGTTTTTCCGAATACAAAATGGTTCATGCCAACAAATTCGATTCGGACATCATCGGCAGAAACATTCAAAATGTCTGCGACGGAGTGAGTCATATTGTATGGAATATTGCAGACGCCGATGACCTTTTTATGCGGCGAATGTTTCAATAGCGCTTCTGTCACCATACCCGCTGGATTTGTGAAATTGATCATCCATGCATCCGGACAGATGGAATGGATATCTTCAGCAATGTCCATCAAGACCGGAATCGTACGGAACGCTTTAAAAGCTCCGCCTGCCCCGTTTGTCTCCTGCCCGATAAAGCCATGGCTCAACGGAATCCTTTCATCCTTTGAGCGCGCATCCAAACCGCCGACGCGGATTTGAGTTGAGACGAAGTCCGCACCCTCGAGCGCTTTCTTTCTATCCAATGTCCAAGACAGATTGATAGGCTTTCCTGCCTTTTCTATCATTCTCGTTGCGAGATTCCCGATAATTTCTAGCTTTTCTTGTCCTGCTTCTATGTCGACGAGCACAATATCGGTTATCGGAAAGCTGTCATGGCGACGAATCATGCCTTCAATAATTTCTGGTGTATAGCTGGAGCCTCCGCCGATTACTACTACTTTTAAACTCATATCAAGTCACTCCTCAAGAAGTTGATGTGTTCAAGACGCATCTTGCTGTGCATCCTTTAGTAAGAGAAAACGCTTTATATCAAAGGTATATTTGTTGAACCCTTCTATCAAAATGTATCATATTATTTTTTTATTGTCCATACCTTTATTTAAGTTGTTATTACAATTGTTGTCTATTGTATTAAATTGTCCCTTCCTGTAAAATTGAAATACCGAATACTGAGGAGATTGCAATGGATAAAAACCAATCATTACATTCATTTATAAAAGAAGCGCTGCTCGACCGGATCAAATCCAATCAGTACAAAAAAGGGGAGCAGATTCCGCCGGAATTAGAGTTGTGCAAGGATTTCAATGTGAGCAGAACGACTGTAAGAACAGCGTTGAACCAGCTCGCTACCGAAGGATATCTCGTTAGAAAGCAAGGTTCCGGAACTTATGTTGCCGATCGGAAAGTAGAACAGGAGCTGTCCAGTACGGTCCACAAATACAGCGATCAGATAGCCGATCAAGGAAAAAGTGGTGAAACGGCCCTTCTCTCGATTTCGGTTATCCCGGCAAATGAAGCGCTGAAGCAAGCATTGGAGGTTAACCTTAATGATCCGATCCAGCGAATTGAACGGATCCGCAAGGCAAATGGAGAACCGACCCAATATGAAATTTCCTTTATTCCTTGGAATGTCGCACCGGGTATGACGAAGGAGCATGCAGAGACTTCCCTTTACGATGCACTGAAGAAGGATTACGGCGTCCGAATTGCAAAAACGGTTGAATCGATCGAGATCACACTGGCCGATGAAAATATTAGCAAATATCTTGAGTGCCAGAACAATTTGCCGTGCTTTTTCATTGAAACCGTCGCTTCCAATAAAATGGGGGAGAAAGTCGAGTATTCCAAATCATACTTCCGGGGAGATAAGACCAACTTTACAATTGAACGGAATTATCCGCTCGACTAACGATCATAAGGAGGCTTTCATCATGAAAGTTTTATTCAACGCAGATGACTACGGTTTAACCAAAGGAATTACAGATGGCATCATCCAATCGCACACTGAAGGAATTGTAACCTCTACAACTCTCATGATGAACGGCCTGGCGGTGGAGCATGCGGTAGAGCAGGCAAAAAAGCATCCTGATTTGAATGTCGGCATTCATCTCGTACTTACCTGGGGAAAACCGCTTCGCAATGATGTACCTAATCTTATCGATAGCAGCGGGAACTTCAAATACAACAAAACGTATGCACAAAAGGAAGCGCCCGACATGGCACAAATTGAAAAAGAGTGGCGGGCACAAATTGAAGCATTTTTAAAAACAGGTCTCCCGCTCCACCATATCGACAGCCACCATCATGTTCACGGCTGGGATCCGGTACAGAATATCATCGTGAAGCTTGCCAAAGAGTATGATGTACCTGTCAGGTTTGCGGAGCATTTGAAGGGACAAGTGCCGCTGCTGACCGATGCCATCGATCTCGATTTTTATGAGGACGGGATCTACAAAGATGTTTTCGAGCGCTTGAGTGAAATGGATGTTGATTCTGTTGAAATTATGGTCCATCCCGCGTTTGTCGATGAGGACTTGAAGAAAGTCAGCTCGTATACCGACATGCGGCAGAAGGAACTGGAAATCCTCTGCAGGCTTGAATTGCCGGACTGGGCTTCGTTCCTGGACAATACAGTATCAACGAAAAAATAAGCGAAGGGGATTCCCCTCCGCTCATTTTTTTATTTTGTATAATCCCGCAGGCGGAACAGGTCCCACGGTTTAATATAATCGATCAAAAATAGTTCTTCATTCACAACTCTTGCGATAGTATTCTTCCGTTCGTCTTCAGGCATGGATTTAAGCACAACTTGAAGTTCTCCCTTGTACTTTCCAAACCGGTCATTGCCGATAATAATATCGCCTTTCTCCTGATCATCTGTCATCCCTGGAGGGAATGGCTGATCCCCGTATTTCACGCGGACCTGTGTCGAACGGATCATATATTCACTGATATCCCCGCGCCGCACATGAATTTCTTCGAGGGTAATCTTCTTTTCCAGCTCTGTCGCCTCAGGCAGGAACCGGACGTCAAGCTCCAGCATATCCCTGTCCAGCCGGCCAAGTGCCTCCAGCTCTTCATCACTTGCGTAAGCGTTGCCGATGATGACGTCGTCGATCAAACCGGTCGCCCATAAATGTTTTGCCTGAACATGGATCGGCAAGTTACGGTGCATCTCCAATGTGCAAAGCCCGTCATTGATATCCCACGGCCCGAAATCAGCATCCTGGGAATTGACAAATGCTGCAGTCGTCAACCCATGTTTTTTAAAGCGGTGGGATGCCCCAATGAAGAAGTCATATGGCAGCCCAGTGTATTTTTGCGGATAAAAGTTATGGCAGCCGACCAATTTGTTTTTATTTGCCTGGTACGTCAAAATATTCGGCAGATAATCGACGTCATTGCTCATATTCAGTTCAATCTTCAAACCGTACTTGTTAAACGTCATCGCTGCTTCCTTTGCGCCATCAAAGCCGATATCAAGCCTGATTCCGTCGGCTCCTAGTTCCGCGAAGAAACTGAGGTCGTCATAACTGATTTCAAGCTGATCAAAAACAGATGGAGCGACATCAAGCATCACTTCAAATCCCTGTTCCTTTGCAAATTCAATCACCTCGGTAAATTCGGCGATGATTTCATCTTTTGGTTTTGTTACGGACAGCAGGCAGGTAAAGACCCGGCTGAAGCCATTTTCAGCCGCCTTCTTCAAGTATTGCTTATCATTTTCCATCTCTGACTTTTCGGGATAAATTGAAACACCAAGTCTTCTCATCAAATTCCTCCTGTACATTATTGTTTGCCGGCATACCCGCTTTAGTGGCGTGCAGACAGGAATTCTCCTTCGATCATCGTCCACTCGACTTTATACTCTCCATCGAGCAAAACGAGATCCGCGTCCATTCCCGGGGCGATTTTTCCTTTTGACACCAAACCGAGCAGTTCAGCAGGAGTGGCAGATGACATCTTCACTGCATCCGCAAGAGGAATGCCGTTCTCGACCGTCATCCGCAATGCCTCGTTCATCGTCACCGTGCTTGAGGCAAGGGTCCCATCCGCCAATTGGGCTTTTCCATCTTTCACTGTCACTTCATGGCCCCCGAATTGATAGGTCCCATCGCCTAGCGCCATCGCCTGGAGGGCATCTGTGATCAATACCATTCCCTCCGCGCCCTTTATGCGATGCATAAGCCTGACGATCGCCGGGTGAAGATGGACGTTGTCGACAATCGCCTGCAAGCTGACGTGCTCTTCTTCAAACGCGGCAACTACGAGGCCGGGGGCACGGTGGTGAATAGGCGGCATCCCGTTGAAGCAATGGGTGATATGGCTGGCGCCTTTCGCAAATGCCAGCTTCGCCTCCTCATAGGTGGCATCAGAATGCGCAATGGCCGCAATGATTCCCTGGCTTTTCAAGTATTCCACCATTTCCAGCCCGCCAGGAAGCTCAGGGGCGACCGTCACCATCTTAATCAACCCTTCGCCTTGATCCAAAATCTTTTGCAGCTCCTCCAAGTCCGGATGGCGGAGGAACTTCTCATTTTGCATCCCTTTCCGCTTTACATTCAAATACGGGCCCTCTAAATGGATGCCTGCTATTTTCGCACCCGGTTCCTTGCCGATTGCCTTCTTTGTCGCCTGGATCATTTTCTCGACATCCTCCAAGGAAGAGGAGACAGATGTCACCAGAAAAGAAGTGCAGCCCGTTTCCGCGCAGGTCCGTGAAACTTCGATGATACTCTTTTCCGTTCCATCCATCATGTCATATCCGTTTGCCCCGTGTATATGTACATCAATCATACCTGGAATCAGCAGCTTCCCCTTTGCATCGACGACGCTGTCTCCCATGTCATGTCCAGCACCGGCATCTTCAACCGCTTGGATTATTCCCTCTTGGACCGTGACAGTAAAAAGGGCCTGGTCAGGCTCTATACCGGGAATTCTGGCATTCGTGATTCTTATTCTTCCTGGCCTTGTCTCACTGTCCATTTCAACAGACATCCGATAGCCTCCTTTGCCTCCGTATTATAGAATAATACGATGAAAACTTGAACCTAACAGATTTCCTTTTTAACCGCCAGTCAACGGCATTTCCACACAAATCTTTGTCCTGCCATTGACCGTCTCTACCACTTTCACACCGATCGTCCGCAAGTTTTGCTGGGAAAGATAACGGTATAGCTGACTAGCTGGGGACTAGGTTCCAGCGTGCCGGCTCCGTTCCACGTTGTGATGATAGCTCCTTCTCTTCCAGCTTGGTGGCGACTTGATATTCGATCAGGTCTTTGTTCTCAATCCACCATTTCCCGCGGCATGACCAACCCATTCGATTTTCCTATTTTAACGAACCTGCCACATCCATCCGCTCCTCAAAAATAGACTTTAATACCTATAACCTAAAACAAATCTATTAATTTACCATTATATCCTCTTTCTTTCGTAGAACATTTATCCTATACTTTAACATGTGGATGCCAGAAAATATTGTGTTTTTCTACAAACCTCTCTAACTTACCCTACATAAGGAGACTACAGCATGAAATGGATTAAAAACCTCAAAGTTTATGCAAAATTCGGCCTGTTATCCGGCATTACGCTTATAAGCCTGCTGGCCATTGGAATTATTGGTTTCACCCAACTGTATTCACTTGGCAATAAAGTGGAAGATATGTATGAAAATAAACTGAAGCCGATCGAAACAGTGACCAAGCTTAAAGAAAACTTAGAAACCATCCAAAGATACATAATCGAGTTGACCGCCAACTCCAATAACGAACGCAACAGCAAACTGATGGTGGAAATGGATAGGAAGATTAAAGAAAATGGAAAGCTGAGAGAAAAATATAATACGGATGATCCGAAGGAACTGAAGCTTTTAGAAGAAATAACTTTGTCGTCACAGGCATTTGAGAAGGCTAAGGAGAAAACCCTCAATCTCGCTTTGAAAAACCAGAATGTCGCTGCCTATAAAACATATGTAACAGAAGTACAGCCAATCTTGGACCATATCAACGAGCAGTATTCCGAATTGGTTAAAATAAACAGCGAAGATGCAAAGTCAATAAACGGACAAAATAAAAAAGAGATCCGGGCGTCCCTGATCCTTTTTGCAAGCATCCTGGCATCCACCTTGATCCTTTACTTTTTCATCAGCTGGGCGATCGCCAATTTGATCCAGAAGCCGGTGAGCGAAATGGAAAAGGTGATGAAACGAGCAAAAGACGGAGACTTGTCTGTAAGGAGTTCCTACCAATCCGAGGACGAAATCGGATCCCTTTCCAGGTCATTTAATGAAATGCTCATTCAACTGGGCGAATTGATTATGAAAGTCAGGGAATCATCCGATCACGTGGCCGCCTCCTCCGAGCAATTGATGGCAAGTTCAGAGGAAACAAACAACGCGGCTGAGCATATTGCCGAAGCGAGCGCTGAGCTTGCTGCCGGTTCCGAAACGGCAATCCAAGGAACGGAGAGCACGTCGATCTCCATGCAGGAGATGGCCGTAAACATCAGTAATATTGCCAATGCTGTCGCGCTTGTTTCTGAACATTCTACAATGACCACCGCGGAATCAGAGCGTGGGAACGTTTCTCTATCAAAAACGATTAACCAGATTCATTCGATCAGCAATACCGTTAACTCTACCTCTCAGATTGTCAGGCAATTAGGAGACCGCTCGGCTGAAATTGAAAAGATTGTTGCGGTCATTTCCGGCATCGCCGAGCAAACAAACCTGCTGGCACTGAACGCAGCAATTGAAGCGGCGAGGGCCGGAGAGCATGGGCAAGGCTTTGCGGTTGTAGCAGCCGAGGTCAGAAAACTCGCCGAGATTTCAAGGGAATCAGCGGGACAAATCACCAGCTTGATTCATGATATCCAAGCAAGTACATCAGAGGCAGTCGCGTCGATGGAAACTTGCACAGATGAAGTCCAAACCGGTGTGACGTTAACAAATGAAACAGGAGAATGTTTCAGCAGAATCCTGCAATCTTCAAATGATGTTTCGAAACAGACAGTAGAAGTAACAAATGCCGTCAACGACATTTCTGCGACTGTAGAACAAATGGCGCTCCGCGTTTTCGAAATCTCGACAAGCGCAGAGGCATCCTCTGCAAGCTCCCAAAGCGTGGCATCCGCCGCAGAGGAGCAGCTTGCGTCCATGGAAGAAATTACAGCCTCTGCACAATCCCTGTCGCAAATGGCCGAGGAATTGCAGAAAATGGTGAGTGTTTTTAAAACCGCTTAAGCTGCGATTGATCGTATAACGAAATTGCGTAGGGAACAGCCCACCGCTCGCTTTACCCATTCAAGCATCAAAAACCGCTCCTCTATCGGGGAGCGGTTTTCATCTTTTCGTACTGTCTGCCTTTCACTTCTTCAGGAAAACGTCCCTAAGCATCTCTGCACATTCTCTTAGTGCATTTTGAGCACTCGGGACGAACGCATGGAAGTTGGCAAATCCGTGGATCAGTGTTTCGTAGTTTTTGTATGTGACCGGAACACCGCTTTCTTCCAGCTTTTCGGCGTACGTCCGACCAACATCCCGCAACGGGTCGTACTGTGCCGTCGCAATCAGTGCAGGCGGCAGCCCTGACAGATCCTCTGCCAAAACCGGGGAAGCATACGGGCTCTGCATATCCTCCCGGGAGCGGAAATACTGATCCCGGAACCATTCCATCAATTCTTTTGTCAGTAAGTATCCTTCCCCGTTCTCGCGGATGGAAGGCGGTTCTTCTTCATAGCCGGTTGATGGATAGAGCAGGAGCTGAAAAATAATAGGCGGACCCTTTGTTTCCTTTGCTTTCAGACAGGCAACTGCGGCCAAGTTTCCTCCAGCACTGTCTCCGCCGACGGCGATTCTCTGAGGGTCGACGTTATACTTCTGCGCGTTTTCGGCGATCCATACCAAGGAATCGTACGCATCGTCGACTGCAGCTGGGAATGGATGCTCCGGTGCAAGCCGGTAATCGACCGAGATCACCTTGCACCCGGCAATATTGGCAATGGACCGGCATATTGAATCATGGGAATCCAAATTGCCCGTCACCCAGCCGCCCCCATGATAAAACATAAGTAGCGGCAAAGGTCCCTCCCCTTCCGGTGTATAGATGCGGATATGCAGGTCTCGTCCTTCCAGCGGCAGTGAATCATCCTCGATATTGTACACCTCTTCCTTTTCATCGGCAGGGATGCCCTCCATAGAGGCACTGTTCCTGAATTGCTCAGCATTGATTTCACTCAGCAGCAACTGCTTTTTGCTGTTTAATCTATCCAAGTAAGCCTGGATTTTCGGATCGACAGCCATTTGCAAAACCTCCTTCGGTGCCCGCTCATGCGGCAGGCACGATGCTTCCTATCTATTCTTGGCCATCGCCGTAATTCAATTCACTCATACCCTTTCAATCCCGGACACTAACACGGGATCCTTTATGTACAACCAAAGAAAAAACGGATCCAAAATTGGATCCGTCAGGCTGTAGACAAACTCCAGAAATTCAGGAGTTTGCCTACAGCCTTTTTTCTTTTACAATGGAAGTATTATTTGAAAAAGTTGATTTCCGCTACGGATGGACGCTTTCCGCGGGCACGGCTCCAGCCGCTTCCCTCGCT
>NZ_JBWBKF010000083.1:0-388 GCF_057657925.1 Lederbergia sp. B243.17
GGATACTGTCTTTGAGAAGCGCCTCGATCTTGCGCCCGGAAAATGCCGACTGAGTATAACCGCATAAGATGATTTTAAGCATCATGCGCGGATGGTAGGCAGGACAGCCCTCATTTCGGAGAAATGGTTCGAACGCTTCATCAGGGATGCTTTCGACCAAATGATGGATATGGAAGGCAATATCATTATTTTGTAGTTTCACTTCTAAATCTAAAGGCAAAACCAATTGATTCATGTTATAATTTTAAAACATAAGGACCCTTCTTTCCGATAATATTTTGTTGTGGTGACTTAATTTTATCAGAAGTGGTCCTTATCTTTCATGAAAGACAATTAAAGCCGGCGGAATTTTACTCATCGTAAAATTCCGCCGGCTTTTTTCGTATCA
>NZ_JBWBKF010000031.1:0-15975 GCF_057657925.1 Lederbergia sp. B243.17
CGCAATCCATGACTACATTCACTTTTATAATCACCACCGTCTGCAAGAAAAATTAGGCGGCCTCAGCCCCATTGAATATAGGGCTAAGACCGCCTAACCAATTTACTTATTTCCACTGTCTACTTGACAGGGGGCAGTTCAAAAAGGGTGCTCTCTTTTTTCTTTTGAAAATACTATATTTTTTCGGGCTTTGCCTCATGCTTGTCGCAGTTGGGCAAGATGTCTCCGCTTTTCTTGATCCAGCTGCGGGCGATAGGGGCTCGAGGTCGCTTCGAAAAAGACCAGGTGGATTGTAAAGCATCCACCCAGTCTTTTTCTCCAGCGCTTGTCGCCCCTGATCAATCTCCCTCCGCTTTTCTTGAAGCAGCTGCGGGGGCTAGCCGCTCGAGGTCACAAGTCAAGCAAGAATGAAGGCAAAAAGCGCCTTCTTTCTTGCTCGTCTTGTGCTTGTCGCAGCTGGGCAAGCCCCCTCCGCTTTTCTTGAAGCAGCTGCGGCGCCTAGCTGCTCGAGGTCATAAGTCAAAGCCGGATAAAGGCTGGAAAGCGCCTTTGTCCGGCTTCGCCTTATGCTTGTCGCAGCTGAGCAAGGCGCATCCGCTTTTCTAGTGTCCAGCTCCGGGCGGCAGGGGCTCGAGGTCATAAGCCATAAACGGATAAAGGCTGGAAAGCGCCTTTTTCCGTTTCCGTCTTATGCTTGTCGCCCCTAAACGGCCGCCCTCCGCTTTTCTTAGCCAAATGCTTTTTTTAATCTGTTCATGCCCTCTTGGATGATTTCACGGCTGCAGGCGGCGTTTATGCGGATGAAGCCTTCTCCGCCTTCGCCGTAGGAAGCGCCCATATTGACTGCGAGTTTACCTTTCTTCAGCAAACGCTCGCTCATTTCCTCGAAGGTGAGTCCGAGTTTTCTGCAGTCGATCCAGATGAGATAGGTTCCTTCCGGTTCAATGACCTGAAGGGTCGGGAGGTGGCGGCCGATCTCCTGTTTGATCAGCATGAAGTTTTCCCCTATGTAGGCAAGGACCTCATCGAGCCATTTTTCTCCATGACGGTATGCGGCTTCCATTGCGATGATGCCGAAAGTATTCAGGCTGGAAAATCCTTGCCTTGCTTGGACAGCAGCGATTTTTTGCTGGATTTCTGTGTCCGGTATGACGAGAAAAGAGGCTTGGAGTCCTGCAAGGTTGAAAGTCTTGCTCGGTGCCATTAATGTAATGGTGTTTTTCTTATCAACCCCGTTTACTGTGGCAATCGGCGTATGTTTAAACGGGTGTCTGACAAGATCAGCATGAATTTCATCAGAAACGATGAGAATCCCGTTCTTCTCGCATATTTCTGCTAGTCTCTCAAGCTCATCCTTCGTCCAGACTCTTCCTGTCGGATTATGTGGACTGCACAAAAGAAAGAGCTTTACCCCGGAAGCTGCTTTCGCTTCAAAATCGTCAAAATCGATTTCATATCTCCCGTTTACGAGCTGCAGCGGGGAATTGATGACTTGCCTGTCATTTGTTTCGATCATATGGAAAAAGGGAGTGTAGACGGGCGATTGTAAAAGCACCTTGTCTCCCGGTTTTGTAAATGCCTGAATGGCGAGACTGATGGAAGGGACCACTCCGCTGCTAAAGAGCAGCTCGTTCGGCTTGATAACAAATCCATGCCGCTTTGACGCCCATTGGATGATCGCTTCTTTTACGCTGCTGTCGGCAACGGTGTAGCCGAACACGCCGTGGCTGATTCTCTCTTTCATCGCTTCCAGTGCTTCCTCTGGCGGCCGGAAGTCCATATCTGCCACCCACATCGGCAACAGATCTTCCTGTCCGAAGGCCATACCCATGTCATCCCACTTGACGGATTTTGTATTTTTCCGTTCTATCGCTTTTGAAAAATCATACATTCCAGTCTCTCACTCCTTTTCTGCCATTAATTGAGTTTGGAATAGCTGAATCTCCTGAAAAACCTGCATCGGCTTTTCCTCCGGTACCAAATGCCCTGTATCCGGCAAAATGACAAGTCTTGAATTTGGCAGATCTTCTGCAAGGCGCCTTCCGGTTTGCATGGGGACGATCCTGTCAAATTCACCCCAAATGAGCAGGCAAGGGGTACGAATGCTGCCAATCTCGGCAGAAGTCAGGTCTCCTTCCCGGTCACGGATAAATCGTGCCAGCCCTTTGAAAATAGCCGGGTTTCGGAAAGGCTCTTCATAGCCTATCACCATATTATCATCAATGATCATTTTATCATGGACGACAAGCTCAAGATTCCCGCGAACCCCGGTTTTCTCCAGATACCGTTTGACGATGCGGGGAAAAATCGGAAGGTAAGATAAAAGCATAAGAGAAGGCTTCAATTTCTTCAGGTAGGATGAGCAGGAAAGCAGGATGGCTTTTTGGAAAAAGTCTGGCTCCAGCCGAAGCATATGCAGGGCGATCTGCCCGCCCATCGAATGGCCGACGACCGAATAGTTTTGATAGGGGAGCGTTTTTAGGAATTGCAGAATGGTTTCTGCGATGTTCCGGTAACTATATAAAAACCGCTTCGACTTTCCGCTTTTGCCAAACGGGGGAAAGTCAATCGCAATGATCGTATATTGCTGTTGGAGATAGGGAATCAGCCTGCGGAAACTGAAGACTGAAGACAAAAAGCCGTGGAGCATGACAATTGTATCCGCTTCGGGAGTTTGTTCGTAAATCTCGTGATAGAGTTCGATGCCGTTCACTGTTACCTTACCCGATATCGATTTTTGCATGAGCTGCCTCCATATGTTTATTTATACCCTTTAACCGGTTTTGGCCAATAAAAAAGGCGCCATCACAGCTGATGCGCCAATTGTAAGGATAAAGGGGGAAGACTGAAAGCCTTACAGTACTAGCTTAACCGGAAAAGACAGGAAATAAACATGGAGAGAAAAGATTTGTCCCGAACTGTTCAGGTTTTGAATACGGATGCAGGGGAATAGGATAATAACAATGCTTTGCTTCTTGGACCTAACTGTGTTATCATTTACAATTGCGTAAAATAAGACGAAATATAAATCGATCGGGAGTGTTTTCCATGTCAGCAAAATTTCAATCAGGTGAAGTATTAACGGGAAAGGTAACGGGTATTCAGCCATACGGCGCATTTGTCGCATTGGACGATGAGACTCAAGGTCTTGTTCATATTTCTGAGATCCGTCATGGCTTTGTTAAAGATATTAACGACGTTCTTTCTGTCGGGGACGAAGTAAAGGTGAAGGTTCTGAATGTAGACGAAGAGAAGGGCAAAATCAGCCTGTCTATCCGTGCTACTGAAGATGCGCCAAAGCAACAGGAGAAAAAGCCGCGCCGACAAGCAGTTGTGAAGACAGAAGAAAATGGGGAAGGCGGATTCAATACATTGCGGGACAAGCTGCAAGAATGGATCGACCAATCCCAACGCGATGATCTCATCAAAAAGTAAAACGTACGGCGGCTGTCCCTTAGTGGGATGCCGCTTTTTTTTTGCCTAATGAGGTGATGATTCCAGGATTTGAAATAGTATTATGGAATATCGCAAACCGGAAAAGTATGATACTATTTACGAGTAGGAAGAGTAGAGAGATTTGGGCGCTGATCAACAGCGCGGATCTAGCTTGTGGCTATTTGCGAAAGCGTTTACGTTTAGAAAATCTGCATGACTATGGAACGAATTATAGGAAGATGAGCAGGCGCCCGGCAGTTGTGGAAAGCGTTGATATAGCTTTGCGCAAATTTGTCGGTTGCTGAAAGTGGAACAGAGAAAAGGGGAAGCGGGCCCTGGCATGATAGAGGGGCAGCTGCCCATCTAGGGGAGGGGACGGATCTGGCAACGAAAACCGAAGTGGTCATTGAACAGACGGAACGTTACGGGGCCAATAATTATCATCCGCTGCCAATTGTTATTTCGGAGGCGGAAGGAATCTGGGTAACGGATCCTGAGGGCAATCGCTATATGGATATGTTAAGTGCTTATTCGGCTGTAAACCAAGGACATCGTCACCCGGCGATCATCAAGGCGTTGAAGGAGCAGGCGGATAAAGTTACATTAACGTCTCGGGCTTTCCATAACGATCAGCTTGGTCCTTGGTATGAAAAAGTGTCCAGGCTGACAAACAAAGAAATGCTCCTGCCAATGAATACAGGCGCCGAAGCAGTGGAAACCGCGATAAAGGCAGCGAGACGATGGGGATATGAAGCAAAAAAAATCCCTGCCGGCAAAGCGGAAATCATCGCCTGCGAAGGGAATTTCCATGGAAGAACAATGGCAGCCATTTCCCTATCCTCTGAACCGGAGTATAAGCTGGGGTTTGAGCCGCTTCTCCCTGGGATAAAGGTAATACCATATGGAGACCTGCAAGCGTTAAAAAATGCGATTACACCGAATACTGCCGCGTTCATCCTGGAACCGATACAGGGGGAAGCAGGAATTGTTCTCCCGCCTGACGGATTTATGAAAGATGCTCTGGCTGCCTGCCGGGAACAGAATGTTCTGTTCATCGCTGATGAAATCCAATCCGGGCTTGGGCGGACGGGAAAGATGTTTGCCTGTGACTGGGAGAATGTGGAGCCTGACATGTATATATTGGGCAAAGCGCTTGGAGGCGGGGTATTCCCAATCTCGTGCGTGGCGGCCGACCGGAGCATACTCGGTGTGTTTAACCCAGGTTCGCACGGATCGACTTTCGGCGGCAATCCTCTTGCCTGTGCCGTTTCATCTGCAGCCCTAGATGTGATCGTAGAAGAGAAGCTGGCTCAAAAGGCTTTGGAGCTCGGCAATTTTTTTATGGAAAAGTTAAAAGGTATATCCCATTCGTCGATAAAAGAAGTAAGAGGAAGGGGACTTTTCGTTGGATTGGAGCTTCATGAGGAAGCTAGAAAATACTGCGAAGCCCTGAAGGGAGAGGGACTCCTTTGCAAGGAGACCCATTGGACGGTGATTCGTTTCGCTCCTCCGCTTACGATAAAAAAAGAAGAATTGGAATTTGCTTTGGAACGTATTAAAAAAGTGTTCAGCTAATGTTATAATGGTCAATGATTACGAATAAAAGAGGCGAGAATAACGATGGCAGAAAATCTGAACTTATTTACATCAACACAAGAGGTTATCAAAGATGGCCTTAACAAGCTTGGTTTTGGCGAAGAAATGTATGAACTGCTTAAAGAGCCGATGAGAATGCTGACAGTACGGATTCCTGTAAGAATGGATGACGGTTCGGTTAAAGTATTCACCGGTTTTCGCGCCCAGCACAATGATTCTGTAGGGCCGACAAAAGGAGGAGTCCGCTTCCATCCGGAAGTCAGCGAGGAAGAAGTCAAAGCAATGTCGATGTGGATGAGCATCAAATGCGGAATTGTGAACTTGCCTTACGGCGGGGGTAAAGGCGGTATCATCTGTGACCCAAGAACAATGTCAATGGGTGAGATCGAACGCCTCAGCCGCGGATATGTTCGGGCGATCAGCCAAATTGTCGGACCGACAAAAGACATTCCGGCTCCAGATGTTTATACAAATTCGCAAATCATGGCTTGGATGATGGATGAGTATAGCCGCCTTCGTGAAAACGACTCACCAGGCTTCATTACAGGCAAACCGATCGTGCTTGGCGGATCCCAAGGCAGGGAAAAGGCTACAGCGCAAGGCGTAACGATCTGCATTGAAGAGGCAGCCAAAAAACGCGGCCTATCCCTCAAGGATGCAAGAATCGTCATCCAGGGATTTGGAAATGCAGGAAGTTTCCTTTCGAAATTCCTAAGTGATGAAGGGGCCAAAATTGTCGGCATCTCAGACGCGTACGGAGCGCTTCACGATCCAGACGGTCTCGATATTGATTATTTGCTTGATCGCCGTGACAGCTTTGGAACCGTAACGACTTTATTTGAAAATACAATTACGAACAAAGAATTATTTGAGCTTGACTGTGATATTATTGTACCTGCTGCAGTAGCGAACCAGATTACAGCAGAAAATGCACCAAATATTAAAGCTTCGATCGTTGTTGAAGCTGCGAATGGCCCGACAACAGAGGAAGCGACAAGAATTTTGACGGAGCGCGGAGTTTTGCTTGTACCAGACGTTCTGGCAAGCGCCGGCGGTGTAACGGTTTCCTATTTTGAATGGGTGCAGAACAACCAAGGCTATTACTGGACGGAAGATGAAGTGAATGAAAAATTGCGTGCCAAATTGGTAGAGGCTTTTGAAAATGTTTATAATACGGCTGAGAGCCGCAGAGTAAACATGCGTCTTGCTGCTTATATGGTCGGCATGCGGAATGTTGCGGAAGCCTCACGTTTCCGCGGCTGGGTATAAGAGATCGAGGCTGTCCATAAAGTCGAATATCGGCTTTTTGGACAGTCTTTTTCTGTTGAATTGCCTGATGTCTGTATGTCTTTGCTTGAAAACAAAAACAGATTGGTATACAGTCTAAAAAAGGTAACATAGAAAAGGAGGCAGTATCTTGGGACATATTCATTTTGATTACACGTCAGCTCTTCCGTTCTTTGGAGAGCATGAAATTACTTACTTGCAGGCGGCAGTTGAAGCGGCTCATAAACAATTGCATGAGGGAACTGGAGCCGGCAGTGACTTCCTTGGATGGATTGACCTTCCTCGTGACTACGATAAAGAGGAATTCTCCCGGATTCAAAAGGCTGCAGAAAAAATTAAAAGCGACAGCGACGTACTGCTCGTTATCGGAATCGGCGGCTCGTATTTGGGAGCTCGCGCGGCGCTAGAAATGCTCGGCCACAGTTTTTATAATGAATTGCCGGCAGAGAAGAGAAAAACACCGCAAATCCTGTTCGTCGGCAACAATATCAGTTCTACATATATGAAAGATGTTATGGATTTGTTGGATGGAAAAGATTTTTCGATCAATGTTATTTCAAAATCGGGTACAACGACAGAGCCTGCGCTCGCTTTCCGGATCTTCCGCAAGCTGCTTGAAGAGAAGTACGGAAAAGAAGGAGCAAAGTCGCGGATTTTTGCTACGACCGATAAGGCAAGAGGCGCTTTGAAAACATTATCCGACCAGGAAGGCTATGAAACTTTTGTTATCCCGGATGATGTGGGCGGACGCTATTCAGTATTGACTGCAGTCGGTTTGCTGCCAATCGCTGTAAGCGGAGCGGATATTGAGGCAATGATGAAGGGGGCCCAGGCTGCAAGGGAAGCATACAGCAGTCCTGAACTCGACAAGAACGAGGCTTACCAATACGCTGCCGTTAGAAATGTCTTATACAACAAAGGCAAAACAATTGAAATGCTTATCAATTACGAGCCGGGTCTGCAATACTTCTCTGAATGGTGGAAACAGCTGTTCGGAGAGAGTGAAGGAAAAGATCAAAAAGGCATATTCCCGTCTTCTGCAAATTTCTCGACTGATCTCCATTCTTTAGGTCAATATGTACAGGAAGGCCGCCGCGATTTGTTTGAAACGGTTATTAAGGTAAAGCAGGCGAGACATCAGCTTGAGATCGAAAGTGAAGAGGGCGATCTGGACGGCTTGAATTATCTTGAGGGCAAGACGGTTGAATTTGTAAACGATAAGGCGTTTGAAGGGACCCTTCTTGCTCATACGGATGGAGGCGTGCCAAACTTGGTCGTTGAAATCCCAGAGATGGACGCTTATACATTCGGCTATCTCGTTTACTTCTTTGAGAAGGCATGCGCTGTGAGCGGCTATTTGCTCGGCGTCAATCCGTTCGACCAGCCTGGCGTGGAAGCTTATAAAGTGAACATGTTTGCTTTGCTTGGCAAACCTGGCTTTGAAGAGAAAAAAGCTGAGTTGGAAAAACGCTTAAAATAAAATATATTAAAAAGAGGTCATCGCAGCGCGGTGGCCTTTTTTCTTGTTCCGCATATTTGCCGATTCCTTAGGGATAATAAGGGAAATGTGAAGCGGGGGAGAATATGCAATGATACAAATTGATTCTCAGCTTGAAGGACGGCGATACAGGCTCCATAAATTGGAGCTTATTCTTAAGCCGCAAGGATACGCAATCGGCGGAAATTGGGATTATGATCAAGGTTTTTTTGACTATAAAATGGCTGATGATGAAGGGTACCAATTTCTTCGGATTCCGTTTACTGCAATTGAAGGCGAGTTGGACAAACCGGGCACGATTGTTGAGCTCGGAAAGCCGTTCGTGCTATCCCATGTTTACGAAGAGGGCATAAATGAACAGGCTCGGAGCGGCAATCTGTCGGCTTCGATCAATCAATTTTCAGAACCAGTCGACCCGGATGGCAAAATCGAACAGGAATATGAGAAACGTGGGCGGGTGATGGTCGAGAGGCTTGAGCAGCTCCTCATGCAATAATAAGTTAAACAAAAAGCCAGGTTTCCACATGGGAACCTGGCTTAAGGCTTAATCTTTTAAAAATTAAAGTGTGACGAGAACTTTGATGTCGCGGCAGTCGACGGTGATTTTTGCGATAGTAGGGCCACCTGGAGGGAAACGGAAAGTTGCACAGCAAGTGCGTTCGTTGAATCGGACAAACTCAAGCGGAACGAGCAGCGACAAAGAGTCTACTACGGAAATCAACACAAGGTCGCCGGGATCCAAGTTGCGCACCTTTTCGCAGTTGCAGCCTTTACACTTGTGATTCCTTCTGTGTTCGCCGCCGACGTCACCGCATCCGCAATGCTCATGCTCTCTTTCATCGCACCGGTGATGACGATGGTGATGGTCTCTTTCGTCGTCGAAATCCCCTCTTCTTCCACAGTCACAACCATGATCAGAGCCTCCTCCTACTTCATGACATTCACAGACTAATCTTCTTCTTCTTCTGCGTCTATTTGAGTATTCGTCCTCTCTTACATACTCATCTTCGAACATAATAGTATTCACTCCCTTTTTTATATAAGGCCTTACGCCTTTGTTACTAGGTTATTGTGAAATGCTTCATTTCGATTGGACAAACAGTCTGGTGCAAAAACACAATTTTTACTTGCTGTTTTGCTTCAGCAAGTTAAGTGATTTTTCAATCTGCTGCATGATTGCTGAGTAATATTGGCCAAGCGATTCGTTTTGACTGGCGGCCTCTTTGTAAGTGGCCATCGTTTGTTTCGCTTTGTCGAGCGCTGCCTCGATATGACTGTGTTCGATAGAGAAACTTCCGTTTTTATGAAAAATGCTCTGATCCAGCAGTTGGCCAAATTGAGAATTGCCTTGTGAAGCAAGGAAGCCTTGAAACTCAGCGAGAGACATTGTTTTCTCTTGCTGCTGCTCTTGTTCGCTCATACATTTCACCCCTTATTCATTCGGCGTTCTCCGCCTTTATACTTACTATATGGAGCGTTTCTGCCTCCCGATTGGACAATCTGGCTAGGGAAAACATACATTTTTTCAATTGCAAAGGGGAATGAGAATTATGTATAATGTCTAAATTGAGATTTGCCCGGTTGGTAAAGGTAAATGTCGGTGAAAGCATCAAGAAGGAAAGAAGGAGAGGAAATGTCGCTTGCTGCGTCTATTTTTGGTATAACCGTTTCTTCGGCAGCATTTGCCGCTTTGTTAAAAATTATTGCGATTGATATTGTCTTATCTGGCGATAATGCAGTTGTTATTGCGATGGCAACCCGAAATCTGCCGCATGAACAGCGGAATAAAGCTATATTATGGGGAACAGCTGGAGCGGTGATCTTGCGGATTCTGCTGGCTATGATCATTGTCTGGCTGTTGAAAGTTCCTTATGTCAACCTCATCGGCGGCCTGCTTCTCTTGTGGATTGCATTAAAGGTATTGATCAGTGAAGAAGAGGAAGCGCATGTTTCAGCGCAATCCGGATTGTTGAAAGCAATTGGAACCATTATTATGGCAGACTTTATCATGAGTTTGGATAATGTAGTGGCTGTGGCAGGGGCAGCAAATGGCCATGTGCTGATGATTGCTGTAGGGGTCATGATTTCGATTCCGATCATGATTTTTGGCTCTAAGTTTATAGTTAAAATGATGGACAAGTTTAAGTGGATCAGCTATGCCGGCTCAGGAATACTTGCATGGACAGCAGGGGAGATGGCTTTGAGGGACAAGCACCTTGTCAGGCTGCTTGATATTGAGCATGGACCTGCAACGTATGCAATAGTAATTGCATTAACAGTACTTGTGCTATTTTTCGGCTATACGATTAACAAGAGAAAAGAGTCGAAAAAATTTGTTCGGCAGCATTAATGCTAAAAGGCCCCCGGGAAGTTCGCATAATTGAGCGAGTGCCCCGGAGGCCGTTTTTATTTATTGCTTATCTACCAGATACTTTTGGAGCAGAGACTCGAAACGAGTGAAATCACCGAGAGATTGAACAGCCGGATTCTGTCTAAGCATTAGCAGTGAACTTTCAATTAGGAAGAAGCGCGGAGAGTGGGTGTCGACAATCTCCTCCTGTATGAACTCGATTATCTGGATATATTTCATCCGGTCCGCTTCATGAGTGACCGATTTAGCGATCGATTTATTCAGATTGGCAGACACATGAAGCAGTTCATCAAGAAAGAAATCATCTGATTTGGCAGCTTTCTTTTCCCAGTCCATAATCAGTGTCGGGTCAAGCAGGCATTCATCTTCAATTCCTGCATTTTCGAGTATGGCTGAAAGTCTGTTCAGACAATACCGGATGATGTCTTCTGATGGGTAAGAGCAGTCACTCAATCTCGCGGTATAATGGAACATTTGATGGAGCATTCCTAGAAAAAGAACAGAACCATCCAGTAGATAAGGCTGTTTGTCTTCACCGTATACTTCGGCTAATCGCTGATGCATCCAGAGCAGCTGGTATATTTGTGTTTTTTTGATAAATGCTTTTAAGTCTTGGTCGTCGGAGGAAAAGACCTGCTCGATCAGGCGGAACAACTTGTTTTTCTTATTCGACTGCAACATTACGTCAATCTGCCTAATGAAAATTTCTTTGTCTTCACGGCTCTTGCCGATCAACAATTCATTCCGTTCGCTTTCGGTCTGCTGGCGAATCGTGTGAAAGACTGCTTTAAATAATGCTGCCTTCGATGGGAAATAATTATAGAACGTGCCTTTTGAAATCCCGCTTTCGTTCAGGATGTCCTGTATTGACGTGGCGTTATAACCTTTATCGATAAACAGCCGGTAGGCCGTCTGGATTACATGTTCTTTTCGTTTATTCATTCCATTCAACCTTCATTCATGATAAAAATTAGCGGTCATTAATTTCTTCCGACAACCGAAATTTTTTTGTTGCCATCGAACTGAAATAAGTGTATTATAATTTCTTGTATACCGCAAGTACAAAAGATGAACCTATAGTATAATTGGAGGAATGTATAGATGAGTGATGAATCTTTGGTGAAAAAGAATTCACCCTATGGAATCATTGCAATATTGCTGGCAGGGGCTTTCGTTTCGATTTTGAATTCGACATTGCTTAATGTTGCCTTGCCATCAATGATGACAGATTTGAATGTGAAAGAGACAACGATCCAATGGCTGGCGACCGGTTATATGCTAGTCAACGGGATCTTGATTCCAACTACGGCCTTTTTGATCCAGAAGTTTTCGGTAAGAAGATTATTCATCGGAGCCATGCTGTTGTTCACTGCAGGTACGATCATCTCCGCTTTTGCCGGTACGTTCCCAATGCTGTTGATTGGACGGATGATCCAGGCTTCAGGTTCCGCAGTAATGATGCCATTGCTGATGAACGTTCTTCTCGTTTCCTTCCCTGTTGAAAAACGCGGAGGAGCAATGGGGATTCTCGGCTTGGTCATGATTTTTGCTCCAGCGATCGGCCCGACATTATCAGGTTGGATTATCGAGCATTACCATTGGAGAATGCTTTTCTACATCATTATCCCGTTTGCAGTTATTGTCCTTCTCTTGGCATTCATTAAATTGAAAGACAAAAAGGATAAAGTGGAGATTTCGCTTGATACCCTTTCCCTTATCCTTTCCAGCATTGGATTTGGGGCATTGCTTTACGGTTTTAGCTCGGCAGGGGAAAAGGGATGGGGAAGCCCAATCGTCTACGGTACACTGATTGTCGGAGCTCTTTCTCTTATCCTTTTCATATTGAAGCAAAATCACATGGAAAAACCGATGCTCGACTTCAGAGTTTATAAATACCCCATGTTCGCACTCGCATCAGCAATCTCGATTGTCCTAAATATGGCAATGTTCTCAGCGATGATTTTGATGCCGATCTACTTGCAGAATATCCGGGGTATCTCTCCAATGCATTCCGGTCTTCTTATGCTTCCGGGTGCATTGATCATGGGTGTCATGTCGCCGATTACCGGCCGATTGTTCGATAAATACGGAGCGAAAGTACTGGCACTTATCGGGCTTACCATCACGGTCGCTACGACTTATACATTCAGCCGGTTGACGATGGAAACAACATACACTACGCTTTTGATCATGTATTCTTTCAGGATGTTCGGGATGTCCATGGTGATGATGCCAGTCATGACAAACGGTCTGAACCAGCTGCCGCCTCGTTTAAACCCACACGGAACAGCGATGAACAGCACGCTTTCCCAGGTTTCCGGCGCGATTGGCACCGCTTTGCTTGTAACAGTTATGTCTTCACGGACAAAGACGCATGCTGAGGAAATTATGACGTCTGCTATGGCGAAGATGGCTGGGCAGCCTGCTCCTACACCTGAAGTGGCTGCACAGATGAAAACTCAGCTCACGAACCAAGCGATGATTGACGGCATCAATGACTCTTTCCTTGTTTCTGTCTTTATCGCAGGACTTGCGCTTGTCCTTGCTTTGTTCCTAAAGCGGTCAAAACCTGTTAGCGATACGGGTGAAGAGATTGAGAAGAGCAATCTTCAAACGGATCCTTCCCGCTCATAAGAGAACCGCGGCCATTGACATGGCCGCGGTTTTTTTTGCTACTCCTGTTCCGGAGTTTTGATATGAAGGGGTGGCGGCATCAGCCATCCCTTATTTTTGTTAAGCTGCAAAACTTTTACCCCGAATGCAGCTTTTTCAAGATGGAATTTGCCGAATAGGGCACCGATGTCTTCACGGATGGACTGACCCATGATTCCGCTGGCCGTTACAAGTCCTTTTGCGGTATCGGCTGCGAGCATCATGCCAATCTCTGGGTCGTTAATGCGGGCTCCCGGAGGAATGTCATCAAGATTGGCCTCTGGGCGTGCGGGCGGAGCGGGAGGCAGAGCAACGCCGTTTTCTTTTAAAAGCGGCTCGAGTTGTTCCTTCTCCTGTTCAGAGATTTTGATTGCTTCTTCCAGCAGTTCTCGCAAATCTTTATCGCCTGCGTGGTTTTTTAACGTTTGATAGGCGGCGATACAGGCCTGGGTACTCATTAAATAAGACCATACCCCGAAAACTTCGCCATAATGCATTGGTTCTTCTTTTGGATTGCCACTTAAAATACCCATCAATGTCCCTCCTTGGCTAAATCACCCTCCACCCGTGTTCCGGCAGAGGCTCTCAAAACTAGGATGGAACAGAGAAGGCGAAGTTATACGCCAAGACAAAAAAAACTTCCGCACCTTAAAGGTGCGGAAGTTTTCTGGAATGGAGAATAGCGGGATCGAACCGCTGACCTCTTGCATGCCATGCAAGCGCTCTCCCAGCTGAGCTAATCCCCCTCGCTGAGTACATTTCTCATTATAACTGCTTTATTTAAAAAAGCAAGCAATAATGAGAAAAATTTTTGAAGGGGATTTATTTTTCTTCAACTTATAATTTCGATGCCATGCACATCATCTATTTTCGACAGGGTATAATAAATGTCTGTGACCGGCCGCTTGATGCTGGCGCGCGCTTTCAATTCGAGAAGATGATGGGGGTCATCCTTCAAATCTTTGATTCTAGTATTGGTAACTGAAATTTTTTCATCCTTAAGTGTTTGGATGATGTTCTCCAAGCTTTCTTGTTTTGTGACGATAATTTTGATTAGCATATCTCTTTTTAGCAGCTTTTTCGGACCAATCCTGAATAGGGCAAGAGGGATGAGTTCCACGCTGATAATCAAGAGGATGACACCGGCAATTGCCTCTGTATAAAAGCCGGCTCCTACCGCAATCCCGATGCCCGCAGCACCCCAAATCATGGCGGCAGTCGTCAGCCCTGAAATATGGTCGTTGCCGCGGCGCAAAATAACCCCTGCCCCTAAAAACCCAATTCCTGAAACAATTTGAGCTGCAAGACGGAGTGGATCCATTTGGATTCGAACCTCATCGCTTCCAGGAAACAGGTAAGCGGATTCAATTGAAACGATCGTCAGAAGACAGCTTATGATGCAGATAACCAGGCTTGTTTTAAGGCCAAGCGGCTTCTTTTTCAATTCTCGCTCTACTCCAATGACAAGTCCGAGCAAAGCAGATATCCCGAGCTTCGTTAGCAGCGGCAAATCGAGAAACTCCATATACATTTCCCTTTCTAAACCTATAATTTTCTGGAAGACTGATTGGTTTTTATTTCGGAACACGATACAATCAATCTAGTATAATAGTTGAATCTTACAGCAAAGGAGCAAAAAATGGAATCACCAAAACTAAACCCATACGCAGGACTGGCTGTAGGGGTGATCGCGGTGTCTACATCCGCTATTTTCGTCAGGCTGACCGACGCGAGCTCCGAAGTCATTGCGTTTTATCGCTTGTTATTCAGTGTGCTCCTGCTTGCGCCGGTATTTTTTCCGAAATACGTAAAGGAAGTAAAGGGGATAAGCAAAAAAGATTGGCTATTTACTATTATAGCTGGAATCTTACTTGCTTTTCATTTTATCCTGTGGTTCGAGTCACTGAACTATACATCTGTTGCCAGTTCCACCGTACTTGTTACACTCCAGCCGCTGTTCGCACTTCTAGGAACATTCCTTTTCTTTAAAGAGCGTTTTTCCTGGAAGGCGATAGTCTGTGCTGTCTTTGCTATATTCGGGAGCATTATCATCAGTTGGGGAGATTTCATGATTAGCGGGGACGCATTATATGGAGACTTCCTTGCCCTGGCTGCTTGTGCGCTTATTACGTCCTATTTGCTATTTGGGCAAACGACAAGGACGAGAGTTTCGCTTGTGACGTACTCTTTCGTCTTATATTCAATCAGTACAATAGTCTTGTTTGTCTACGTATTTTTGTCTGGTGCTCCATTTTTTTCGTACCCGCCGAAAGACTGGGGATATTTTCTCTTAATGGCGCTCATCCCTAATTTGCTCGGTCAGACGATTTTCAACTGGTGTGTGAAGTGGGTCAGCACATCTACGATTTCTGTAGCCATTCTTTTTGAACCGGTTGGTGCTGCTCTCCTTGCATATTTTCTTTTAGGAGAGAAACTAATCTGGCAGCAGATTCTGGGCGGTTCGATTGTCATTGTAAGTGTCGTTCTTTATCTTTTAGCCGAGACGAAGAAAGTGAAACTCAATATGAATGCCAGTGAAGAGGCAGAAGCAATATAGAACAAGCTGGCTGATGCTGCCAGTTTGTTCTATATGAATAGATAAGCGAGCCCAGAGAAAACAAATGCCATGATGGAGGAGAAGATAAACGTTCCGCCGTAGACCTTTTCCTCGGCATTTGATATACGTAAAGCTTCGATATACGAGAATGAAAATAAGTAGACGGCCATGATGATTGCTAAATAGAGTGCGATTTTTGGCAGCAGCAAGATCCTATTCACCCTTCCTGTTCTATTATCGTTTTGTTACTATGTATATGTACAAGCAGCATGAAAAAGTATTTTAAAAAAATGTATTGCATTTGATATATTCCCGTGGTATATTATTAAACGTCCGATAAACAAGTAAGCGAAAAAACGCTTGAAAAACTTTTTAAAAAAAGTGTTGACTGCTTGTTAAAAGGATGGTAAGATATAAAAGTCGCCTAAGAGCGACAGGGAAGTTGTTCCTTGAAAACTGAACGAAACAAACGTCAATGATTTACTTTTAAGCAAGACCAGCAAATGAGCTAACAAACTTTAATGAGAGTTTGATCCTGGCTCAGGACGAACGCTGGCGGCGTGCCTAATACATGCAAGT
>NZ_JBWBKF010000032.1:0-303 GCF_057657925.1 Lederbergia sp. B243.17
CTGCAAGCGACAGCCGAAGCCGCCTTTCAACCTTCCTCCATGCAGAGGAAGAAATTATCCGGTATTAGCTCCGGTTTCCCGAAGTTATCCCAGGCTTGCAGGCAGGTTGCCCACGTGTTACTCACCCGTCCGCCGCTAACATCAGGGAGCAAGCTCCCATCCGTTCGCTCGACTTGCATGTATTAGGCACGCCGCCAGCGTTCGTCCTGAGCCAGGATCAAACTCTCATTAAAGTTTGTTAGCTCATTTGCTGGTCTTGCTTAAAAGTAAATCATTGACGTTTGTTTCGTTCAGTTTTCAAGG
>NZ_JBWBKF010000033.1:0-504 GCF_057657925.1 Lederbergia sp. B243.17
CCTTCATCGGCTCCTAGTGCCAAGGCATCCACCGTGCGCCCTTTCTAACTTAATCAAGGATTGCATATCTTACGGAAGAATTCCATAAGGTGGTGTTTCTCGGTTTGTTGCTTCTCATTGTATCTAGTTTTCAAAGAACGATTGGTGGAGCCTAGCGGGATCGAACCGCTGACCTCCTGCGTGCAAAGCAGGCGCTCTCCCAGCTGAGCTAAGGCCCCAATAAAAGAAGAAAATCCCCATTCCAAATAGCCTAAATGTGGGATGGTGGGCCTGAGTGGACTCGAACCACCGACCTCACGCTTATCAGGCGTGTGCTCTAACCAGCTGAGCTACAGGCCCACATTTTGTATAAGCGAAGGTTGACCCTTCAAAACTGAACGAAACAAAACGTCTTGTGATGACCGGATTCGCACCGGTCATTTTCCTTAGAAAGGAGGTGATCCAGCCGCACCTTCCGATACGGCTACCTTGTTACGACTTCACCCCAATCATCTGTCCCACCTT
>NZ_JBWBKF010000010.1:0-23756 GCF_057657925.1 Lederbergia sp. B243.17
TACTGCCTGACAATGCTGTCCGACGGCACAAAAGCCAAAGAAGTCGAAGACAACGTCTCCACCTACGACATCGCCGAACTACTGGAGAAATCGGTATGTGGAGAAAGAATAGCGGAGGGCGATTGATCAGGGGCGACAGGCATAAGACGAGAACAGAAGAAGGCGCTTTTTGCCTTCCTCTGTTCTTGGCTTATGACCCCGAGCCCCTATCGCCCGGAGCTGGACAAAGAAAAGCGGAGGATGCGGTTTAGCGACGTACAGATTGGAGGGATTCTGACGAGATAAAGGAAACACGGCGACGCAGGAGCCGATGTTGACTTATCGTAGGAAGAATCGTGAAATCTGCTAGTCGCTGGCATCCGGAGCTGGACAAAGAGAAGCGGAGGATGCTCGGACGGTAGATATCTATCATCCATCAAAGAACTACCGACCCATTCATCAGCACACAAAAAATCAGGCGCTTCATCAAACGAAGCGTCTCCTAAAAAAATCTTTGCCGAGCGAGCGTTCAATCGGAATGAAGCAGGCACGAGTACAGCAGGAAAACAGCCAGAAGCGAGTAACTGATAAGTAGATTTGAAAGCGTTTACCAACTTTACTAGAAAGGGAGAGGAAGGCATGGCGAAGACAGTATTGGTTGCAGGGGCAAGGACGCCATTTGGCAAGTTTGGCGGAGGACTGAGTTCATTTACGGCATCTGAGCTTGGGGGAATTGCAGTCAAGGAAGCGTTAAAGCGAGCGGACATCAAGCCTGAGGATGTGCAGGAAGTGATTCTTGGGACGGTTCTTCAAGGCGGTCAGGGGCAGCTCCCGTCCAGGCAGGCGGCCCGCAATGCAGGAATTCCATGGGAAGTGAAGACGGAGACGGTAAATAAAGTGTGCGCTTCCGGTATGAGGGCGGTCACTCTCGCCGACCAGATCATTCGTGCAGGCGATGAGGACCTGATTGTTGCCGGCGGTATGGAGTCGATGTCCAACGCTCCGTATATGCTGCCAAAAGCACGCTGGGGCTATAAGATGGGCGACCAGGCCGTCGTTGACCTGATGGTTCATGACGGGCTCACCTGCTCTTTTAAAAATGTCCATATGGGCACGTACGGAAATGAAACGGCAGCAGAATATGAGATTACGAGAGAATCCCAGGACGACTGGGCTTTGCGCAGCCACAAAAGGGCGCTTGAAGCGACGGAAAAAGGCCTGTTTGATGAAGAGATCGTCCCAGTCGAAGTACCACAGCGAAAAGGCGATCCGGTCGTCATCCGCCATGATGAGTCACCACGGAAGGATACAACGATCGAGAAGCTAGGAGGACTCCGTCCGGCTTTTGACAAAGATGGTTCGATTACGGCAGGAAATGCCCCGGGAATTAACGATGGCGCGGCCGCTGTCGTTCTCATGAGCGAGGAGCGCGCAGAGCGAGAAGGAAAAAAGCCGCTTGCTTATATTATCGGGCACGCAGAAGTGGCCGTTGAAGCAGAGCGATTCCCTCAGACACCGGGACTTGTTATCAATAAAATTTTAAAAAAGACCGGCAAGAAGCTTGAAGAGATCGACCTGTTTGAAATCAACGAAGCATTCGCGGCTGTTGCCCTCACAAGCAATAAAATCGCAGAGCTTGATCCGGAAAAGGTGAACGTCAACGGCGGCGCGGTCGCTCTAGGGCATCCGATCGGCGCGAGCGGAGCGAGAATTATTCTGACGCTCGCATACGAGCTGAAACGCCGAGGCGGCGGTATCGGGATTGCGTCTATCTGCTCGGGAGGCGGACAGGGCGATGCTGTAATGATTGAGGTGCCGAAATAGTAGGGAGGAATGGAAGGATGACAATCAAAACCGTAATGGTCATCGGCGCGGGGCAGATGGGTTCAGGGATCGCCCAGGTTTGCGCCCAGGCCGGTTATACCGTCTATTTGCACGATTTGCAGGAGCTTGTCGTTGAAAAAGGGCTCGGCACGATTGGAAAAAACCTCGGCCGCCAAGTGGAAAAGGGCCGGATGTCGGAGCAAGAGCGAGATGAAATACTCGCGCGGTTCAAAACGTCGACAGATTTGAATAATGCGGGGAATGCCGACATCGTCATTGAAGCGGCAGTTGAAAACATGGAAGTGAAGGCGAATATTTTTGCTGAGCTCGATAAAATTGCACCGTCAAATGCAATTCTCGCGACGAATACTTCATCACTCCCTATCACTGAGATTGCCGCGGCGACAGACCGTCCGGGCAAGGTGATCGGCATGCATTTTATGAACCCGGTGCCAGTCATGAAGCTTGTTGAGATTATCCGCGGCTTGGCAACGGAGGATGAAGTATACGAAGCCGTCGAAGGCATGACGAAGAAGCTTGGGAAGGTACCTGTCGAAGTGAACGACTTCCCCGGTTTTGTCGCTAACCGTGTGCTCATGCCGATGATCAATGAAGCGATCTACACGCTATATGAAGGAGTCGCAACCAAGGAAGCGATTGATGAAGTGATGAAGCTTGGGATGAATCATCCGATGGGACCGCTCACATTGGCGGATTTTATCGGACTCGATACATGCCTGTACATCATGGAGACACTCCATGAAGGGTTCGGCGATGACAAATACCGGCCATGCCCGCTCCTGCGGAAGTACGTCAAGGCTGGATGGCTCGGGAAAAAATCAGGCCGGGGATTCTACATCTACGAGTAGTCGGCATCTGGGAGGAACAGCGATGGAGCTTCAATTGACAGAGGAACAGCAGATGATGAGAAAGATGGTCCGTGATTTTGCCGAAAAGGAGATCGCACCCTTTATCGATAGCATGGAAGCCGGCGAGTTCCCGCGTAAGATTTTGAAAAAAATGGGGGAGCTCGGCCTGATGGGCATCACTGCACCGGCCAAGTACGGCGGAGCGGAAATGGATTTTCTGTCTTATATTATGGCGATTGAGGAGCTTTCGAAGGTGAGTGCAACTGTCGGTGTTATCCTGAGTGTCCACACATCGGTTTGCACGAACCCGATCCTCTACTTCGGTACGGAAGAACAAAAGCAGCAGTATGTGACGAAACTCGCTTCAGGCGAGTACTTGGGAGCATTCTGCCTGACGGAAGCGGGCTCCGGTTCGGATGCGGGGGCGCTCAAGACCCGCGCCGTCCGTGAAGGGGATCACTATATCCTCAATGGTTCGAAAATGTTCATCACGAACGGCGGCGAGGCCGATGTTTATGTTGTTTTTGCACTCACGGATCCTTCGAAAGGCAGCTACGGCATCTCCGCTTTCATCGTCGAAAAGGGAATGCCCGGCTTCATCGTCGGCAAAGACGAGAAAAAGATGGGCCTCCATGGTTCAAGGACCGTTGAATTGACATTTGACAATATGAAAGTGCCGGCGGAAAACCTGCTCGGCGAAGAAGGGAAAGGGTTCAAAATCGCCCTTGCGAATCTTGACGTCGGGCGGATCGGCATCGCCGCCCAGGCGCTCGGCATTGCCGATGCTGCTTTTTCCGCAGCAGCAACCTACGCAAAGGAAAGGCAGCAATTCGGCAAATCGATTGCAGACCAGCAAGGCGTCGCTTTCAAGATTGCCGACATGGCAACAGCCGTCGAAGCGTCGCGACTGCTTATTTATCAGGCAGCCGATCTTTGGGCGAAAAAAATCCCTTGTGGCCAGCAAGCCTCAATGGCAAAACTGTTCGCCTCAAAAACGGCGGTCGACACTGCAATTGAAGCAGTACAGATTTTCGGGGGTTATGGCTATACGGAGGATTATCCGGTCGAACGGTATTTCCGCGATGCGAAAATCACGGAAATTTATGAAGGCACGAGCGAAATTCAGCGCATTGTCATCGGCAAGCATCTATTAAAATAGCAAACAGGAAACTTGGCCTGTCTGTCGGGAGGAAATAGAGAGATGAACTTTCGTCTTAGTGAAGAGCATGAAATGATCAGAAAAATGGTCCGCGACTTTGCGGTGAATGAAGTTGCGCCGACTGCGGCGGAACGAGATGAGGAAGAACGATTCGACGTGGGGATTTTCAAGCAGATGGCGGAACTCGGATTGACGGGGATTCCGTGGCCGGAGGAGTACGGCGGTATCGGCAGCGATTATCTTGCCTACTGCATCGCAGTCGAGGAGCTTTCGCGTGTCTGCGCTTCAACGGGCGTCACACTTTCTGCCCATACGTCGCTTGCCGGCTGGCCGATCTTCAAATTTGGCAGCGAAGAGCAGAAGCAGAAATACTTACGCCCGATGGCGGAAGGGAAAAAGATTGGCGCTTACGGGCTAACAGAGCCGAATTCAGGGTCCGACGCCGGTGCGATGAGAACCGTCGCCAAAAAAGACGGCGATACTTATATTTTGAACGGCTCGAAAATTTTCATCACAAATGGCGGCATCGCGGATATTTATGTCGTATTCGCGCTAACCGATCCGGACAATAAGCGAAGCTCGACTGCATTCATCATTGAAAAAGATTTCGAAGGCTTCTCTGTCGGCAAGAAGGAGAAAAAACTCGGGATCCGCTCTTCGCCGACAACGGAAATCATTTTTGAAGATTGCCGTGTACCGGCTGAAAACATGCTCGGCGAGCCGGGGGACGGCTTTAAAATCGCGATGATGACACTTGACGGCGGACGCAATGGCATCGCCGCACAGGCGGTCGGCATTGCACAGGGCGCTCTTGATGCGGCTATCGGCTATGCGAAAGAGCGGAAGCAATTCGGAAAACCGATTGCCGATAACCAGGGGATTTCGTTCAAGCTTGCCGATATGGCCACGGGTATAGAGGCGAGCCGGCTGCTAACCTACCAGGCTGCATGGCTGGAGTCAAAAGGGCTGCCGTATGGGAAGGAATCGGCGATGTCGAAACTAATGTCCGGCGATACGGCGATGAAAGTAACGACAGAAGCGGTCCAGATTTTCGGCGGCTACGGCTATACGAAGGACTATCCGGTCGAACGCTTCATGCGCGATGCGAAAATAACGCAGATTTACGAAGGCACGCAGGAAATTCAGCGGCTCGTTATTTCGCGAATGGTTTTGAAATAAGAAGGACCAGAGAGTTGAAGATCGATTCTTCAGCTCTCTTTGGCAAGGGGGAGAGAAGTTGAGTGAGAAAAAAAGGATCCTTGCTTCAGTCAAAGATGAACAGCTTGTAAAAAAACGGCGCAGTCAAATGGTGAAGGGGGCAGTTTCGCTTTTCAAACAGAAGGGTTTTCACCGGACAACGACCCGCGAAATCGCACAGGCGGCAGGCTTCAGCATCGGAACACTCTATGAATATATCCGGACGAAAGAAGATGTCCTCTACCTCGTCTGCGACAGCATTTACGATGAAGTCATCAGCCGGCTGAACCGGATGGACGTCGAGAAGGGGACGCTCGAAAGCTTGAAAGTCGGCATCAGCCATTATTTCAAAGTCGTCGACAGCATGCAGGACGAGGTGCTTATTATGTACCAGGAAGCAAAGTCATTGTCGAATGAAGCCCTGCCTTATGTACTGAAAAAGGAGATGGAGATGGTGGAGCTGTTGGAGCGCCTCATCTCCAAATGCGTCGAGACGGGTGAGCTTGATCTCGACCCGACCCACCAGCATTTGCTCGCCCATAACATCTTCGTCCAGGGGCAGATGTGGGGCTTCCGCCGCTGGGCATTGAAAAAAGCCTATTCGATCGACGACTATATCCGGATTCAGACAGATCTGCTCATTTCCGGGCTGGACAGCCGGACTGTCAACTAGCTAAAGAGGAGGATTCAGATGAGTACTGTAGAAATATACAAGCCGAAACATCCTGTCAGGTTTGTGACCGCGTCAAGCCTGTTTGACGGCCACGACGCCTCCATCAACATCATGAGGCGGATTTTGCAATCAAGCGGCGCCGAAGTGATCCATCTCGGCCATAACCGTTCGGTCGAGGAAGTGGTCAATGCGGCGATCCAGGAAGATGTGCAAGGAATCGCCATGTCTTCTTATCAAGGCGGGCATGTCGAATATTTTAAATATATGCATGACCTGCTTGCCGAGCGCGGAGCGTCCCATATCCGTATCTATGGCGGCGGTGGCGGCGTCATTATTCCGAAAGAGATCAAGGAACTGCATGATTACGGGATTGCAGGGATTTTCTCTCCGGAAGATGGACGGAAGCTCGGACTCCAAGGCATGATCAACCGAATGCTTAAGGAATGCGACTATCCGATTGTCCGTGAGACGCTCGGGGAAAAGGCCGAAAAATTGAAGGAAGGCGATACGAAAGCGGTCGCTTCCCTTATTTCCGCTGCAGAAAGCCGGGTGGACGGCGACAACCCGGAGCTCGATGAAATTTTTGAGATGATTGAAAAAGAAGCGGGCAATCATAATACCCCGGTGCTTGGGATAACGGGTACTGGCGGCGCCGGGAAGAGCTCGCTGACGGATGAGCTGATCCGCCGCTTCATCAATGAAATTCCAGATAAGAAAGTGGCAATTCTGTCTGTTGACCCAACGAAGCAGAAAACCGGAGGAGCGCTGCTCGGCGACCGGATCCGAATGAATGCGATCTTCTCGCCGCAAATCTATATGCGGAGCCTCGCCACGCGCGGTTCAAGGAGCGAACTGTCTCTTGCCATCAAGGATGCGATTCATGTTGTCAAGGCAGCAGGCTTTGACCTGGTCGTCGTTGAAACGAGCGGAATCGGGCAGGGGGATGCGGAAATCAGCGAGATCAGCGATGTAGCGATGTATGTGATGACGAGCGAATTCGGTGCGCCATCCCAGCTGGAAAAAATCGATATGATCGACTATGCTGACCTGATCGTTATCAATAAATTTGAGCGGAAGGGTTCAGAGGATGCTAGGAGCCAGGTGCAGAAGCAATATCAGCGCAGCCGGCTGCTTTTCGATGAAAATCTCGAGGAGATGCCGGTATACGGAACAATTGCGAGCCAGTTCAACGATCCGGGGACAAATGCGCTA
The DNA here is from genome assembly GCF_057657925.1 of Lederbergia sp. B243.17. Taxonomy (NCBI): domain Bacteria; kingdom Bacillati; phylum Bacillota; class Bacilli; order Caryophanales; family Bacillaceae; genus Lederbergia; species Lederbergia sp. B243.17. The sequence continues at coordinate 6,914 of NZ_JBWBKF010000010.1, forward strand.
TTTGCCGCGCTGATTGAAAAAATCAATGAGAAGACAGGCGAAGAATGGCCGGTGCCGTTTTCGACGAAAGCAGTCGTGGAAAAGCAGGACGTGATCATTCCGAACAGCCGCCAGTACTATTTACGCGAAATTGCCGATACAGTCCGGCGCTATCACGAACATGCCCTTGCTCAGGCGAAAGCCGCCCGAAAGGTATTCCAACTTGAGGGCGCTATCGCTGCCGCTAAAGAAAACGATGAGGACAGCCTTGTTTTCGAAACGCTGGAAAAGCTGAAGGACGGCGCAGAAGAGGAGTTGACCCCCGCTTCGAAAAAAGTACTCGCCAATTGGCCGGCGCTGAAGGGAAAATACGCCGGAGACAGCTTCACAACAAAAATCCGTGACCGGGAGATTGTCACCCGGCTGACGACGAAGAGTTTGTCTGGCCTTGCCATTCCAAAAGTGGCGCTGCCGAAATACGAGGATTACGGCGAAATCTTGAAATGGGTATACAAGGAAAATGTGCCGGGTTCCTTCCCGTTCACCGCAGGCGTGTTCCCGTTCAAACGCGAAGGGGAGGATCCGAAGCGCCAGTTCGCCGGCGAAGGGACGCCTGAGCGGACGAACCGCCGCTTCCATTACCTGTCGAAGGACGATGAAGCGAAAAGACTGAGCACCGCTTTCGATTCAGTTACCCTTTACGGAGAAGATCCGGATCGGCGCCCGGATATTTACGGCAAGGTCGGAGAAAGCGGCGTCAGCATCTGCACACTTGATGATATGAAGAAACTGTATGCGGGCTTTGACCTTTGTGCTCCATCGACTTCCGTGTCAATGACAATCAACGGACCGGCGCCTATTATTTTAGCGATGTTCATGAATACGGCAATCGATCAGCAAGCGGAAGCGAAAAGAAAAGAACTCGGACGCGACTTGACTGAACAGGAATATGCCGAAGTAAAGGCAGCCACACTCCAGACTGTCCGAGGAACTGTCCAGGCTGATATTTTAAAAGAAGACCAAGGCCAGAATACATGTATCTTCTCAACCGAATTCGCCCTGCGGATGATGGGGGACATTCAACAGTACTTTATCGATCACCGCGTCCGTAATTACTACTCGGTATCCATCTCCGGCTACCATATCGCTGAAGCGGGGGCGAACCCGATCTCGCAGCTGGCTTTCACACTCGCGAACGGTTTCACGTACGTCGAATATTACTTGAGCCGCGGCATGGACATTAACGATTTTGCTCCCAACCTGTCCTTCTTCTTCTCAAATGGCCTTGACCCGGAATATACGGTTATCGGCCGGGTCGCCAGAAGAATCTGGGCCACGGCGATGCGGGACAAATATGGGGCGAATGAGCGGAGCCAGAAACTGAAATACCACGTGCAGACATCAGGAAGGTCGCTCCATGCACAGGAGATTGATTTCAATGACATCCGCACGACCCTCCAGGCACTGATGGCCCTGCAGGACAATTGCAACTCGCTTCATACGAACGCGTATGACGAAGCGATCACAACGCCGACGGAAGAATCGGTCAGGCGGGCGATGGCGATCCAGATGATCATTACTAAGGAACATGGCCTGTCGAAAAATGAAAACCCGCTGCAAGGTTCCTTTATTATCGAAGAACTGACAGACCTTGTCGAAGAAGCCGTCCTCCAGGAGTTTGAGCGGCTGAATGATCGTGGCGGTGTACTTGGCGCAATGGAAACCCAGTACCAGCGCGGAAAAATCCAGGAAGAATCAATGCATTATGAAATGCTCAAGCATTCCGGCGAGCTTCCGATTATCGGTGTCAACACCTACCTGAATCCGAACCCGCCTGGGGAAGAGGAGATGGATACGATTGAACTCGCTCGGGCAACTACCGAGGAAAAAGAAACACAGATTCGAAACCTCCAGGACTTTCAGGAAACAAACAAAGACCGGTCCGCAGCTGCACTCAAAAAACTTAAAGAAACAGCTGTCAGCGGCGGCAATATTTTCGCCGAATTGATGGAAACGACCAAAACGGCCAGCCTCGGGCAGATTACAAATGCCCTTTATGAAGTCGGCGGCCAATACAGAAGAAATATGTGATTTCCGCAAGGGCTGTCCAGACAAAAATCAGTATGAGCTGATTTCCTCTGGCAGCCTTTTTTTCTATTTCCCCTCCGCCTCAATTCTTTTGAGGAACAGCATTGCAAATTTTGGATAATCAGAAGGAAATCGGATAAAATATGAAGTAAGACCTATTGCTCTCCCAGTCTGTTCCTTCAAAGAAATTGGGTATATAGAAAGCACAGGGCATCGTACTCATTCATGCAACAGATCTCTCTTGACAGGACGTGAAAATATGAAATACTTCCTCATTGCCGTTGGGACTGTCATCGCTGTATCTGCAAGCTATATACTTTACCAGCTTTCACTAGGCGCCATTCCATTCCTCCTGGCTTCTTTCATTCTTTTTTATTTCGGACACCGCTTGGCCACAACCTCTCCAGAAAACACCCCACACACCATTGATAACAAGCAGCAAAAAGAAAACAAATAATATCGGCGGAAAAGAGTGGCTAAAGTGAAAGGGATTTGTTTATAATTGTTGAGTATGGAATTTTTTCTATCAAGGTATGAAAACTAGATGCCTTTTGAATATGCAGACTGAAAGGGTGTGCGTTCATTGAACTTGCAGGAAAGATCGAAAGAAGAATTAAGAGAGATGTCTTTTATTGAAATCGCCCGGAATATCCTTGCCGAAAAGAAGCAAGCCTATTCCTTCAATGAGCTTGTTGAGGAGATCGGCAAAGTATTGGAGATTTCCGACGAGGAGCTCCGCTCAAGAATGGTCCAGTTTTACACGGATTTGAACGTAGACGGCGGCTTCATGTCGCTTGGCGAAAATCGCTGGGGGCTGCGTGAGTGGTATCCGTATGACCAAATTGATGAAGAAGTTATCACTCCTTTGAAAACGAAGAAGAAAAAGAAAAAGAAAGCGATCGACGAGGACGAAGATCTGCTTGAAGATGAAGACGACTTTGACTTCGATGAGGATGAAGACGATCTGGTCGATGATCTTGATGAAGACGAAGACGAAAGCCTTGAAGCCCTCCGTGAAGAAGAAGAAGAGGAATTCGAAGACGAAGATGAAGTGCTTCTTGATGACGACGAATATGAACTCGAAGATGAGGAAGAAGTCGAGGTCGACGAGGATGAGGAAGAAGAGGAAGATGAAGAAGAAGAGTAACTCTTGGCTTCTTTTCCTTGAAAAAGGATGTTAGCACGATAAGCTCCGCTCCCTTACATTTTGTAGGGGAGTGTTTTTTATTCCTTAAAAGAAGTAAGCCGGAGGTCTGGTGTGTCAAAATATATTTTTGTAACCGGGGGCGTTGTGGCTGCATCGCTCGGCCGTGCAAGTTGCTAAGATACGGGAAGCGGCCGCGGATATCGCCGTCCTGCCGGATATATCTTACTCTCGCAAAATATATCAACTTCTTCCGGAATCAGGGGTGTGTATGTGTAATGATTCACAAATACGCCTCTCGCAATCCTTGCAAAACCACAAAAAAAAGCAGGCGATCACGCTGCCTGCCTCATCTTATTCCCCATATTCTTCAAGCATTTCCTCAATCGAAAACCTCAATGCAAAGTACAAATACAGTCCGGCCATTGAAGAAGGGAAGCCGACACGGGTGCCGTCTTCAGCAGGAAGCATCGGCTTGATCAACCGCGTATCAAGGTGGACATCTGCAAGCTCCTCCAGTCCTTCCTCAATATCCGGCTTCAAACCTGATACCGCAACAAAGGGAATAGATAAATCAGCCAGCTCTCTCGCAAGTGCGACTGCTTGCGGATCATCATTGTAGCGGGTAAAAATCAAAACACGGTCCGGCTGCCCTACGGAAGCCAGATCTGTAAAGCGAGCCGCCCCTTGAAGCGGCTCGGCGCCGTGCAGCGCCTCATCCGCGATGCCTCCCATCTCCCCGAAGCCGGCTATGTAGATTTTCCCTTCTCCGACAGGCGCCTGGGCAAGCAGGCGTGCTCCGTCCTCAATATCGAACTCTTCTTTCTCCCTGATGCGGGTAAATAAGCCTGTCAATTGTGTCGTGAACATTTTTAGCATTAGGCTCACTCCTTCTGCAAGATACGTTTATTATACATGAGCAGAACTTTTTCCTCTTATATTTCGTCTATGGATATAAGGAGGATATTATTGCTCTGGCAGCGAAGAAAGTATAATCAGTTAGAAAAAGTTAGAAAAATGCCAAGCATTCGGGGCAGAGCCGTACCAAGACGAAAAATACGGTATGGGTGCCTTGCCCGAAATGATAACGATGATCCGTGAAGAGGGGGATAACATGAGGGAAAAAGTTTTGATTGTCGATGATCAGTTCGGCATACGGGTATTGTTGAATGAAATTTTACAAAAAGAAGGCTACGAAATTTTCCAGGCGGCTAATGGCCCGCAGGCATTGGAAATTACAAGGGAACATACTCCGGACCTTGTGTTGCTCGATATGAAAATTCCTGGAATGGATGGAATTGAAATTTTACAGCATATGAAGGAGATCGATCCGGATATCCGGGTGATCATCATGACAGCTTACGGGGAGTTAAAAATGATGGAAGCCGCCAGGGATCTTGGCATTCTCGCGCATTTTCCGAAGCCATTCGACATCGAGGAGATCCGCCAGGCGGTCAAGCGGTATTTGGAGCATACATAGTATCGAAAATGGTTATGGAGGAGCATACTAACAATGGAGGGAGATAAAAACGAACTTGCAAACGGTATCATTATGTCCTTTTCATGTATCTGCGCTTGAACGTGGTAAAGGATGAAATGTTTTGATATGATGAACATGAAAAAAACAGAGCTGCCGTTACATAATAGCAGTACACACACAAGGAGGAAAGAACATGCCTTTAGTATCCATGACAGACATGCTCAATAAAGCAAAGGAAGAACATTACGCAGTCGGACAATTCAACGTGAATAACTTGGAATTCACGCAAGCGATCCTGCTAGCGGCCCAAGAAGAGAAATCACCAGTTATTCTCGGTGTTTCTGAAGGTGCTGCGCGTTACATGGGCGGTTTCAAGCTCGTTGTCGAAATGGTCAAAGCATTAATGGAGGAATATGGAGTAACTGTTCCGGTTGCCATCCATCTTGACCACGGCTCAAGCTTTGAAGCTTGTGCAAAAGCGATCGACGCAGGTTTCACATCAGTCATGATCGACGGATCTCACTTCCCGCTTGAAGAAAACATCCAGCTTACAAAGAAAGTTGTTGAGCTTGCCCATATTCTCGGCGTTTCCGTTGAAGCGGAACTCGGACGTATCGGCGGCCAGGAAGACGACTTGACTGTCAGCGATGCGGATGCAGCTTATGCGATCCCTGAAGAATGCGACCGTCTTGTCCGCGAAACGAATGTCGACTGCTTCGCGCCGGCGCTCGGTTCCGTTCATGGACCTTACAAAGGTGAGCCGAACCTCGGGTTTGACCGGATGGAAGAAGTCATGAAACTTACAGGTGTGCCGCTTGTCCTCCACGGTGGAACAGGCATTCCGACAAAAGATATCCAGCGTGCCATTTCTCTCGGTACAGCAAAAATCAATGTCAACACAGAAAACCAAATTTCATCCGCGAAAGTTGTCCGCGAAGTGTTGGCTGCAAAACCGAACGAATACGATCCGCGCAAATACTTGGGTCCTGCTCGCGATGCAATCAAAGAAACCGTCATCGGCAAAATGCGCGAATTCGGTTCCTCTAACAAAGCATAAGCAGCGAACATCCAGTTTTAAGAGCCGCCCAGGCAGGGTCCTGGGCGGTTTTGATACAAAAGGATAAGTTTGAATATTTAAAACTATTGGCCGGTCAACAAAAAGTTCTGCGGTTCATTTTTTTAAAAGAAAAGTATGCGCTACCATAACAGCCCGGCACAACGGGAGAAAAGGGAGATGGAATTCAATGAAATTATTTATCGACACGGCAAACCTCAATGAAATCGAAAAAGCTCATGAGTACGGCATTATTGATGGAGTGACGACCAACCCGTCGTTAATTGCAAAAGAAGAAGATATTTCATTCCATGATCGCCTTCGTGAAATCACTTCATTCATCAAAGGGTCTGTCAGTGCGGAAGTCATTGCACTTGATACGGACGGCATGGTCAAAGAAGGCCGTGAGCTGGCGGCAATCGCGCCGAACATCACTGTCAAAATTCCGATGACAGCCGATGGGATGAAGGCCGTCAGCATTCTCTCGAAGGAAGGTATCAAAACGAATGTGACGCTGATTTTTAGTATGAACCAGGCTCTCGTTGCGGCCCGTGCCGGTGCTACTTATGTTTCACCGTTCATTGGCAGGCTTGATGACATCGGCCATGACGGTGCAGTGCTCATTTCTCAGATCGCCGAGCTGTTTGCCATTCATGATATTAAAACGGAAATTATTGCCGCTTCTATCCGCCACCCGCAGCATATCGCAGATGCTGCGCTAAGCGGTGCCCATATCGCCACGCTCCCGTACAAAGTTCTTGTCCAGCTGTTCAAACATCCGCTGACAGACAAGGGAATCGAGGCATTTATGCACGACTGGGAAGCAAGCGGAAGAAAATGATCCGGCGATAAAAAAGGAGCGGCAATATGCAGCTCCTTTTTCTCCGCCTGTAAATAACTGCCATCTTTTTCTTACAATCGGGTTAAATTTTCATTTCATTGCGCATGTCTCGGCTAAAATCGTTTATACTACTTGTATAATGCCAAATCTATGCACAAAATATGAATTTTTTAATCTGGCAAGAGAGGAAGTCTAAAATGGAAAAGCTCAAAATTGCAGGCGGTTATCCACTGAAAGGAACAATTAAAGTCAGCGGTGCGAAAAATAGCGCGGTTGCCTTGATTCCTGCGACAATCTTAGCTGAGTCGCCTGTAACGATCGAAGGCCTCCCTGATATTTCTGACGTTCATACGCTGAAGGAACTGCTTGAGGAAATCGGCGGAAATGTTACATTCCGCGAAGGTGAAATGACGGTTGACCCGAGCACAATGGTCTCCATGCCGCTGCCGAATGGGAGAGTCAAGAAACTGAGAGCATCCTATTATTTGATGGGCGCAATGCTGGGACGCTTCAAAAAAGCGGTCATCGGACTGCCCGGCGGCTGCCACTTAGGCCCGCGGCCCATCGATCAACATATAAAAGGCTTTGAAGCACTTGGTGCGAAGGTGACCAATGAACAAGGTGCCATCTATCTGCGTGCGGACGAATTGCGCGGTGCCCGGATTTACCTGGACGTCGTCAGTGTCGGAGCCACAATTAATATCATGCTTGCAGCCGTACGGGCAAAAGGACGGACGGTCATCGAGAATGCTGCGAAGGAACCGGAGATCATTGATGTTGCCACTTTGCTGACGAATATGGGGGCAAAAATCAAGGGAGCCGGTACCGATGTCATCCGGATTGATGGGGTCGACAGCTTAAACGGCTGCCGTCATACGATCATTCCTGACCGGATTGAGGCGGGGACCTATATGATTTTAGGCGCTGCAGCAGGCGAGGGTGTGCTGATCGACAATGTCATTCCGCTCCATCTCGAATCGCTTACGGCGAAATTGAGGGAAATGGGCATCCCGATTGAAACAGGGGACGAGCATATTTATATCGGCAAAAGCGAAAATCTGAAACCTGTTGATATTAAAACGCTCGTGTACCCAGGATTCCCTACTGACTTGCAGCAGCCATTCACTGTCCTTCTGACGAGAGCGGAAGGATCGTCGATCGTTACCGATACGATCTACTCTGCCCGATTCAAGCATATTGATGAATTGCGGAGAATGAACGCAAACATCAAAGTAGAAGGACGGTCAGCGATTGTGAATGGACCTTCTCCGCTTCAAGGCGCAAAGGTAAAGGCGTCCGATCTGCGTGCAGGCGCAGCGCTTGTTATCGCTGGACTGCTGGCAGAAGGGATCACTGAAGTGACGGGGCTGGAGCATATCGACCGCGGCTACAGCGGACTCGTTGAGAAATTGAATGGACTTGGGGCGACGATCTGGCGGGAAGAAATGTCAGAGGATGAGAAGGACCAAATCAAAAGCTCGTGAAAAAACGGGCTTTTGAAACAGGCCCGTAACTGATATATACTATAGACATCAAGCAGGGCCAGACAATAAACAGGGGGACTGCACGATGGAGAGAAGTTTATCGATGGAGCTTGTCCGCGTCACAGAAGCGGCAGCTCTTTCTTCTGCGCGCTGGATGGGCCGCGGAAAAAAAGACGAGGCTGATGGTGCAGCCACCTCAGCGATGAGAGATGTGTTCGATACGATTCCGATGAAGGGAACAGTCGTCATCGGTGAAGGGGAAATGGACGAAGCTCCGATGCTTTATATCGGGGAGAAGCTTGGCACAGGGTACGGCCCGCGGGTTGATGTTGCGGTCGATCCGCTGGAAGGGACAAATCTTGTCGCCTCCGGAGGATGGAATGCACTGACTGTACTGGCGGTCGCGGATGACGGCAACCTTCTGCATGCTCCAGACATGTATATGGAGAAAATCGCAGTCGGCCCGGAAGCGGTAGGGCAGGTGGACATCAATGCTTCTGTTCTCGACAACCTGAAGGCTGTTGCGAAAGCCAAGAACAAAGATGTAGAAGATGTCGTTGCCACTGTTTTGCATCGTGAGCGCCATGAAGGGATCATCGCCGCATTACGGGAAGCAGGGGCAAGAATCAAGCTCATTTCGGATGGCGATGTAGCCGGCGCAATCAACACAGCGTTTGATGAAACGGGCGTCGACATTCTTTTCGGCTCGGGAGGTGCACCTGAAGGGGTGCTTGCCGCCGTTGCGCTCAAATGCCTCGGAGGCGAGATCCAGGGCAAGCTGCTCCCGCAGAATGATGCAGAACTTGAACGTTGCAAGAAAATGGGAATCGACTTGGGCAATGTTCTCAGAATGGAGGATCTCGTCCGCGGCGATGATGCGATTTTTGCCGCAACGGGTGTGACTGATGGGGAATTGCTCCGCGGCGTCCAATTCAAGGGTACATATGGAAGCACCCATTCGGTTGTCATGAGAGCGAAATCGGGTACTGTCCGTTTTGTCGACGGCAGGCACAGCCTCCATAAAAAACCGAACATGGTCATCAGATAAGCTGGGATGGAGAAGGGAAAACCGGGATAGGCAGAGGCGGATGAAAATCCAAAAATTCGCTTCTGATCCCGCACAAACCCCTTCTCTCTCTTGTTAAAAACAGTTAAAATAGAATAGGGAGACTCTCTTCTCACTTCAAACTGCAACCAATCCTTCTACCATCAATCCTTCCGATCTTCTATTTACTTGTTATAAACGGATTTTTCATAAACGAAAATTTTAAAAGTGTGGTGTAGATATGGCTGAATTAACCATTTCCTTGCTGGAAGATATGAAACTGAAGGAGCTCTATGAGCTGGCCAAAGAATACAAAGTTTCATATTACAGCAAACTGACAAAGAAAGAACTCATTTTTGCGATCTTAAAAGCGCGTGCGGAACGGGAAGGCTTCTTCTTCATGGAAGGAGTACTCGAAATCATCCAATCTGAAGGTTTTGGATTCCTAAGGCCGATCAACTATACGGCAAGCTCCGAAGACATTTACATTTCTGCATCGCAAATTCGCAGATTTGATCTTAGGAACGGGGACAAGGTTTCCGGAAAAGTACGCCCGCCGAAAGAGAATGAGCGCTACTTCGGCCTGCTTCATGTGGAAGCGGTCAATGGGGAAGATCCAGAAACAGCGAAAGAACGTGTCCACTTTCCTGGCCTGACACCTCTTTATCCAGACCGTCAGATTAAACTTGAAACGACACCATCGAACTTGTCGACGAGGATCATGGATCTTGTCTCCCCTGTAGGATTCGGTCAGAGGGGACTGATCGTTGCTCCTCCAAAAGCGGGAAAAACGATGCTGCTCAAGTCCATAGCGAACGCGATTACGACGAACCATCCGGAATCTGAACTGATTGTCCTGCTGATCGACGAACGTCCTGAAGAGGTGACGGACATCGAGCGTTCTGTCGATGCTGAAGTCGTCAGCTCCACTTTTGATGAAGTTCCCGAAAACCATATCAAGGTTGCAGAGCTCGTCCTTGAGCGGGCGATGCGTCTTGTCGAGCATAAGCGTGATGTCATCATCTTGATGGATAGTATTACACGCTTGGCCCGCGCCTACAACCTTGTGATTCCGCCGAGCGGCAGAACCCTTTCAGGCGGAATCGATCCGGCTGCCTTTCATCGCCCGAAGCGTTTCTTCGGTGCAGCCCGAAACATTGAAGAGGGCGGAAGCCTGACGATCTTGGCAACTGCTTTGGTGGACACCGGCTCCCGCATGGATGACGTGATTTATGAGGAATTCAAGGGAACAGGAAATCTCGAACTTCATCTCGACCGCTCTCTGTCAGAACGGAGAATCTTCCCTGCTATTGACATCCGCCGATCTGGTACAAGAAAGGAAGAGCTCCTTGTACCGAGAGATCAGCTCGAAAAGCTGTGGAAGCTGCGAAAAGCAATGTCCGACTCGCCGGATTTTGCCGAGAAATTCCTGCGTAAGCTAAAACAGTCGAAGACGAACGAAGATTTCTTCACCATGCTTTCTGCAGAAATGAAGCCGAATGCTAATTCGAAAAATCTTTTATAATCGATTGCATTTTGTGGGTATACTTGATATAATAATAAAGTGATTTTAAAAATGAATGCGGCAAACCGCATCGTTAATAGACAAACTCTGTTTCAGCAAATGATTCAGGGCATAAGGAGCTGAAAGGTAATGAAAGCAGGAATTCATCCAGATTACAAAACAGTTAAAGTTACATGTGCATGCGGCAACGAATTCGAAAGCGGTTCTGTTAAAGAAAACGTACGCGTCGAAGTTTGCTCAGAATGCCATCCTTTCTACACTGGCCGTCAGAAATTTGCTAGCGCAGCAGGCCGCGTAGACCGCTTTAACAAAAAATACGGTCTTAAGTCTGAAGAAAACTAAAAAAACAATGAACAGGCAGGCAACTGCCTGTTCTGTTTTGTACATATGAAGAATCAGGCTGCGGCGTTGCTGCCAGCCTGGACAGGCAAGAACGCTTGCCTGTTTTTTTATGCCTATTTGGTTGGAATCCTTGGATAAATGTTGCTCGGGTGACCTCTTTCCGTCGCAGCCTGGGCTAAGTCATGCGCGTGAAAGGGAGCAACATCATACCTCTCGGTTGTGTTTTTTACTCGTTTTCTTTTAACTCGGTTATTCACCCTACTATCGGGGAAAATACCCCTTAAGCAAGGAAGGAGCGGCATTTTTATGGATATGATAATGAAGCATTCAGGCTGGGTCGAGGTGATCTGCGGCAGCATGTTCTCAGGGAAATCAGAAGAACTGATCCGCCGTGTGCGGCGTACGCAATTTGCCAAGCAGAGCATTATGGTATTCAAACCGCAGCTTGATGACCGTTATAGCATTACTGAGGTAGTCTCCCATAACGGCACAGCGATCCATGCCCATGCAGTTGCGGATTCGGCTGAAATTCTTGGGATGGTCCACGCCGATATTGACGTGGTCTCAATAGATGAAGCCCAATTTTTTGACGATGGGATCACAGCAGTCGCCCAGCAGTTGGCGAACAGTGGGCATCGCGTCATCGTCGCAGGACTGGATCAGGATTTCCGGGGCGAGCCGTTCGGTCCGATGCCGGAACTGATGGCAATTGCCGAGCAGGTGACCAAGCTTCAGGCTGTCTGTGCGGTATGTGGATCGCCTGCTAGCCGGACACAGCGCCTGATCAACGGGCAGCCGGCTTGCTATGAAGATCCAGTCATTTTGGTCGGAGCATCAGAGTCATATGAAGCAAGATGCCGCCACCACCATGAAGTGCCGGCCGGCATCAATGCCGAGCTGCAGGCGGCTTTGGAAAAAGAATGAATGTACATAGAGATGATCCTTGGGGAAGCCTTCCGGATTGTCTCTTTTTTATTTGGGCTTTGGGTATACGGCCTGTTTTTCTTATTTTTGTTTGCTTTGAATAAATCCATCTGTATACTATAATAGTGCACTTATGCAAACAATCTGAGGTGAATAGCATGTTCGACAAATTGCAGTCAGTGGAAGAGCGCTATGACAGGCTGAATGAACTGTTGAGCGATCCGGAGATCGTCAACGATGCGACGAAGCTGCGGGAGTATTCCAAAGAGCAGTCGGCAATCGCGGAAACGGTTGAAGCCTACCGTGAATATAAGAACGTTCAAAGTCAATATAAAGAAGCGAAAGAAATGCTCGATGATAAGCTTGATCCGGAAATGAAGGAAATGGTCAAGGAGGAGGTCGGCGAGCTGGAAGACAAGCTCGAGGAACTGGAAGGTCGGCTGAAAGTCCTTCTTGTACCAAAAGACCCGAACGATGACAAAAACGTCATTATGGAAATCCGCGGGGCTGCAGGGGGAGACGAGGCAGCACTGTTTGCCGGGGATCTTTACCGGATGTACAGCCGCTATGCGGAGAACAACGGGTGGAAAACCGACGTGATCGAAGCCCATTCCACAGGTCTCGGCGGATATAAGGAAATCATTTTCATGATCAACGGCAAAGGCGCTTATTCAAAGCTGAAGTATGAAAATGGCGCCCATCGTGTGCAGCGTGTGCCTGAAACAGAGTCTGGCGGAAGAATCCACACGTCGACTTCGACTGTTGCGGTACTGCCGGAAGCGGAAGAGGTCGAAATTGACATCCATGAAAAAGACATTCGCGTCGACACGTTCGCATCGAGCGGTCCGGGCGGACAGAGCGTAAATACGACGATGTCTGCAGTCCGGCTGACTCATTTGCCGACAGGGGTCGTCGTTTCCTGCCAGGATGAGAAGTCACAGATCAAGAACAAGGAAAAAGCGATGAAGGTGCTCCGCGCCCGCGTCTACGACAAGTTTCAGCAGGAGGCGCAGGCTGAGTATGATGCTAACCGGAAATCGGCTGTCGGATCAGGTGACCGGTCTGAACGGATCCGTACGTACAATTTTCCGCAGAACCGGGTAACGGATCACCGGATCGGCCTGACGATCCAGAAGCTCGATCAGATTTTGGAAGGCAAGCTGGATGAAATCATTGATGCGCTTGTCATCGAAGATCAGTCGAAAAAGCTGGAGAGCGCCGATGAGTAAGATGGACGGCATCAACGTTTTCGAAGCCCTTAAATGGGCTTCTTCGTTTTTGCAGGACCATGGCCGCGAAGAACGGGCAGGCGAACTTCTTTTCCAAGGGATTACCGGCTGGAGCCGGGCGAAGATGTTCGCCGAGCAAAGGCAACCGCTGCCGGAAGGGCAATGGACCCGTTTTACTGCTGCAGTAAAGGAGCATGCCTCCGGAAGGCCGGTCCAGCATATTCTCGGGTATGAAGAGTTTTTTGGCAGACGCTTTGATGTAAATGGGGACGTGCTCATTCCTCGGCCGGAAACGGAGGAGCTGATCGTTGCGGTGCTTGACCGTATCCGAAAGCTTTTCGGTGACCGTCCGGCCCGCCTTCTTGACGTCGGGACCGGGAGCGGGGCAATTGCCATTACGCTAAAGCTTGAGCAGCCGCAGCTTAATGTTTTTGCCTCGGATCTGTCCGATGCTGCGCTGGGAATGGCAAAAAGAAACGCGGATCGCCTTGGTGCGGAAATTGAATTCCGTCAAGGTGATTTGCTGGAACCATTTACAGGCGAAACCTTCGATATTGTTGTGTCCAATCCCCCTTACATTCCAATTGGGGAAAAAACAGAACTGTCCGATACGGTAAGCGAGCATGAGCCGGAAAGCGCACTGTTCGGCGGCTCAGACGGACTTGACTTTTACCGCCGATTTGCTGCCGGGCTGCCCGCTATGATGGAAGAGAAATTCCTGATCGCTTTTGAAATCGGCCGCGGCCAGGGCGAAGAAGTTGCGGCGATGATGGAGACGGCTTTTTCAGGCTGTGAATCGGAAATTGTCTTTGATATCAATGGAAAAGATCGGATTGTCCTTGTCCACCCCGTTCTCTGATGAAGAGGCGGGGTTTTTTAGACGAAAAAAATATGTTGAGAGTTTACGTGACTCTCATTTTGTCCATACTGGTTCCTAGTGAGAAGAAGGGGGCAGTTGAAATGGATTACAGCATTCATACATTCTATCAGAAAAAAATCGCATGGCTTTATATAATTGTGCTGGCACTCGGAACAATGGCAGGCGCCTTCATTCCAAAGCAAGAGAGTGCTGAGGCGGCAGAAAAGTCGCTTGTCATTCCGGACGAGGCGATTCGTCTGCGGATTCTAGCCAACAGTGACAGCGACAAAGATCAGGATGTAAAAAGGAAGATTCGTGATGCAGTCAATCAGGAAATTACAAAGTGGGTGGGGGACCTTACGTCTATCGAGGAGGCAAGAGACATTATTTCTTCCCGGCTGCCGGCAATAGAAGAGATTGCAAGAGAAGAAATGGCAAAGATGAACCTAAGCCACTCGGTGAAAGTTGAATTCGGCGATGTCCCTTTTCCGGCCAAATTATACGGTGAATTGTATTATCCGGCTGGCACGTACGAGGCGATCCTGATTACGCTTGGCGAAGGCGGAGGAGCCAACTGGTGGTGCGTATTGTTCCCTCCCCTCTGCTTTATCGACGTATCAAACAGTGTAGCGGTCAGCCCGGGTTTTGAGGAAAAAGAAATCCACAATGTGGATAACAACGAAGAGCAGAATCAGTCATCCACATATGCGGCCGAGCCGGAAAGCGAAGTGGAAGTGAAATTCTTTTTGAAAGAACTGCTGGAGAATCTATTTTGAAACCTCATGTCGATGGGGTTTTTCTTTTTCGGGAAAACTGCTGTATAATAACAGAGATATTCACAGCTTAGGGAAAAGTTATCCCCAAAATCAGGCTGATTATCCCCACCCTGTGGGCAATTTGTTCATCAATCAATTGATTGAATGTCGAAATTCGGAAAAAAAACGAAGGAAATAGCGGATTACAGGTTTATTTTTATAAAAGCGTGTATAGAGGTGTATTGAATGAAAACAAAGTTGTGGAATGTGGATAAACCTATGGATAAGTGGGGTGATTATCCACAAATAGAGGAAGCGGCAGAACTTTTGCGGAAAAATGAGGTTGTTGCTTTTCCAACTGAAACAGTTTACGGACTCGGAGCGAATGCGGCTTCGGATGATGCCGTTGCTAAGGTTTTTGAAGCGAAGGGGCGTCCCGGTGACAACCCGCTCATTGTCCATATCGGTGAAATAGACCAGTTGGCGGCCCTTGTGGAAAACGTGCCCGAAGGGGCAAAAAGATTAATAGATGCATTCTGGCCCGGCCCTTTGACCATCCTGCTAGCGAAGAGAGAAGGAGCGGTATCAGAAAAAGTGACCCCGGGATTGGATACGGTAGGTATAAGGATGCCAGATCATCCGGTCGCCAGGGCTTTGATCAATGCGGCAGGAGTGCCTGTAGCTGCGCCGAGTGCAAACCGCTCAGGCAGGCCAAGCCCGACAACGGCCGCACATGTAGAGGAAGACCTGTCAGGTAAAATTGCTGGAATTGTCGATGCAGGTGCGACAGGGGTCGGTGTGGAATCGACGGTGATAGATCTTTCCGGAGGCCGACCGGTGATTCTCAGGCCGGGCGGAATTTCCAAAGAGGAGATTGAAAGGGTGATCGGTCCGGTCTTTGTGGATGCCGCAGTTAAGGACAGCGAGGCAGCACCAAAGGCGCCCGGGATGAAATATAAGCACTATGCGCCGAAATCCCCTCTTTTCTTAGTGGATGGAGATCCCGAATGGCTGCAGCGTCTCATTGATGAAAAGCGTAATGAGGGACTGAAGGTCGGTGTTCTGGCACCTGCGGAAACAGCCCCTGGATATCAGGCTGACTTTGTTATTGAATGCGGCAGCCGCGATGACCTCGCCTCAGTCGCCCGCTCGCTATATGACGGACTCAGGGCATTTGATGAAAAGATGCCAGACATCATTTTTGCTGAAGCATACCCGGAAAAAGGGGTGGGAGCCGCCATCATGAACCGCCTCGAAAAAGCCGCCAGTCATCAGTGGATTCGACAGAACTGAAAAGAAGTCTACAAACCTCCTTCCCTGCATATGTTTTTATGAGCATGTCCACAGGGAAAGGGGGCATATCATATGCTTCTTCCGCAACTGATTACATTGTGCGTAATGGCATTTGCCGTAAGCATGGATGCTTTTTCGATCGCGCTCGGAATGGGAATGTACAAACTCCGGCTCCGGCAAATATTTTACATAGGGCTGACGGTCGGTGTCTTTCACATTCTCATGCCGTTGTTGGGGATTGTCGCAGGCAACCTGCTTTCCGGCACGTTCGGACAGGTAACGATCTATGTTGGCGGCACCCTGCTCATTCTCCTCGGCGGCCAAATGGTGCTGTACGCCTTCAAGGAAGAGGAGAATGCATTCGTCGCCCCGGTAGGAGCAGGTCTTTTATTATTTGGCCTCCTTGTCAGCATCGACAGTTTTTCGGCAGGCTTGAGCCTTGGCATCTTTGGCGTCAAAGCAGCATTCGCCGTACTCATCTTCGGACTGGCTGCCATCTTGATGACATGGTCTGGCCTGCTCCTCGGCCGGAAAGTACAAGGATACCTCGGAATCTACGGCGAAATCCTCGGAGGCTGCATCCTGATTGCTTTCGGAATAAAACTACTAATGCCTATTTAAGTGCGGAGGGCGATTGGTCAGAGGCGACAAGCGTAAGAACGAAGAAGCAAAAGGCGCTTTCCAGCCTTTAACTTCTTTGGGCTTACGACCTCGAGCCTCTATCGCCCGGAGCCGGATAATACCTAAGTGCGGAGGGCGATTGGTCAGAGGTGACAAGCGTAAGAACGAAGAAGCAAAAGG